>CAMCDA010000035.1 GCA_945873195.1 Asaia bogorensis
CCGCCCGGAAACAAGGTTGGAATCTTCTCACGGCCCTCTCGACCACGCCGGCTTCACTCATCCTCGCTTTATCCGGATAACGCTGGCCCCGCCGTACCTCCACGAGCGCCTTTCTTGCTCACGGTGGGGGGCTTGGGAGTTACGAATAAACCCTGCCTGGCTACTCAAGGGTGTCCCATGCGGTGAAATTGGGGGTTGAGTTTGCCTCATGATATGACTTATGGTGGTGAATGCTCCCCTTCTGAGACACGTGGTCACTTCCGTGTGCAAAGATGGGGACGGGGAGCAGACATCGTGCGGCGGGGGTGCCCCTAGGCCCTTGTCGCATAGGGGAGTTTTACCAGACATGTCGATGCGTTTCACCGAAATCGGCCAGCAGTTGCGGGCTTATCGGCTGGAATCCGGCCTTCGGGCGGAAGAAATCGCCGCCCGTCTGGGTGTGTCGCGCGCCGCGCTCTATCGCTATGAAAAAGGCGAGGTGATCAAGCTCGACACCATCAAGCGTTTGGCCGAACTGCTCAAAATTTCGCCGTTGTCCCTGCTGGGGATCGGAGTCGAGTATTACAACCGACCCATTGGCTATTTTGAACGCATTCGGCAGGTCGAGGAAACAGCGGATCAGATCCTCCAGCTGTTCGGACCAATCTGCTACCTGACCACCTCCGATTCGTACGACTCGGCCCTGGCGGAGGCGTTCGACGAAGCCGCGGACCAGGCCGGCGCCGAACGCGTGGCGATGCGCAGCCTGGCCGAACAGGTCCTGGGCATCCTGGCCGCCCGCAAGCGGATGTACTCCATGCGCCGCCCCGGCATCATCGCTATGGTGTCCCTGTCCGCCGTCCAGCATCTGCTGGAAACCGGGGTCGCGGGCGGCATCGCCGTATCCGAACGCGTGCGCCGCATCTGCCGCGATGTCGCGGTCAGTGAGGTCGAGAACATGGCCACGCTGATGGAAACCGAACCGATGGGCCTGCAATTCGGCCTGCTGGTCGGGCCGGAGCCGAGTTCGGCGTTCAAGATCCTCCGCGCGCGGGATCGGGTCAGCCTCGCGATCAACCCGTTCCGCCCCGATGCCCATCCCAGCGCCCACACCGGCGTCGCCATGATTACCGGCGCCGACGAAGCCATCAGCGCCCACCAGCGAGTCGCCGAGGCAAGCTGGCGGGAAGCCCTCAAGGGGCCGGCCGGCGGTTCCCGGCTGCGGCAACTGATCAACGTGGTCGCGCCCGCCGTCTGATCCACGCTGGGACGCTGGCGGATCACCCGCCGGCGCGCCCGCGCCGCTCCTCCCACGCATGCCTCTGTCCCCTGCCGCGCGTCTGCGCGCCATGTTCGCCTTCATCTGCCTGATCTGGGGCACGACGTGGCTCGCCATGAAGGTCGGCATCGCAACCGTGCCCCCCGGCGTCTTTGCCGGCCTGCGGTGGCTGACGGCCGGTCTGATCCTGATGCTGTGGCTGCGCTGGCGGGGGGAGCGTATCCTGCCGCCCCCGCGTTTGGTCTGGCGCCTGATTGGCGTGTCCATTTTGCTGGTCACGCTGAACCAGGTGATCCAGCTCTACGGCCTGCTGCACATCACCGCCGGCCTCGCGGCGGTCATCAGCTCCGGCCTCACGCCCATCTTCCTGCTGATGTTCAGCGTCGGTCTGGGGCAGGAGCGTCTCTCATGGCGCCAGGTCGGCGCCATCGCGCTCGGCGTGGCGGGAGTCCTGCTGCTGTTCGGGCCAGACGCCGTGGCCGGCACGCTGGATGTCTGGGAAGTCATCGGCGCCAGCGGAGTCGTGATCGGCTGCCTCTCCTACTCCCTGGGCTCCGTGTTGACCCGGCCGATGATGCGCCAGCTCGCGCCCATCCAACTGGCCGCGCTGACGGATGTGATCGGCGGCGGCATCCTGCTGATCTTCTCCGTTCCGCTGGAGCCAGGCGGCTGGGCGGCGCTGTCGTTTCAATGGGGCTGGCCGGCGTTCCTGGCCTGGCTCTACCTCGTGATTCCAGCGGCCTTGATGGCCACGACGATGTATTTCCTGCTGGTGCGGGAATGGGGCGCCAGCCGGCCCGGGACCTATGCGTTCATCTCTCCGGTCATCGCGGTGGTCCTGGGCAGTTCCCTGTTCGGGGAGAAACTGGATTGGGGCCATGGCATCGGCATGACGCTCATGCTGTGCGGGGCCGGCCTGGCGCTGCGGCGGCGCGCATAGCGCCACCCTGGCGGAAACGCGCCGCCACCGTATAGTTCCAACCAGAAGCCGATTGTCACACAACAATCATGGCCAGAGGGGACGAAACGATGGCGCAGCAGGCCGAATTGGACGCCGATTTCATCATCGTGGGCGCTGGCTCGGCCGGTTGCGTCATGGCGGCCCGCCTGACCGAGGACCCCGCCACCCGAGTCGTGCTGCTGGAAGCCGGCGGCGAAGACAAGAACATGTGGATCCACATCCCCCTCGGCTACGGCAAGACCTTCGCCAATCCCGCCGTCAACTGGATGTTCCGCACCGAGCCGGATGCCAGCACCAATGGCCGTTCGATCTTCTGGCCGCGCGGCAAGGTGCTGGGAGGATCATCGTCGATCAACGGCATGGTCTATATCCGCGGCCAGCACGAGGATTTCGACCACTGGCGCCAATTGGGCAACGCGGGGTGGTCGTTCCAGGACGTGCTGCCGTATTTTCGCCGGTCCGAGGACCAGCAGACCTTTCGCGATGATTATCACGGCGGCGACGGGCCGCTCGCGGTCTCCGACCCGACCTACAGCCATCCGATCTGCGACTCGTTCATCGAAGCCGCGGTGGAAGCCGGCTATCCCCGCAACAAGGATTTCAACGGCGCGTCACAGGAGGGCGTCGGCTATCAGCAGACCACCACGCGCAACGGCCGCCGTTGTTCGACCGCGGTCGCCTACCTGCATCCCGCGCGCAAGCGGCCGAACCTGACGGTGATTACACAGGCAACGACCGAGCGTGTGTTGATGGAAGGCAGGCGCGCGGTCGGTGTGTCCTATAGCCAGGGCGGCGTGTCCCGCGTGATCCGCGCGAAGCGGGAGGTGGTTCTGTGCGGCGGTGCGATTGGCTCCCCGCATATCATGATGCTGTCGGGCATCGGGCCGGCGGCGCATCTGACCGAAATGGGCATCGATCCCGTGCATCATCTGCCGGGCGTGGGGCAGTGCTTGCAGGACCATTATTCCTCGGCCGTGAAGCTGCGCTGCAGCCAGCCGATCACGTTCAACGATGTGATGATGAACCCGCTGAAAAAGCTGGGAGTCGGCATCCGCTATCTGCTGCACCGGGATGGGCCGCTGACCATGGCGGCGGGGCCGGTGGCGCTGTTCGCGCGCACGCGCCCCGAGCTTGCGTCCCCGGACATCAAGATCTCGATTTCGCCGTTCAGTTTGGATAATCCGGCGGCGGGGTTGCACAAATTCTCGGGCTTTACCGTCATCGCCTATCAGTTGCGGCCGGACAGCCGGGGCGAGATCAAGTTGAAATCCGCCAACCCGTTCGACGCGCCCGCGATGATCCCGAACTACCTGACCGATCCGAACGACCAGCGCACGATCGTGGATGGGCTGAAGATCGCCCGTGGACTGCTGAAGAACCCGCTTCTGTCGCGCTATGTCGAGTCCGAGTATCTGCCCGGCCCCGATGTGAACACGGACGCCGAGTTGCTGAACTACGCCCGTCAATACGGTGGCACGGTGTATCACCCGACCAGCACCTGCCGGATGGGACCCGACCCGATGGCTGTGGTGGATGAGCGGTTGCGGGTGCACGGGATGGACGGGCTGCGGGTGGTCGATGCCTCCATCATGCCGATCGTGGCGTCCGGTAATACGAACGCGCCGACGATCATGATCGCGGAGAAGGCGGCGGACATGATCCGGGGCCGGATGGCCGCCGCCGCTTAGGGACATGCAGGCGTGCGGGGGACATCGGCACCCAACCGCTCTGCCTCAACCCGGGAACAACCCCCCGCCCCAACGCCACCAGCCTGGAGTATTGATCCCGGATGTCGCGCGTTCGGCGGCCTCGGCGCTGGCGAACAGGCCGAAGCACGTCGCGCCGGACCCGCTCATGCGCGCCAGCAGGCAGCCGGGCAATGCGTCCAGCGCCGCCAGCACATCCGCGATCTGGGGACGCAACGTTATGGCCGCCGCTGCCAGGTCATTGGTGAACCGGCCCAGATCCGCCGCCATCGCCGCGGGCGTATCCCAGGCCGGGGGCAGATCGGCAGGCGGGGAGCCCCCCCCTTGGCGTGCCCTGAAGACCTCGGGCGTTGAAACGGACACGCCCGGATTGACCAGCACGATCCCGCAGTCTGGCAGGCGTGGGGCGGCGGTCAGCACCTCTCCGATCCCTCCCATCCGAGCCGCCTCGCTGGCGATGCAGACCGGCACATCCGCGCCCAGCCGCAACGCGAGCGCGGCCAATGCTTCCGCCTCCGGCCGCAGGTTCCAGAGCCGGATCAGCGCGCGCAAGGCCGCGGCGGCATCGGCCGACCCGCCGCCAATGCCGGACGCGATCGGCAATTCCTTCCGCAAGGTCAGGCGCGCCTGGGCGGGAATGCCGGCCTCCCGCGCCAGGGCGCGCGCGGCGCGCAGCACCAGATTGTCCGGTTCCGCCGTCAGCGCCGCACCAAAGGGTCCTTCCAGATGCAACGAAAGGTCCTCGGCTGCCGTCGCCGTTACCGTGTCACCGGCACGGGTGAACACCGCAAGGCTGTCCAGCAGGTGGTACCCGTCCGCCCGCCGGCCAGTGATATGCAGAAACAGGTTGATCTTGGCGGGCGCGTGTTCGGCGATGGCAGCGGGCATGGATCAGCGGGGACCGCTGTATTCGGGCCTGATCTTCTCCTCCAACTGCGCCATCTCCTCCGGCGGAGGGTTCAGCGTCAGCGCTCTGCGCCACTGATACAAAGCCTCGATCCGGCGCCCGACGGCCCAGTAGACATCGCCCAGATGGCTGCTGATCGTGGGGTCATCTGGTTCCAGTTCGCTGGCGCGCTCCAACAGCCGCACGGCCTCGGGCAGGTTGCCCATGCGGAACAGAACCCAGCCCAGGCTATCGGTGATGGCGCCGTCATTCGGGCGGGCGCGCAGGGCCTTTTCGAGCATGGCGCGCGCCTGTGTCAGGTTCTGCCCCCGCTCGGTCCAGGAATACGCGAGGTAGTTCAGCGCATAGGGCTGGTCGGGAGCGAGCACCAAGGCCTGCTCGAAATCCGCCTGAGCCTTATCCCACTGGCCGTCGCGGTCGAGCGCGATGCCCCGGTGGTAGAACAGGATCCAATCGGATGCGGTGATGCCGGGTGTCTGGGCGATCGCCTGGTCGTAGGCGATGATGGCGTCCTTGAACCGCGACTTGGCGCGGTAGATATCCCCCAGATGCCGGCCTGGAACGCCGCTCCGGGGCACGTCGCGTGACAGCTCCCGCAACATCGCTACCGCCTGATCCGTGCGCCCCGTCCGTTCCAGCAATGACGCCTGGCGCAGGCGCACGATCGGGTTGAGCATGTCCCGCGCGGGAATGGGCATGAGCACCGCAAGCGCCGCCTGGTTATGCTGGCGGCTGGAATGGATGTCCGACATGGCCAGCCGAGCGGCGGAGAAATCGGGGCGGAGTTGGAGCGCGAGGCCAAGGATCATCAAGGCCAGATCGTTGGTATTCGCCGACCGGAGGGAGGAGCCGAGTGCCAGGAAGACCTCCGCCAGCCCATCGGTCGAAGACTCGACCGGGCGGGTGGTGAGCGCGCCGGACAGGCCGGGCGCCAGGATGGCGGCGTCGGGTACGGCTTCCTGAATCTGGTCCAGCAGGCGTTGCGCGTTCTCGGGACGGCTGGTGCGGGCGTTCCAGCCGGCGATCAGGTAGGCCAGTCGGATGTTCATCCCGGCCCGATCGGCCGCGGCCATCTGGTAGAACTGGTCGGCGTCGCGCCGACGGTCCGCCTGATCGGAGATCAAGGCCGCGTGCAGGGGCAGCAGGGCGCCGCGCGTGCCCTGGATCTCCATCACGGCCCGCATCATGGACAGGGCGTCGTCCGTGCGGCCCGCCCCTTGCTTGGTCCAGGCCACAAGGATGGGCTGGATGACCTGCATCGGGCCTTGGTGCGGGATTTCGGTGAACCGGCGTTCCGCCTGGCTCCAGCGCCCGGCCTTGGCGTCGGTGCTGCCCAGCAGCATTTGCGCGATCGGATTTTCGGGGATGGCCCTTGCGAGCTTCTCAGCCTCCGGCCGGCCGGCGATCAGCGTGGCGGTAAAGGCCTGGTGTCGCAGGTCCACGCTGTCGGGGTTGGATTCCAACGCGACCAGCAGGGCTTCCGCGGCGAGGTCGTAGTCGGCGTTGGACAGCGCGATCCGGCCGGTCAGGTAGGCGGACAGTGGACCCATGGTCCGCGGCGTCGGACGAACGCCGTCCGCGGATGTCGCCGGATCGGCGGCCGCGCATGCTGAAAGCAGGCATACGGTGAGCAACAACGTCCGGCGGATCAATCGCATTGGTAGCATGGCTCGACCGTATCACACGCGTTTTCGGGCGTCCAAAATATTGAGGTCCCGGTTCAGGCCGATCCGCCGTAGCCGCCGCCGCCGGGGGTCAGGATCGCGAACAGGTCCCCGGGGCGCATTTCCGCCTTGTCGGTGCCGGTCAGGATTTCCTTTGAGCCTTCCGCGCGTTCGACCCATTGTTCGCCGCGCAGCCCGTCCGCTCCGCCGGCCAGGCCGAAGGGGGCGACGTTGCGACGGGAGGAGACGATGATCGCGGTCATCGGCTCCAGGAACCGCACGCGGCGTTCGGCGCCGTCGCCGCCGTGCCATTGGCCGCCGCCGCCCGAGCCTTGGCGGATGCCGAACTTTTCCAGCCGGACGGGGTAGCGGAGTTCGAAGACCTCCGGGTCCGTCATGCGGGTGTTGGTCATGTGGGTCTGGATGGCGGCGACGCCGTCGAAGCCCGGGCCGGCGCCGGTGCCGCCGCAGATCGTTTCGTAGTACTGGCGGGTTTCGTCCCCGAACAGGAAGTTGTTCATCGTGGCCTGGGAACAGGCGATGGCGCCGAGGGCCCCGAAGACGGCGTTGCAGGTGGCCTGGGAGACCTCGGTGTTGCCGGCGACGACGGCGGCGCCGGGATGCGGTGAGAGGAAGCTGCCATCGGGCACGATCAGCTTCAGCGGCTTGAGGCAGCCGTCGTTCAGCGGGATGTCGTCGCCGACGAGGCAGCGGAAGACATACAGCACCACGGCGCGCGTGACGGCGGGTGGGGAGTTGAAGTTGCCGCTGTCCTGCGAACCGGTGCCGGTGAAGTCGATCGTGGCGGTGCGGGAGGCTCGGTCGACGCTGACGGCGACACGCAGCGGCCTGCCGTTGTCCATCGTGTAGTCGAAGGATCCGGCGCCGAGGCGATCGATGACGCGGCGGACGGATTCCTCGGCGTTGTCCATGACGTGGCGCATATACGCACTGACGGTTTCCCAGCCGTACTGCGCGATGATGCGGGTGAGTTCCTGGACGCCTTTCTCGTTGGCGGCGACCTGGGCCTTGATATCGGCCACGTTCACATCGGGGCTGCGGGCCGGGTAGCGGGCGCTGGCGAGGAGGGCGCGGAACTCGGATTCGCGGAAGTGGCCGCCATCGACGAGCAGGAAATCGTCGATGACGACGCCTTCCTCCTCCAGCGTGCGGGACAGTGGCGGGGTGGAGCCTGGGGTGATGCCGCCGATATCGGCGTGATGGCCGCGGCTGCCGAGGAAGAAGTGGATCGCGGTGCCGTCATGGTTGAAGACGGGGGTGATGACGGTGACATCGGGCAGGTGGGTGCCGCCGTTGAACGGGTTGTTCAGCGCGATGACGTCGCCGGGTTTCAGTGTGTGGCGGCGGTTGTTCAGGACGGTGCGCACGCTTTCGCCCATGGCGCCCAGATGGACGGGCACGTGCGGCGCGTTGGCCACCAGGCCGCCCTCGCCGTCGAAGATGGCGCAGGAGAAATCCAGCCGCTCCTTGATGTTCACGCTCATGGATGTGTTCTGCAGGACGGCGCCGGTCTGTTCGGCGACGTTCATGAACAGGTTGTTGAACAGTTCGAGCAGGACGGGATCGGGACGGCTGCTGCCCGGGGCGACACGGGTGGGCAATGCCTCCACGCGGCGGAGGAGCATGTGGTCGAGGCTGGTGACCTCGGCTTCCCAGCCGGGTTCGACGACGGTGGTGGCGTTGGCTTCCCGGATCAGCGCAGGGCCACGGAGATGGTCGCCGGCGAGGAGGTCGGTGCGGTCGTAGACGGGCGCGCGGAGGGGCGTACTGGTGGTGAACAGGTCGATTGTATCGACGACTGTCGGGCCGCCGGCGGCGCGGTTGGGCAGCGTGGCCTCGCTGACGGCTTCACCGGGGGCGACTGCTTCGACGGCGACGGCCTCCACGATCAGCGGGCGGCCGGGGGTGACGAAGCCGAAGCGGGCGCGGTGGGCGGTGGTGAAGGCTTCGGTGAGGGTGGCAATGATGGTCTTGCCACGCCCCTCCTCCCCTGGAGGGAGGGGGTTGGGGGGAGGGGGGGCAGCCCCCTGGTCGGAGTTTGGATCGCCCCCTCCCCCCGGCCCCC
This sequence comes from Asaia bogorensis, assembly GCA_945873195.1. GTDB lineage: Bacteria > Pseudomonadota > Alphaproteobacteria > Acetobacterales > Acetobacteraceae > Rhodopila > Rhodopila bogorensis_A. The sequence goes on from CAMCDA010000035.1 coordinate 8,583, forward strand.
TCCCACAAGGGGAGGGGGGGCGTGGTGGCAACGTCACGACCAACGCGGCCTCGGTTCCCGCGTAGCGGAGGTGCACCGACGCCGTTGTCGTCACGGTCGCGGAATCCGCGCCTTGGGCTTGCAGGGCGGCGCGGGTTTCCTCTCCCAAACGGTCAGCCAGCGTGTAAAGCCCGGGCAAGGCATCCTCGGCCAGTGTCGCTTCGACCGCCTGCTCCCGCATCGCGGTCTGGTCCGCCAGGCCCATGCCGTATGCCGATAGAACCCCAGCAAACGGGTGGATGAACACCGTCTCCATCCCCAGCGCATCCGCCACCAGGCAGGCATGCTGCCCACCGGCGCCGCCGAAGCATTGCAGGGCGAAGCGGGTCGCGTCGTGGCCCTTCTGCACCGACACCTGCTTGATTGCGTTCGCCATGTTGGCGACGGCGATCGCGAGGAACCCCTCGGCGACCTGTTCGGCGGTGCGGGTTTCCCCCGTCGCGGCCGAGACCTCGGCGGCCAGGGCGGCGAATTTTTCCCGCACGACTTCGGCATCCAGCGGTTCGTCGCCGTTCGGGCCGAAGATCGCCGGGAAATGCGCCGGCTGGATCTTGCCCACGCAGACATTTGCATCCGTCACGGTCAGCGGCCCGCCGCGCCGGTAGCACGCCGGCCCCGGGTCGGCGCCGGCGGAGTCCGGCCCCACCCGCATGCGTGCGCCGTCGAAGTGGAGGATGGACCCTCCACCCGCCGCGACCGTGTTGATCGCCATCATGGGCGCCCGCATCCGAACGCCGGCGACGGCGGTTTCAAACGCACGCTCAAACGCGCCGGCATAGAGGGCGACATCGGTCGAAGTGCCGCCCATGTCGAAGCCGATGATCCGGTCCAGCCCCGCCATGCCGGCGGTGCGGGCGGCGCCGACGATGCCGCCGGCCGGGCCGGAGAGGATGGCGTCCTTGCCCTGGAAGCCACCGGCCTCGGCCAAGCCGCCATTCGACTGCATGAAATACAGACGCGTGCCACCGAGTTCGCTGGCCACCTGGTCTACATAGCGGCGGAGGATCGGGGACAGATAGGCGTCGACGACGGTCGTGTCGCCGCGCGGCACCAGGCGCAGCAGCGGACTGACGACGTGGCTGACGGACACCTGGGTCAGGCCGGCTTCCCGCGCCAGTTCAGCCAAACGCTGTTCGTGGGCGGGGTATTTCCAGGCGTGCATCAGCACGATCGCACAGGCCTCGATCCCCGCGGCGCGGGCTTCGGCGAAGATCGCGCGGGCGGCGGTCTCGTCGAGGGGTTCGATCTCGGTTCCATCGACGGCGACGCGGCCGGGGACTTCCCGCACCAGTTCGTACAGCATCGTCGGCAGGGTGATCTTCAGGTCGAACAAACGCGGGCGGGCCTGGTTGCCGATGCGCAGCGCGTCGGCGAAGCCCTTGTTGACCACCAGCAGGACTCGTTCGCCCTTGCGTTCCAGCAAGGCGTTTGTAGCGACAGTCGTGCCCATTTTCACGGCGTCGATCAGGCCGGCGGGGATCGGCTGCGTCAGATTCAGGCCGAGCATGGTCTTGATGCCGGCGATGGCGGCATCGCGGTAGCGGCCGGGGTTTTCGCTCAGGAGTTTGTGCGTGGTCAGCCGGCCTTGCGGGTCGCGGGCGACGATATCGGTGAATGTGCCGCCGCGATCGATCCAGAACTGCCACTTTTCGACCATGTCGCGCCCCTGTTGATGCAATCGCATCTGGACAAGCACGGGGTGGGTTTGCAAGCCTGCACGTGCCGCCGAATGAAAGGTTTTCCTCCATGTCCGCCACGACCTTGCCGAACACGACGTTGCTTGATGCCTATCTGGCGATGACTCCCGGTTCGGCGCGTCTGTCGGAACGGGCGCAGTCGCTGCTGCCGAGCGGACTGGCGCATGACAGCCGGCAGTTTGATCCGTATCCGATCTATGTGGATCACGCGCTGGGGCCGGTGAAGTGGGATGTCGATGGGAATAAATATGTCGACTATTTCGGCGGTCATGGCGCTCTGATCCTGGGCCACAACCATCCGACGGTGATGAAGGCGGTGCATGCGGCGCTGGAAAAGGGCACGCATTTCGGCGCCTGCCATGAGATGGAGCTGCGCTGGGCGGAACTGATCACGCGGATGGTGCCCTCGGCGGAGCGGGTGCGGTTCACGGGATCGGGGACCGAGGCGACGCTGATGGCGCTGCGCCTGGCGCGGGCGCAGACCGGGCGGTCGAAGCTGGTGCGGTTCCGCGGACATTTCCACGGCTGGCACGATCACATGACCAGCGGCCATACGAGCCATTTTGACGGCACACCGACGAGCGGCGTGCTGGCGGGGATTTCCGACCACGTGCTGCTGTGCGATCCGAACGATGTTGACGGGATCACGCGGATCTTCAACGACCACAAGGATATCGCGGCGGTCATCCTGGAACCGACGGGCGGCAATTTCGGCAAGATGCCGATCCTGCCCTCGTTCCTGCATGTGCTGCGGGATTTGACCAAGCAGGCGGGCGCGCTGCTGATTTTCGATGAGGTGGTGACCGGGTTCCGGGTGTCTCGGGGTGGGGCGCAGCAGGAATTCGGGGTGACGCCGGATATCACGACGCTGGCGAAGATCGCGGCCGGCGGGTTGCCGGGCGGCGCGGTGGCGGCGCGGAAGGATGTCCTGGACTGGCTGGATTTCAAGGTGACCAAGGCGTCGGGGCAGGAGCGCGTCTATCACCCGGGCACGTTCAACGCGAACCCGGTGACCGCCGCGGCCGCTGTCGCGACGCTGGAGATCATCGAGAGCACGGATATCTGCGATCGCGCCAATGCGTTCGGGGCCGAGGTGCGTCAGAAGATGAATGATGTGCTGGTGGATGAGGGTGTGAAGTGGTCGGTGCACGGATCGTTCTCGGGCATGCACATCTATACGAACCCGGATGGGGCGGACATTGATCCGCATAATTTCCAGGCGGAGCATTTCATTCAGAAGATGATCGACAAGCCGCGCGGCGTTGGCGTGACCGGCAAGGTGCGGATGGGGATGTTGATCAACGGGGTGGACATGAACTCCGGCCCGTCGGGGACTATTTCCGCGAGCCATGGGCCAGAGGAGATGGCGACGACGGTGGAGGCGTTCCGGACGACGATCCGGGCGTTGAAGCGGGAAGGCGCGATCGGGTAGGGGTCAGACGAGGCGTATGGGCGCGGGGTATTTCTTGATCTGGCGATAGGCAGCCGTCTACCCCACCGCCGCCACGATCGCCGCCAGTTTCCGGTGGTGCGTGTCCAGGTCAAGGCTGTCGATCGTCGCCACCCGCCGCAGCGACACCCCATCCACCGCCGGGCCATGGGCCACCATCGCCTCCAGCACAGACCGATCCAGCGCGGGATCGAGGCATCCCAGTAATTCCGTTCGCCAATCCGCGCGCGAGACGGCGAGCGCGGCGATCAGCCCCCAGGCCCCCCAGTGCGACACGCCCGCCATCACGAGGTGATCGGCTGGGGTGACGCAGGCGATGCGATCCCCATGCGCGACATGGGTCGCGATCAACCCGGGCGGCAGGGCGCCCATCCCGATCTCATTCCCGCCATCGCCGATCGCGACGGTGCGCCAGGGCCCCCCGGAGAACACGTCGTCCAGCGGCACCGCGTGGGCGCCGATGTCATGCCCTCGCATGTTCCGCAGGGTCCCGTCCGCGGTTCGACCGCAGCGTTCGATCGCCACGGCCCAGTCGATTCCGGCGTCGTGCCAGGCCCGGAGCACCGTGTCGGAGTCGCGGGCGGTTGTCACCACATCGGCCGGGACAGACGACGCACCGGCGGCATCCAACGCGACCGCGCAGGCATCGCGGCAGGAAGAGTCGGTCAGCAGCCGGCAGGGGACGCCAAGGCGGGTCAGGCCGCGGGCGAGCAGGGCGGCGCCGGCCGGGCCATCGGTCTCGGCCGCCGGGATTTCGCCGCCCGGGACGAAGAACCCGGTGACGATCCCCACCGACCGGGCCTCGACCAGACCGAACGCGGCCCGTGCGAGGGCGCCTCGGGTCGCGGCCATCAGGGCGGTGACGTTGCGGCCGACATCCTCGTGCAGCAAGGCTTCGATCCGGTCGATCCGGGCATGCTCGTGTGGCAACGCGCGCATCCCCCGATCGATCGTCACAGGCTACAGCGCCGCGAGGTTCGTGTTCAGCAGGTCGGTGATCAGCATGCAGCCCGGCGCGTGGGTGATGCAGAATTCCGGCTTAACGGCGGCGATGACCGCCTGGGGAGTCACGCCGCAGGCCCAGAATACCGGCAGTTCATCCGCCCCGATCAGCACCGCGTCGCCGTAATCGGGCTTGTTGATGTCCGCGATCCCGATCCCGGCGGGCATGCCGATATGCACCGGCGCGCCGTGGACCGAGGGAAAGCGCGACGTGATCTGGATGGCCCGGATCGCATCGGCCGGCTTGAACGGGCGCATCGACACGACCAGGGGCCCATGGAACGGGCCGGCCGGGACGCAGGGGATGTTGGTCCGGTACATTGGCACGTTCGAACCACAGGTGATGTGACGCACGTCGATACCGTTCTCGACCAGGGCTTCCTCGAAGGAAAACGAGCAGCCGATAGCGAAACCCACCAAGTCGTCACGCCAGATATGGCTGATGTCGGTCGGTTCCTCGACCATCACGCCGTCGCGCCAGACGCGGTACAGGGGCAGGTCCGTCCGCATATCGAGATCGGCGCCGAGTGTCGGAAAGCGCGGATCGCCGGCTTCGGACACGGCCAGGACCGGGCAGGGTTTCGGGTTCGCCTGGGCAAAGCGCAGGAAGTCATGCGCCAGCGCCTTGGGCAGGATCACCAGGTTGGCCTGCACATTGCCGGGCGCCATGCCGGCGGTCGGGCCGGTGAAGGCGCCGCTTCTGATCCGCTGTCTTTCCCGCGCGCCACCGACGGCCCCGCGCATATCGACCATCCCGTCCATCGCACTCTCCCAGCCCTTCGGAATCAGGATAGCAGAACAAACATCGCGGCGCGACCCGATCCCGGCTAAACGAACGCCGTTCAAACATGTTCTTCAAGGAGCGCAGCCGACATGGCGCCAAGTTTAAAACGCATCGTGATGACATTGGGCGCGCTTGCCGCCCTGACTTCGACCGCCGCCGTCGCACAGCAGCCCCAGCCCGGCGGCACGATGCGTATCTACCAGCGTGACAACCCCGCCTCGGCCTCCATTCATGAGGAAGCGACCTATTCCACCAACGTGCCGTTCATGGCGGTGTTCAACAATCTGGTCATTTTCGACCAGCATGTCCCCCAGAACTCCGAGGCGTCGATCGTCCCCGAACTGGCCACGTCCTGGATCTGGAACGCCAACAAGACGAAGCTGACCTTCAAGCTGCGCGAAGGCGTGAAGTGGCACGACGGCAAGCCGTTCACCTCGGCCGACGTGAAGTGCACCTTCGACCTGGTGCAGGGCATCGCGAAGGACAAGCTGCGGAAGAACCCGCGCAAGCTGTGGTATCAAAACGTGAAGGCGGTCACCCCGAACGGCACGCATGAGGTGACGATCGACCTGGAACGCCCGCAGCCCTCGCTGATTTCGCTGCTCGCGTCCGGCTATACGCCGATGTATCCCTGCCACGCGACGCCGGCGCAGCAGCGCACCGCGCCGATCGGCACGGGCCCGTTCAAGTTCGTCGAGTTCAAGCAAAGCGAGACGATCCGCCTGGTGAAGAACACGGATTACTGGAAGCCTGGCCTGCCGTACCTGGATGGGATCGAGTATCCGATCATCACCAACCGCTCCACCGCCATGTTGGCATTCATGGCGGGCAAGGTGGACATGACCTTCCCGACCGAGGTCACGGTTCCGCTCATGCGTGACATCAAGACGCAGATGCCGAACGCGGTGTGCCATTTCGGGCCGACCAACGTGTCGGGCAACCTGATCGTGAACCGCGAGAAGGAACCCTTCAACAACCCCGATATCCGCAAGGCGATGGCGCTGTCGCTGGACCGCAAGGGCTTCATCGACATCATGTTCGAGGGCCAGGCCGATATCGGCGGATCGATGCTGCCCGTGCCCGCCGGCGTCTGGGGCATGCCGGCCGAGATGCAGGCCCAGATGCTGGGCTATGGCGATCTGAACAAGAACCGCGCCGACGCCCGCGCGATCATGGAGAAGCTGGGCTACAGCGCGACCAACACGCTGAAGGTCAAGATCTCCACCCGCAACATCCCGGCCTATCGCGATCCGGCGGTGATCCTGATCGACAATCTGAAGCAGATCCATGTCGAGGGTGAACTGGAGCCGGTGGAAACCAGCCTCTGGTTCTCCAAGGTCGCGCGCAAGGATTATGCGGTCGGCCTGAACCTGACCGGCAACGCGGTCGACGATCCGGACCAGACGTTCTACGAGAACTACGCCTGCAAGTCGGAGCGTAACTACTCCGAGTATTGCAATCCGGAACTGGAAAAGGCGTTCGACGCGCAGTCGTCCGAAATCGACGTGGAGAAGCGCAAGAAGATGGTCTGGGCCATCGACCAGCAGATCCAGAACGACGTCGCGCGCCCGATCATCTACCACATCCGGGCGGGAACCTGCTGGCAGCCGAACCTGCAAGGGTTCACCCCGATGGTGAACAGCGGGTACAACGGCTACCGGTTCGAGGATATCTGGCTGAAGAAGTAAGCTGACCGGGCGGGGTCTTCGGCCCCGCCCCAATGATTTCAGGGAGGTTCACCATGAATGTGGAAACGATCGCCAGCCTGACCCGCCCCACCGGCCTGCCGTTCAGCCTCAACAAGATCGGCCACGTCGCGTTGTTCGTCACCGAGCTTGAACGCTCCGCCCGCTTCTACGTCGAAGTCCTCGGCTTCCGCGTCACCGACGTCTACGGCGACGACATGATGCCCGGCGGCGCCGTCTTCCTCCGCTGCAACACCGACCATCACGGCATCGCCTTGTTTCCCGCGACCCAGGACAAGCTCGCCGGCGCCGGACTGCACCACATGGCGTTTGAAGTCGGATCGCTCGACCAGGTGGTGCGCGCCCGCAACCACCTCCGCGCCCTGAATGTCCCGATCAGCTTCGACGGGCGGCGCAGGGCCGGCGTGCAGATCGCGGTGGAGTTCCGCGATCCCGATGGCCATTCACTCGAAATCTACTGGGGCATCGACCAGGTCGGCTCCGACGGACGCGCGCGCCCCGCCGATCAATGGAAGGGCGCGAGCAGCCTGGAAGCCGCGATCGCCGACCCGGTGATCGGCCAGGACACGACCCTGCCGGACCCGAGCCTGATCTGACCTACCCCCGCCCGCACAGGCTGAGCGTCGCGGTGCCATAGCCCCGCAGATCGCTGGCCTCGACCGTCAGCTTCATCTCCGCGTTGTTCAGCGGGATGGCCTGACGCACCGGCATCCCGGTCACCTTGATCGGCTGGGATGACCAGGCGCGGGAAATCGTCACCGTCGCCGCCTTTGCGGGATCGTCCGCGCCGGCGGGGGCGGACGCAGAGACCTGGATCAGCCCTTCCAGCAGTGTGACCGATTCCTCGGTTCCCTGGCCGGCGGTGTGGATGGCAAAGCGCTTGCGGATGAACCGGCCTTCACATGCGCGGGCGTTCTCGGCTTCGCGCACGACCTGCGCCAGCCGCTCCTCCTTCACCCCCGCCCCGATCTTCTCCCTTACCAGCGCAACCAACCCCGCCAGCGCCCCGCTCGGCACATCCGACTCGTAGCGACGCTTCACGCCGTCCGAGGTCTGCCGCGCCTGGGACAGGTCCACGCGGAGCTTGTCGTTCTCCACCCGCAGGCCTTCCACCTGGTTGGTCAGCCGGGTGATGTCGTCCTCCAGCCCCCGCACCTCCATCCGCGCCAGCAGCGCGCCGGAGCGATAGGACGAATAGCCGATCCCGATGAACACCGCCGCGACCACCAGCCACAGGCCGAAGCGCGTCAGGATTTGCCGTCGCCGGCGGGACCGTTGTCGGGAGAAGCCACTTTTGTAGGACATGCGTCGGTTTGCCGGATCACCAGGTTACTGAGAAGGGGCGGGGTCGCGAGAAGGGCCGCACCATGCTTGCGGTGCCGCCCGCCCGCAAGTCTCAAACAACCCGGCTTCTGCAAGGCGTCATGTTCCGATAACGTCGCCGCACGCGAAAACGGGAGACTTCCATGCGGTTCGGATGGCTGACACTGGCGCTTTCCCCCTCACCCGAGGAGGACGCGGCCCGCATCGACCAGCAGATTGAGCAGGTCTGCTACGCCGAGACCCTCGGCTTTGGCGATGTCTGGCTGACCGAGCACTATTTCACCGGGGAGAGCGTCTACAACGACGCCCTGCTGTTCGCCGCGGCCATCGCCATGCGGACCGAGCGGATCCGGATCGGGTTCGCCGTGCTGCAGATGCCGTTCCACCATCCCGTGCGGCTCGCGGTGCAGTTGTCGCTGCTGGACAACCTGTCACGCGGCCGGATCGATGTCGGGATCGGCAAGGGCACCGTGTTCAACGAGTATGAATTCATCGGTTACGGCCTGCGCAGCGCCGACAGCCGGGAGAGGTTGGAGGAAGCGCAGGACATCTTCACCCGCCTGTTCCGCGAAACGCCGCTGACCTACAAAGGCAAGTACTTCAATCTGCATGTGCCGGAGCTTCGCCCCCGGCCCGTGCAGCTTCCCGGGCCGCCGCTCTGGCGCAGCGTGATTTCCCCGTCGTCGTTCACCGATTGCGGGCGGCTGGGTATCCCCATCCTGACCTCGCGTCTGCCGGTCGATCGGATTGCGGAACGGTGGAAGCTGTATGAGGCCGGCCTGATCGAGGGCGGGCACGACGAGGCCACCCGCACCCGGCTGCTGGAACAAAGCGCGCTGTGGCGGAACGTCTATGTGGCGGAATCGGATGCCCAGGCGGAGGACGAATTGTCCTCACTGTTGCTGGAAACCCGGCACCACATGATGCATATCCGCACCGACCTGAACCCCGCCGATTTCAACATCGACCCGGTGATGCTGAACCCCTGGACCAATCCGGCGGTGTCCGACTCCGAAGCCTTGCCGTTCATCCTGGCCACCGGCTCGATCTACGGCTCCGCGAAGCGGGTGCGGGAACAGGTGGCTGAACTGCGGGATGTCGGGGTGCGGCATCTGCTGTGCCAGACCGGCTTCGGCGACATGAGCCACGCGCAGAACATGGCCTCCATGCGCCGGTTCGGTGAGGAGGTCATGCCGGCGTTCCGTTGATCGGGCGGGCGAGGTGCTGACGTCAGCACCGTCCCATCACGCGTTGGGGCGCGCGACGCTTAATCCCGCGCGCCGCCCAACCCCAACCCCAGCGCCGGCTCTGGCGGCACGACGTTGAATTGGCCGTCTGCCCCCAGCATGCTGAGCGCGCCGGAACGGATATCGAAATGGGCGCCCTGGAGCCGCAGGGTCCCCGCCTCCACACGCTCCCGTATCCAGGGGAACGTCATGAGGTTGTCGACCGACAGTTTCACCGCTTCCCGCTCACAGCACAGCTGCGGGTCGGTGCCGTCGTCACAGGCCAGCGCCCGGGCGCGCGCCGGCTCCGCGAGGCGGATCCAGCCGGCCACGAAATCCCCCGCCTCGGGTGGCACGCCGGCCAACAGGGCCCGGATGCCACCGCACAGCGCGTGGCCCATCACCAGCAGGTCATGGACCTCCAACACCCGCACTCCGAATTCCAGCGCGGCGCTGGTGCCGTGATAGGCGGCGTCGGGTGCGTAGGGCGGAACCAAGCTGGCCACGTTGCGGACCACGAAAAGCTCGCCTGGTCCGGCGTCGAAGATCATGCCTGGATCGACGCGGCTGTCGGCGCAGGACAGCACCATGACGCGAGGCTGCTGGCCGGCGTCGGCCAATTCCTCGAACAGGCGCTTGCGGTCGGGCCAGGCGGTGGCACGGAAGCGGTGATATCCGTTGAGCAATCTGTTCATGCGGAGTGATCTGGTCCTGGTCGGCCCGCATGCAAGGCGCCGGGATGGCGCGCTTGCCTTTGGAATGGTTGATCGTGTATTCGTGAACAAGTGAGGAACAAACTCCTGCCCCGTTGCCTCCCCACGAACGGGTTCGGCCACGGCGTATTTTTTCACATGGTCATACCCCATGTCCGGTGAGCCAACGCCCCCTCTCCCCTTGTGGGAGAGGGTTGGGGTGAGGGGGCATCGCGGCGCCGTCCGGGGGGTTCAACCCCTCACCCCAGCCCTCTCCCGCAAGGGGAGAGGGGGCCAAAAGGTATTTTTCGTGCGGTCGTACTCCATGTCCGGTGAGAACGGGCGGGTGTGTCGGGGGAATGGGACCCTGGTCCCGCACTGGCAGCGACTCCTGCGATTCAGCACGAAGAAGCAGGGAGGCCCTCACGGCGGATGCCTGGACACCCGACCCCGCCGCCAAACGCCATTCCTTCGTGACTCCTCCCTGCCTCTCCGTGCCGTGAAAGCCGAACGACAACCCAGACCGGGTCCCCTTCGAACGGCCGCCGCGTTTTTTTCACACGACGCAACCCCATGTCCGGTGAGGAATCACTCTCTCATCCTCCCCCTGGGTCCTCCGGCCAGTCATGCTTCGGATACCGCCCGCGCATGTCCTTCCGCGCGTCGGCCCAGGCCCCTTTCCAGAACCCGGCCAGGTCCGCGGTCACCGCGATCGGCCGCCCCGCGGGGGACAGCAGCGCCAGCCGCAGCGGGATCCGTCCCCCCGCCAGCAATGGCGTCCGGGCCATCCCATAGAAGAACTGTGCCCGCGCCGAGGCCAAGGGCACCGGCTCCGCATAGTCCACCGCCGCGCGCCCATGCGGCAGCGACAGATGCGTCGGCAGGTCCTGGTCCAGCCGGTTCGGCAGCGGCCAGGGCAGCATCCCGCGCAGCATCGCCATCAGGTCGAGCCCCGTCAGGTCCGATAGCTTGTTGAACCCGTTCAGATATGGCGTCAGCCACTCCCGCGCGGTCGCGGCCAGGGTGGCATCGGACAGGTCGGGCCAATCGGAATCCGGCTCGACCCCGCGCATCAGCGCGACCCGGGCCTGCAACTGGCGGACGGCGTCCGTCCAGGGCAGCGCCTTCAACCCCTGGCTGGCAACCGCGTCCGCCAGGGTCGCGGCCACGTCGGCCTTGTCCACCGGCACGGTCCGGTCGCTCAGGATCAGGGTGCCCAGCCGGCGGCGGCGGCGGGCCAGCACCGTGCCGGACACGCTATCGAACCCGGTCTCGATCTGCTCGGTCACCCGCCGCTGCAGCGCGTGCGGCAGGTCGTCGGGGTCCAGCGTCGCGGCCAGGCGGATGCGGGCGGCGGCCTTGGATTCCAGCGCGGCGACGACCAGCAGGTTCTCCTTCGCCAGCGGATCGGTGGTGGGCAAACGCGCCCCCCCGCCGCCGGACAGGCGAAAGCTGCCCGGCTCCCCCCGGCGCTGTGCGATGCGGTCCGGGAAGGCGGCGGCGAGCAGCTTGCCCGGATCGCCCTCGGCCGGCTGGTCGGCGGACACGCGCAGGCGCCGACGATACTGCCGAGCGGTCTGGCGGATGCGGGACAGCGCGCCCCGATCGGCATCGGGGTCGCCATGCGCGATCGCCATCAGCCGGCGGGCGATATCGGCCGGGGAGTCCTGGGATCGCAGCGGGTCCCGTTCCTCCAGCAGCGCCGCGAGGTCGGCGGCCGTGGCGGCATCCGCCGGCGTGTCGGCTTCCAGCAGCATGGCGGCCAGACGGGGATGGGCGCCCAGGCCCGCCATCCGCTGCCCGGTCAGGGTGATCACGCCCGCCGCGTCCAGCGCGCCGAGTTCGGTCAGCAGCGCCGCGGCGGCGGCCAGCGCCCCGGCCGGCGGGCGGTCCTGGAACGCCAGGTCAGCGGGCTTCGTGCCCCAGGCGGCGCAATCCAGCACCAGGGAGGATAGTTCGGCTTCCAATATCTCCGGCCGGTCATAGGCGGGCAGGCCGCGCTGCAAGGCCGGTGACCACAGCCGGATCGCCACCCCCGGCGCCTCTCGCCCCGCTCGGCCTGCCCGCTGGTCGGCGGCGGCGCGGGAGATGCGGACGGTGGCCAGCCGGGTCAGGCCGGTGGCGGGGTCGAGCCTCGGGGCGCGTCGCCAGCCGCCGTCGACGACGATGCGGACGCCGGGTACGGTCAGGGAGGTCTCGGCGATCGAGGTCGCCAGCACGACCCGCCGTCCCTCGGCCGGCCGCAGCGCGCGGTCCTGTTCGGCGGGGGGCAGGTCGCCGTGCAGGGGCAGAACCAGGGCGCCGCAGCGGTCCAGAGCGGACTGGGTGCGGCGGATTTCGCCCATGCCCGGCAGGAAGGCCAGGATGTCGCCGTCATGATCGGCCAAGGCCTGGCGGATGGCGCGGGCCATGGCGTCGGGCAGGTCTCGGACGGCGGGGACGTCCTTCTTGGCATGCTCCACCGAGACCGGGAACATCCGGCCGGCGCTTTCGATGACCTCGGCGTCCATCAGGCCGGACAGGCGGGCGCCGTCGGCGGTGGCGGACATGGCGATCAGGCGGAGGTCCGGGCGGAGCACCCGTTGCAGGTCGAGGCAGAGGGCCAGGGCCAGGTCCGATTCCAGGGACCGCTCATGCACCTCGTCCAGGATGACCGCGGCGACGTTGTCGAGGCCGGGATCTGACTGGAGGCGCCGGACCAGCAGGCCCTCGGTCACGACCTCGATCCGGGTCTCGGCCGAGGTGGCGGAGTCTATCCGGGTCCGGAAGCCGACGGTGCGGCCGGTCTGTTCGCCGATCAGGGACGCCATGCGGTTGGCGGCGGCCCTGGTGGCGAGGCGCCGGGGCTCCAGCATCAGGATCCGCTGGTCCCCGCGCCAGGGGGCGTCGAGCAAGGCGAGGGGGACGAGCGTGGTCTTCCCCGCGCCAGGCGGGGCGACGAGCACGGCGTTCCGCCCCGCCGCGAGGGTCGCGATCAGGGCGGGCAGGGCCTCGGTAACAGGCAGGTCGGGGAGGAGGGGAGACAGGGCGGACCTCGGAACACAGCGGGCTGCTTGGTGGCAGCTTCACGGCGTCCGCGCCATTCCCCCCTCCCGTCCCGGCCTGGTCAGGCCCGCCGAACCGCGTGGAACACCGGCCAGCCGGGCTGGAGATCGAGGAGGTTCTTGTTGAAGGCGGCGGGCTGGTAGAACTGCCCCATGGGAACAAAGGGCACGTCGGAGAACGCCTGGAGCTGGAGGGCGCGGGCGAGCTTCTTCTGCTCCTCGGTCGTTGGGGCGTTCAGCCAGGCCTCGCGCAGTTCCTCCAGCTTCGGCGCGTCGGGCCAGCCGAACCAGGCGCTGGGACCGCTGCGGATGCCGATATGGGCGGGCACGAAGACGTTGCTGAGGCTGGTGAGGTTGGTGATGAAGATGCTCCAGCCGCCCTTGTCCAAGGGTTCCTTGCTGGCGCGCCGCTGCACGACGGTGCCCCATTCCAGGGACTGGTAGTCGAGATTGAAGCCCATCTTGCGAAGGAGATCGTCGACCACCTGGGACTGGGCGTGCAGGGAGGGGATGGTGGAGGGCCCCATGAGCACGATCTTCTCACCCTTGTACCCGGCGGCGGCGAGGTCCTGTTTGACCTTGGCGAAGTCGGTTCGCTTGGTCAGCGCCTCGATCCCCGCGTCGTTGGCCATGGGCATGCCGGGCGTAAACAGGCCGACCTTGTCATTGAACAAGGATGCATCGGCGCCGGAGACAGCCTCCATGCACTCGTTCTGGTTGACGCAGGCCAGGACCAGGCGGCGGATGACCGGGTTGTTGAAGGGCGGCAGCAGGTGGTTGAACCGGATGCAGCCGATCGAGCCCATCTTGTTCTTGACCTCGAACGCGAGGTCCTTGTTGCGCTTGATCAGGTCCGCGAGGTCGGCGGGCGGGTTCTCCCACCAGTCATACTCGCCCTTGGACAGGGCGGCGGCGGCGGTGGCGGGGTCGGGCTGGTAGGTCCAGATCACCCGATCGAAATGCACGACGCGCGGGCCGGAGAGGAAGCTGACCTTGCCTTCCGGCCGGGGCACATAGCCATCGAACTTCGCGTAGACCACGCGGGAGCCGGAGACACGTTCGGCCGGGAGGAAGCGGAACGGGCCGCTGCCGGTCGGGTCGGTGACCTGCTTGTTGGGGTCGGTCAGGGCCAGGCGCTCGGGCATGATGACGCAGGCCGGCTGGGCCATCGCCTCGGGCAGCAGGGCGAAGGGGGTCTTCAGGCGTATGCGGATGACGGTGTCGGAGGGGGCCGAGATTTCGTTGGCGCGCACGGCGAAGGCGCTGCCATAGGCATCCCGCTTGCTCCAGCGCGTCAGGCTGGCGGCGCAGTCGCGGGCGAGAACCTTCTCCCCGTCATGGAACTTGAGGCTGTCGCGGAGGGTCAGGTCCCAGGTCAGGCCGTCGGCGCTGGTGGTGAAGCCGGCCAGCATCTGGGGATGCGGCTGGAAGTTCGAATCCATGCCGAACAACTGATCATAAACCATGTTGCCGTGGTTGCGGGTGATGTCCGCGGTCGTCCAGACCGGGTCGAGCGAGGACACATCGGCGTGCGGGATGTGCCGCAGTTCCCGCTGTCCTTGCGCGGCCACGATGCTGGGCGCGGAGAGGCTGGCCACTGCGGCCCCGGTCGAGGCCAGAAAGCGGCGACGGCTAACGGTCATGATTTGTCTCCCTGTATTGGTCGGCAACCGCGTGAAGCGGGCCGGCAGGCGGAACGATCTATACCGGACTTCCCACGCGAAAGGGCAGCTATCCGCCGTTCGGCGGCCAGTTCGTGCGGAATTCCGGCGCGTTTGGACGGCGACGGTCGGGCGGATGGCCCGCCCCGAAACCTCGCGCAAGAATCAGGCCGAATGCCCTGATGACGGTCAGATAACGCCAGCCGGCCGAGCGCCTGCCGGTAATGCGGCTTGTATCGGCGGCGCGATACGTCGAGTGCCCGTTTTATGAACCGAGTCCGGCCAACTGTGCCCAAACAATACGCCATTGGGATTCTTGATACGGATTTCCGCCATCTCGCGGCTGGCACGGATGCTGCATTGCACAAGGGGTGGGCCGGCCAAACGCCGGATTCATCGTGTGACATAAGCAACGGGAGACTGTGCGTGACGTATTCTGGGAACGAGGCCCGCGGGCCTTATCGCGGCATGGCCAGGGTGTTGGGGGCCGGGCTGTTCGGCGCCGGCCTCGCCGTTGCGGCGGCGGGCGCGCAAGCGCAGGGCACGCTGGTCGTCGGCATGACCGCGGGCGACCTGCCGCTGACCCAAGGCAACCCCGACCAGGGGTTCGAGGGGTATCGCTTCGTCGGCTACAACCTCTATGACTCGCTGATCCTGTGGGACCTGTCGAAGGCGGACAAGGCGAGCGACCTGAAGGCGGGCCTCGCGTCCGAGTGGGGCATCGACCCGAACAACAGCAAGCGCTGGATCATGAAGCTCCGGCCGAACGTGAAGTGGCATGATGGCTGCCCGCTGACCGCCGACGACGTCGTCTGGAACATGGAGCGTTCCACCAACGAAAAGTCCGAGCAGTTCGACCCCAGCCAGTTCGCCCAGGCCCGCGCCTACCTGAACAACTACGTCAGCGTCGAGAAGGTCGACGACCTGACGGTCGCCTTCAACACCAAGACCCCGGACTCCCTGTTCCAGTACAACATCAGCTACATCATGATGATCAGCCCGTGCCGGGCGCGCGAAGTGAAGTACAATTGGGCCGCGTTCGGGGAAAAGCCGTCTGGCACCGGCCCGTACCGCTTCGACCGCATGACCCCGCACCAGCGCATGGAGTTCCTGCCCAACAAGGACTACTGGGACAAGGCCCGCGTGCCGAAGCAGGATCGCCTGGTCCTGATCCCGATGCCCGAAGCCTCCACCCGCACCGCCGCCCTGCTGTCGGGCCAGGTGAACTGGATCGAGGCGCCGTCCCCCGACGCCATTCCCCGGCTCAAGTCCTCGGGCATGACGATCGTCACGAACCCGTATCCGCATAACTGGTCCTACCAGCTCAACTTCAAGAACGGCCCGTTCGCCGACAAGCGCATCCGCCAAGCCGCGAACTATGCGCTGAACCGGGAAGACATGAAGGAACTGCTGGGCGGGATGATGCAGGAGGGTTACGCGACCGTGCCGCCGTCCGCCGCGTACTACGGCAAGCCGGTCCTGTACAAGCACAACGTCGCCAAGGCGAAGGAACTGCTCAAGGAAGCCGGGTGCCTGCCGTGCAAGGTGACCTTCGCCATCTCCACATCCGGTTCCGGCCAGATGCAGCCTTTGCCGATGAATGAGCTGGTGAAGTCCAACATGGATGAGGCCGGGTTCCAGGTCACGCTGAAGACCATGGACTGGAACGCGCTGCTCGATGTCGGACGCGGTGGCGTCATGAAGAACCCCGACATCCATGGCATCAACATCAGCCGCCAGACGCAGGATCCGTTCAACGCGCTGGTCCGCCACGTCTGGACCGGTGCCTTCTCGCCGGCCGGTGTGAACTGGGGCCACTACAGCAGCCCCAAGATGGACAAGTTCGTCGAGCAGATCATGGCCGAATTCGATCCGGCCAAGCGTGTCGCGCTGCTGACCCAGATGCATGAGTTCATGAGCGACGAAGCCGTGCTGATCTTCGTCGCGCACGACATCAACCCGCGGGCGATGTCGCCCAAGGTCAAGGGCTTCGTGCAGGCGCAGAGCTGGTTCCAGGACCTGACGCCCGTCACCGTGGCGCCGTGAGGAGCTGAACCATGAGCCGTTACATCCTATGGCGGATCCTCTACGCGATCCCGATTGCCTTCGGCGTCAGCGTGGTGTGCTTCTCTCTGGTCTACATCGCGCCCGGCGACCCGTTGCAAACGATCATGCCGGCGGATGCGACGGCTGAAACAATTGAAATCGTCAAGCGAGCCTATGGTTTCGACAAGCCTTTGCCCGTCCAGTTCGTCATCTGGCTGGGCAAGGTGCTTACCGGCGACTTCGGGATGTCCATTTCATCCCGGAGGCCGGTGCTGAACGAAATCATGCTGGCCGCGAGCAACACCGGCATGCTGGTCGCGTTCGCGGTGCCGATCGCCTTCACCATCGGGTTCTCGATGGGCACACTGGCCGGGTGCTTCCCCGGCCGGTGGATGGACCGGGTCGTCACCGGGTCCGCCGTCATCGGGGTCAGCCTGCCCAACTACTGGCTGGGCATCGTGCTGGTCATCATCTTTGCCGTGGAACTCTCATGGCTGCCGGCGACCGGCATGGGGGCCAGGGGATCGGACTACTTCAGCATATGGGATTGGCAGGACGCGCGCTTCCTGGTCCTGCCCGTGATCACGCTGTCGATGATCCCCATCGGCATCATCTCCCGCACCACGCGGGCGGCGATCGCCGAACTGCGAAACCAGGACTTCGTGCAGACCCTGCGCGCCAAGGGCCTGTCGGAAATGGCGGTGATCCGCCACGTCATCAAGAACGCGCTGCCTGGCGTCATGGCCGTCATGGGCCTTCAGTTCGGCTACCTGCTGGGCGGCTCCATCCTGGTGGAGACGGTGTTCACCTGGCCCGGCAGCGGCTTCCTGCTGAGCAAGGCCATCATCAACCGCGATGTCCCGGTGCTGCAGGGAACCATCCTGACCCTGTCCGTTGCCTTCGTTCTGACCAACCTGCTCGTCGACCTGTTCCAGTCGATGATCGATCCGCGCATCCGTCGCGGCTGACAGGGAATGACCGCGATGTCTGAATCCGCCGTTCTCACCACCCCGCCAGCGTCCATGGAGGATCAGGCCGCCCCGGCGACCCGCGTCCGTGGCTACTGGCAATCCGTCGGTTATCGGCTGCGCCACGACAAGGTGACCTGCTTCTTCGCCTTCATGGTCCTGCTGATCATCCTGTCCGCGGTGTTCGCACCGCTGATTTCCCCGTTCGATCCGTACAAGGAAAGCGTCATCTCCCGGCTGAAGCCGTTTGGCTGGCGCAATCACATTCTTGGCACGGATGAGCTGGGGCGCGACATGCTCAGCCGCATCCTGCATGGCGGCCGGGTGTCGCTGTTGATGGGCATAGTGCCCGTTGTCATTGCATCCTGCGTCGGCGGCATGCTGGGCGTCGTCGCCGGCTTCATGGGCGGGCGCGTCAATACCAGCATCATGCGCACCATGGACGTGTTCTACGCCTTCCCGTCCGTGCTGCTGGCCGTCGCGATCTCCGGCGCCATGGGCGGCGGGATGGTCAACGGCATGCTGGCCCTGACGCTGGTGTTCATTCCGCCCATGTGCCGCGTGGCCGAAACCGCGACGACGCAGGTGCGCTCGCTCGACTTCATCGAGGCCGCGCGCGCCACCGGTGCCGGCACCTTCATCATCATCCGGCACCATGTGCTGGGCAACGTGTTGGGGCCGGTCTTCATCTACGCGTCATCGTTGGTCAGCGTCAGCATCCTGCTCGCCTCCGGCCTATCTTTCCTCGGCCTGGGCGTGCGTCCGCCCACCGCGGACTGGGGCCTGATGCTCAGCACGCTGCGCCAGTCGATCTATGTCGTGCCCTTTGTCTGCGCCCTGCCGGGCGTGGCGATCTTCATCACCTCGATCTGCTTCAATCTCGTCAGTGACGGGCTGCGGCAGGCGATGGACGTTCGGATGTAATGGTCATGATGGACGGAATAATTCCCACTCCCGAGCCCCCGGTTGATCCCCGTGATCGCGGTGGTGCGCTCCAGCCGCTGCTGATTGTCCGTGATCTGATCAAGCATTTCCCGATCAAGGGCACTGGCGGCCGAGCCGTGCGTGCGGTCGACGGCGTATCGTTTGAGGTCCGGAAGGGCGAAACACTCGGCGTCGTCGGCGAGTCCGGCTGCGGCAAATCCACCCTCGCTCGGCTGCTCCTGCACCTGATCCGCCCCAACAGCGGGGAATTGGTGTTCGACGGCGATCCGGTGGACGAGCCGCATGGGATCAGTGTTTCGGCGCTGCGCCGCCAGGTGCAGATGGTGTTCCAGGACTCCTACTCCTCGCTGAACCCGCGCATGCCGGTGCGGGATTCGGTGGCCTTCGGTCCCTACGTGCAGGACAAGCCGAAGGCCGAGGCCCGCGACATCGCCGTCAACATGCTGGCCAAGGTCGGCCTGAACCCGGACCAGTTCGGCCCGCGCTATCCGCATGAATTGTCGGGCGGACAAAAGCAGCGCGTGAACATCGCTCGTGCATTGGCCACCGGCCCGCGCATGGTGATCCTGGACGAACCCGTGTCCGCGCTGGACAAGTCGGTCGAGGCGCAGGTGCTGAACCTGCTTCGCGCGCTCAAGCGGCAGTTCAACCTGACTTATGTTTTCATCAGTCATGATCTGAACGTTGTCCGCTACATTTCGGACCGCGTGCTGGTGATGTATCTGGGCAAGATCGTCGAACTTGGGCCTGTGGACTCGATCTTCTCGGCGCCGCGGCATCCCTATACGCAAGCTTTGCTGGCGTCGCGGCCGTCAATGGATCCGTCCCGGCGCATCGATGAACCGCCGGTGACGGGCGATCCGCCGAACCCGATCGACCCGCCGCCGGGCTGCCGCTTCCATACGCGGTGTCCCCACGCACAAGCGGTCTGTTCAGCGCACGAGCCGCGGCTGATCGAGGCCAAGGCGGATGATCGTCACATCGCCGCCTGCCACATGCATGATCCGGAGTCCGGCCACACTGCGGCCGTGGCGGGGAGCGCCTGATGAACAAGACAGAACCATTGGCCGAAGTGCGCGACCTGAAGGTCCGCTTCGTCGGCCGGGAAGACACCGTCCACGCGGTGAACGGTGTCACCTTCGCCGTCCACCCGGGGGAGGTGCTGTGCATCCTGGGTGAGTCCGGCTCGGGGAAAAGCGTGACGCTGCGATCGTTGATGCGGCTGCTGCCGGATCGGGCGAAGATCGAGGGCGATGTCCGCGTCGGCGGCCAGGACGTGCTGACGATGTCCAACCGTGCGCTGCGCGACCTGCGCGGCGGATCGGTGTCGATGATCTTCCAGGAGCCGATGACCGCGCTCGACCCCGTCTACACGGTGGGGGAGCAGATCGGAGAGACGGTCCGCCGCCACACCGGCTGCAACAAGGCGAAGGCACGGGCGCGGGCGCTGGAATTGTTGCATCTGGTTCGTATTCCCTCCGCGGAACGGCGGCTGGATGCCTACCCGCACGAGCTGTCGGGCGGGTTGCGGCAGCGGGCGATGATCGCGATGGCGCTGTCATGCAATCCCAAGCTGCTGCTGGCGGATGAGCCGACGACGGCGCTGGACGCGACCGTGCAGATCCAGGTGCTGATCCTGCTGCGGAAGTTGCAGGCGGAAATGGGCATGGGAATGATCTTCGTCACCCATGACCTGGGCGTGGCGGCCGAGATCGCGGACAACGTCGCGGTCATGTACGCTGGCCGGATCGTTGAATTCGGGCCGGTTGAGCGGATGATGAAGGCGCCTTTGCATCCGTATACACAGGGGTTGCTCGCATCGACCGTGCACAACCAGTCGCGGGACCAGGACATCGATGCGATCCCGGGCAGCCCGCCGGACATGCGCCGCCCGCCACCGGGGTGTGGTTTCGCACCGCGCTGCGTCAAGGCGCGCGATGTCTGCCGGACCGCGGTGCCCGCCGAACGCTACCCCGAGCCTGGCCGGATGGCCGCCTGCGTTGCAGTGGAGGTGCCGGAGATGGCCGCGGCCTGATAGGCTGTCCGCCTATTCAGAAGGGCGGTCATCATGAAGCGTGAGACGATCAACACGGCGGCGTGTGCTCCCACGCCGCCGTTTTATTCCCAGGCGGTGAAGGTCGGGCCGATGATCTTCGTGTCCGGCCAGTTGGCGCGGGACGCCGAGGGCAATGTCATCGGCAAGGGCGACATGGCTGCCCAGACCCGTCAGGTGATCCGGAACATCCGGGCCGTGCTGAACGCGGCCGGTGCCGACCTGCGCCATGTCGTGAAGCTGACCGCGTTCATGACGGACATGAGCCGAGCGGGGGAGGCTTGGAAGGTTAGGGAGGAGATGTTTGGGGAGAGGCCGCCGGCATCCACGGGGGTGGAGGTCAGCCGGCTGACTCGGCCTGATTTCATGATCGAGATGGAAGTGATCGCGGTGATTGACGATTGAGCGTGGGGCGATGGCCCTGCGGCCGCCATGGTGCCGTCGGTCACTCGTTCCGCATCCGTGCCGCGTGCTGGCCGGCGAGACGGCCAAACACCGCCCCGCGCAGGACGGATGTTGATCCGGTATAGGTGCGATAGAACATCCCCATCGTCTCCCCGGCGGCGTACAGACCCGGAATGACCTCTCCGTCCGCGTTCACCACCTGGGCGTCTGGCGTCACTTTCAGGCCGCCGTAGGTGAAGACGTTGGCCGAGATGATCGGATAGGCGTGGAACGGAGCCGTATCGATCGGTCGCGCCCAGTTCGACTTTGCCGGTTCCAGGCCGCTGGTTGCCAGCCCATCGACCTTCAGCGGCTTGAACGCGCCGGCGCCGCAGGCGGCGTTATAGGCGGCGATCGTCTGTTCCAACGCCGCGACCGGGACTTCCATCTTGCGGGCGAGTTCGGCGATCGTCGCGGCCTCGATCGGCGGTTGGTCGGTCTTAACCCACATTTAACAGCCACTCAAATAAACTCCTTCTTATCAGATATTTACGGTCCATCTGCAGCCCGAGTGGCACTACATCCGCGTCATCCTCGGGTCACATCGTGAATTTGCGCACCCCGCCAGGAGCGGCGTCGATGCCCAGAGTGTCATAGATCCGGCGCAATGCCGGTTCGGCGGCGG
>CAMCDA010000036.1 GCA_945873195.1 Asaia bogorensis
CCATCGGCCCGCTTCCCGCCGCCTTCTCCCGCGTGCTGCTCCTCCAACTCCTCGCCACCCGCGTCGACGACACCACCATGACCGATGCGCGGCGCCTCGCCCGATGGGAGTCCGCCCGTCAGGCCCTGCTGTCCTTCGAACCAGCCGACCCGATGGAGGCCATGCTCGCCGCGCAGGCCGTGGCGGCGCATGGGGCCGCGACCGACTGCCTCCGCCAGGCCGCCCACCGCGCATCCGCCGCCCCGGCGGACCCCCACACCGCCCGCCTGTATGCAAACGCCGCCGACCTGATGCGAAGCTACCAAGCGGCGCTGCGAAGGTTGGAGCGGCATCGCGGCTGGGCCACCAGCAAGCGCGCCTACCGTCGCTGACTTTTTTCCCACGGTCGAACCCCATGTCCGGTGAGAAAACCGCCCCGCCAAGCCCCCACGGACCAGCCGTTTCCCCCTCGGCCGAACCGCCGGCCACCTTGCGGAACGGCAACCCCCGCCGGGACCTGGCGACGCTGCCCTGCTGCGGCGCGCGCACCCGGCAGGGGCTGGCGTGCCGGCAGCCCGCGATGCGGAACGGAAGGTGCCGCTTCCATGGCGGCAAAAGCACCGGCGCGCGGACGGAGGCCGGTGCGGCGGCGCGGACCGCGGCGCATACGACGCATGGGATGTATGGCGATGCCGGGCGGCGCCTGGCCGACCTCGTGCGCGTCCTGCGCGTGTCCAGTCGGTTGATAAAAAAGGGCATTTACCCCTCCGCCACCGACCCCACCTTCGGCCACTGGATCGCCGCTCGGCTGGCGGAACAGGCGGCGCGGCGCGGGCGGGATCCGGAACCGCCCGAACCCGAACCGCCCGAACCGGAGCACCCCCCCGCCGCGGTTCTGCATGCGGTGACCCCGCCGAGGGCCGCCTGGCTGGCGCGCCCCACCCCGATCTGGCGCGCCGGGTCCTGCGCGCGGCACCAATGGCCGCCCCGGGCCTTGGCGGCCATGCGGGCGCAAGGCCATCCCCACGCCCCGGGCGGGCGTGATCCCCCGCTCCCCCAACGCAACACCACCTGAGTCCGGGGCCCGCGGCGGATAAGTCCGATTGTCATCTGATTGTAATATAACGCGCCCTGCGGCAGCGTGCCGGGATGGCCGTTGCAGCACCCAAGGTTTCCGCCCCGCATGTGTCCGATGATCGCCGCCAGGCCGACGTAGCGTGTCGGGACGCGTCCATCACCCTGGCGCTGACGCTGCCGACGGACACGGTCCTGTATCTGCTTCTGCCCCTGCACGCGGCGGTCTTCGGGGTGACATTGGCCGAGGCCGGCATCCTGCTCGCCGCCAACCGCCTTGTCCGGATCGTCGGCTATGGCTGGGTCGCCCGCAGCTATGAACACCATGGTGCTCGGCTTTGCTGCATGGTGGCCGTGGTCGGGTCGGCGGCATCCTCGATCGGGTATGCCCTGCTGCCGGGGGTCTGGACGTTGCTGGTCTGCCGGTTGCTATGGGGGCTGTCCTTCGCCGCGATGAACATCGCGACCCAGGCCCTGGCGACGGCGGAACCGGTGGGCGCGGCTCGCCGCAGCGGCCGAAGCCGAGCGGTGATTGCGGCGGGGCCGATGGTGGCGCTGATGGCGGGGGCGGGGATCGCCGAGTTCTGGGGCGCCCCGATCGTGTTCCTCCTGCTGGGGGTCGTGGCCCTGGCGGGGTTCCCCTTCGCCATGCGCCTGCCCGGTGGCCAGGGTCAGAGGCTGACGGGAGGGCCTCGGTTCGGGCTGCCATCGCGGCTGGACATGTGGTCGTTCATCCAGGGGCTGGGGCTGGATGGGCTGTTCGTGCTGGGGCTTTCGGTCCTGGCGGCCGAGGCGTTGCCAAGCGGGGCGGGCCTCGCGGCCGGGGCGGCGTTGACGTTGCGCTATGTCTCCGAGCTGGTCCTGAGCCCGGTGGGCGGCCGATTGGGGGAGCGGTATGGATCGTTGCGGATGCTGATCCTGCTGTCGCTGATCTCGGCGGCGGGGTTGGGGCTGATCGGGATGGGGGCGTTGTGGATTGGGGCGCTGGGCGTGGTCGGGTTGCGAGGGTTGCTGCAGCCATTGGCTCCACCGGTCGCCGCCGCGTTGGTGCCCCCGGCCGAACGGGTGAGCGCTCTGGCTCGGCTGGCGACCTGGCGGGATCTGGGGGCGGGGATCGGGCCGCTGATCGCGGGGGCGCTGCTGCCGATTGTCCCGAGTTCGCTGCTGTACGGGGCGGCGGCGCTTGGGTTGGCGGCTTCGGCCTTGTCGCTGCATATGGGTCGGGGGAAGGGGTGAGGGTTGGGATTTCTTGACATTTGTAGTCGTATTTGACAATGTGTATTGGTGCTCGAAACAAGGCCGATATCCTGGCTGAAATCAGCCTTGCGGGATTTTGAACGATTTCCAGCAGGGGCGCGGATCGAGATGGCGCGTGCCCTGACCATCGTGGCGGAGGGTGGGTTCCCGGACCTCGCCAAGCCGCTCAAGGGTCTGGGGGGCGGTGTATTCGAGCTGGCCCTGCGCTATCGAAGCGACGCCTTCCGCGTGGTCTATGCCGTCCAGATAGGCGACGAGGTCTGGGTCCTGCACGCGTTCCAGAAGAAATCCACAAGCGGCATCAAGACCCCGAAGGTGGAAATCGATTTGATTTCCGAACGGCTAAAACGGCTGAAGGAGGCATTGCAATGACCGAGACCGATTTCGCCTTGGTGCGGGGAAGCGGCAACGTCTTCCGTGATCTGGACTGCCCGAACCCGGAACTCGAACAGCTCCGTTCCATCCTGGCCGCCCGGATCATACGGGCCCTCGACGACCGGTCCCTGACAGTGCGGAAGGCGGCCGAGGTCACCGGCTTCGCCGCCGCCGATTTCTCCCGCATTCGCCGGTCCAACCTTGGCCGCTTCACCGTCGACCGCCTGATGCGGATGCTCGATGGCCTGGGCCAGCAGATTGAGGTGACCGTGCGGGATCGCGCCCCGAGCCAACCAGCGGCGGCGCATCCGTGACCGTCTCGCCAGACCGCCCGCGCCCTGGCATCCTGTCCCCCGGTTTCCCCGTCAGGATCGGCATCGCCCCATGGCTCGTCTGAGTGTCAACCTCAACAAGGTCGCGCTGCTGCGCAACTCCCGCCGCACCGGCGTGCCCGACCTGGCCCGTTTCGCCCGGATAGCCTTGGCCTCGGGCGCCGAGGGCCTGACCGTCCACCCTCGCCCCGATGAGCGCCATATCCGCGGCAGCGACATCCCCTTGCTGACCGCCGTGATGGCGGGGAAGCGGCCGGCGATGGAGTTCAACATCGAGGGCTACCCTGACGACCGCCTCCTCGAAATCCTCCGAGAGGCTCGGCCCGAGCAATGCACCCTGGTGCCGGACGCGCCGGATGCTTTCACGTCGGAGGAGGGGTGGAAGCTCGACCCCGAGCAGATGGCGATCGCCCAGGCCTCGATTGCCGAGATCCAGGCGATCGGCTGCCGGGTCGTGCTGTTCATCGACCCCGATCCGGCGGTGCCGGCGCGCGTGCGGGAGTCGGGGGCGGATGGGGTGGAAATCTATACGGGCGCCTATGCGTCGGCGTTCCGCCATAACCGCCACGCCCCGATCCTGGCCGCCATCGCCGCGACGGCCCGGGCGGCGGAGAGCATCGGTCTGGTGGTGAACGCGGGGCATGACCTGAACCTGCTCAATATCCCCGCTTTGATTGAGGCTGTGCCGTTCCTGGCCGAGGCCTCGATCGGCCACGAACTGACGGCGGATGCGCTGGAGATGGGGTTCAGCGCGACGGTCGCCGCCTATGCCGCGGCGTTGCGCGGGTAGGGGAGGAGCCTAGAGCATGATCGGCCTGAGCGTAAACGTCACAGGCCGTGAATCATTCGATCAAACAAAGAGCTAGAGCGCGTTCTCCCTTTCCGGTGAGGCTGAACGCGCTCTACCGCTTCGGCCCGTCATCATCGAACAGGATGCGGTTGGCGGAGCCCTCCAGATCCTCATACTGACCGGAGCGGAGGGACCAGAGGAACACCCCCAACCCCGCGCCGCCGAGGGCGAGGCTGCCAAACAGCAGATATAGAACGACGGTCATGAGACCCTCCCGGCCCGGAAGCTGTTGGCGATCACAAGGATGGAGGAACTGGACATCGCCGCCGCCGCAACCCAGGGGGTGACGTAGCCGGCCACGGCCAACGGCACCATCAGGATGTTGTAGCCGATGGCCAGGACCAGGTTCTCCCGCATGACCCGCCGAGCGCGGCGGGCGGTGGAGATGAGGTTGGTGACGGGGGAGAGGCCGTGACCCTGGAAGACCGCATCGGCCACGGTCTGGCTGATGTCGGCGGCGGTTGAGGGGGAGGCCGAGACATGCGCCGCGGCCAGACTGGGGCTGTCGTTCAGCCCGTCCCCGACCATGAGGACGTGGCGGCCCTCGGCCCCCATCGCCTCGACGGCCGAGACTTTGTCGACGGGTGATTGCCCGGCCTGCCAGGAGGTGATGCCGAGGGTCTCCGCGATCCGGGCCACGGCGGCCGGGTTGTCCCCCGACAGCAGATGGACGCCGAACCCCATGCCCTTGAGCCGCGAGACCACGGCGGCGGCATCGGGGCGCGGATGTTCATCAAACCCGAACCGGACGGGCGGGTGCCCGGGACGGCTCAACCAGAGTTCAGGAGATGTGGCACCGAACTCCCTCTCCGCTTGAGGGGAAGAGGCCACGCCTCCTTTCTTCCCCCTCCCCCCTTGAGGGGGAGGGCCGGGGTGGGGGGTATCGCGGCACATGCCGGGGGGCATTAACCCCTCCCCCCGTCCCCCTCCCTCAAGGGGAGGGGGGGCGTTCGGACCACCCTCCAAACAAAACCCCCAACTCCCCAACCTCACATCCCCGGCAGCCAACCCCCGCCCAGCATGCTCAACCACATCCTCCCGCCCAACCACCGGCCCCGCGGCCGCGACCAGCGCCCGGGCCAGCGGATGCCGACTGCTCACTGCCAAGGACGCCGCGACGGACAGTGCCTCCGGGTCCAGCCCGTGCCGCACCAGAGCCAAGGACGGCTCGGTCAGGGTCCCCGTCTTATCAAAGACAACCGTATCAACCTCGGCCAGCCGTTCCAGAGCCGTCGGGCTTTTCAGCAAGACCCCAGCCCGGAACAGCCGGGACGTCGCGATGACCTGGACCGCCGGGACGGCCAGCGCCAGGGCGCAAGGACACGTAATGATCAGGACGGCGGCGGCGATCAGCAGCGACTCGTTCAGCGAGGCCCCGGCGCCAAAGTACCAACCCAGGAAGGTCAGCAGCGCGGCCAGATGGACCGCCGGCGCATAAGCCCGCGCCACCCGGTCTGCCAGCACCACGAAGCGGGAGCGGCGGGCTTCGGCCGCCTCGATCAGGCGCACGCATTCGGCCAGCAGGGTCGTCCCGCCGGTCGCGGTGGCGCGGACCACCAGGGGCTCACCCAGGTTCAGGGTCCCCGCGAAGACCTGCCCGCCAGGGGCAACGGCGATCGGCAGGCTCTCCCCGGTCACCAGGCTGGTATCGACGGACGAGGCCCCCCGCTCGATCGTGCCATCGGCGGCCACGCGTTCTCCGGTCCCGACCAGGATGCGGTCGCCAGGGTTGATCGCGTGCTGGCCCAGCCGAACGGTCGTCCCGTCTGGGCGGAGCACGGCGGCATCCACGGCCCGCAGGGTCAGCAACTGTTCGGCGATGGCCCGTGCCTGGCCACGCGCCCGGTGGTCCAGCACCCGGCCGATCAGCAAGAAGAACAGAAGGGTAATCGCCGAGTCGAAGTAAGCATGCGGTCCGCCGGCGATCGTCTCCGACAGGCTCATGACCGTGACCAGGGTGACGCCAACGCTGATCGGGACGTCCATGTTGGTCCGGCCCTGGCGCAGGGCGGCTGCGGCGGACCGGAAGAACGGCATGCCTGAATAGGCGATTGCCGGCATGGCAATCAGGGCCGAGACCCAATGCAGCAGGTCCCGCGTCGCCGGCCCCATCGAATCGAGCCAGCCGGCCAGTTCTCCGGCCCAGACCCCGATCGACATGAACATGACGTTGGCCGAGGCGAAGCCGGCGACGGCCAGGGCCCGGATCAAAGCCCGCCCCGTCTCATCCCGCGCGGCGGCCAGGGCCTCCATGTCGAAGGGCACCAAGCGGTAGCCGAGGGATTCGATGGCGCCGATCATCCGCGTCGCGTCATCCCGCGCGCCGACCCAGGTCAGGCGCAGTCGGCGGGACGTCATGTTGACCCGGCCCGTGGTCACGGCCGGATCGCGGGACAGGACGGATTCGATCAGCCAAACGCAGGCGCCGCATTGCAGCCCATCAACCGCGAGCGTGAGTTCATGGGACCCATCGGGCTGGTCGGTGATGAAGCGGGTCAGGTCTCGGGCTTCGGTGGGTTCCGGCCGAGGCGCGCGCTGATCGGGGTCAAGGACACGGCGCTGGTAATAGGCCCCGAGGCCCAGGGTCCGCACCGTGTCAAAGGCGACCGCACAGCCGGGGCAGCAGAAGCGCCGGCCGGAGGGCGCCGGCTGGCCGCAATGGGCGCATGGTTCGGCGATGTCGGTCGGTTCCGCGGTGTCGCTCGCCATCCCGGGTGCCGAGGGCCGCAGTTCAAGGACGCTCACGGCACATGCACGCGCCGGGTCACCGTCAGGGTCTTGCCGTCGGTTTCCGCGGTGATCAGGACATCCCATTGACCCGCGGCGTCCAGCGCCAGGTCGGCCACATAGCGGCCGCCGCCCTGGTCGGCGAAGGCCAGCGTGGTCGGGCGGGCCGCGCCCAAGGGACGTTCGGCGGTGGCGGCGATCCGTGCCCCAGCCAGCGGCTGCCCCGCCAGGTCAGACAGGATCACCACGGGGTGCCGCTTCGCATCGACCTCGGAACGGACGGTCAGGCCCAACGCCGCCTGCTGGTCCGAACGTTCGAGCACCATGTTGTAGCGGTTCGACAGCGCGAAGCCGTCCCGCCCGGCCTTGCCCGGGAAGGTCGCGAGCGCCTGCCAGATCATCAAGCCGTTCACCGCGACCACGAGGCCAAGGCCGCCAATGATGGCCAGCGGGAAGAAGCGCCAACCGGTCTGGGCTGTCGGGGGCTGTTGCATGGTGTTTACCTCTGTCCCTTGGTGGCCGGACCCATGAAGGCCGAACGATATGTGGCCTGCTCGCCCGTCACCGTGTCGCGCATCAGGAAGTCGAGTGGCTGTGTGCCGTCCACAAGGCCGGTCGGCGCGCCGGTGACGAAGACGTGAAAGGTCCCGACGCTGTCGGCGGCCACCGGCAAGACCAGGGTCGGCAGCGGCCCGAGGCCTTCGGTCGTCTCGGTCATTTCGGCACCGGGCAGGCCCGCGGTCGTCACCTCGAAGGTGACGGGGACGGCGGCCTTGTTGACGATCTTGACGACATAGCCGTTGCGGAGGTTGCCATCGGGCAGGCGAACGAACAGCGGCGCGCGGTCATGCAGGACGGACAGGCCGATGCCAGGCCGCATCGAGATGGCGACCACCATGGTCAGGGCGATCATCACCAGAGCGACCAGATAGATGATGGTCCGCGCCCGGAAGAACCTGAACTTCACGAAGGTGCCGGCCGCCTTGGCGGACTGGTCGGCCAGCGTGTCCCAGGTGATCAGCCAGCCCGGCCGTCCGGTGCGCGCCATCACGTGGTTGCAGGCGTCAATACACAGGCCGCAGTTGATGCATTCCAACTGGATGCCGTCGCGGATATCGATCCCGGTCGGGCAGGCGGTGACGCAGGCGCCGCAATCGACGCAATCCGACCCGGCGGCATTGGCGGTCCGCTTCCCGCGGGACCGAGGCTCACCGCGCCAGCCCTGATAGGTGACGGTCAGGCTGTGCTCATCCAGCATCGCCGCCTGGAAGCGCGGCCAGGGGCACATGTAGGTGCAGACCTGTTCGCGGGCCCAGCCGGCGAGCAGATAGGTCGTCGCGGTGAAAAGAAAGGTGAAGAAGTAGACCTCGGTCGCCGCGGTGCCGGTCCAGAACTGCACCGTGACGGTTGGCGCGTCGGCGTAGTACATGATCCAGGCGCCGCCGGTCCAGAACGCGATCCCGAGCCACAGCGCGTGCTTGGCCGCCTTGCGCCAGGCGGTGTCGAAGGTGACGTCGCCGGCGTCGCGCTTCATGCGCTCGTTGCGGTCGCCCTCGATCAGACGTTCCACCCACATGAACAGATCGGTCCAGACGGTCTGCGGGCAGGCGTAGCCGCACCACACCCGGCCGACCAGGCTGGTGACCAGGAACAAGGTCACCGCGCCCATGATCAGCAGGCCGGCCAGATAGTAGATGTCCTGCGGCCAGAACACGAGGTTGAACATGTAGAACCGCTCATGCGCCAGGTCGAGCAGGATGGCCTGGTTCGCCTGGTTCGGTCCGCGGTCCCATCGGATCCACGGCATCACGTAGTAAAGGCTCAGGCAGACGATCAGGACCGCCCATTTGAAGCGCCGGACCGGACCCTGGACCGACTTTGGGTAGACCCGCACGCGATTGGCGTACAGGTGCTGCCCGGCTTCTTCCTGTTGGAGTTGACGCTCCCGATCGACCTTGCTGATACGCGACACCGCTTGCTCCTACTCGCCGCCGCCGAGGCCGTGGACGTAGAGGGTGACGGCCTTGATCGTGGCGGGGTCCAACCGAGTATTCCACGGCGGCATCATGCCATGACGCGGGGCGTTGATCTGGGCGATTACCGCGGCCCGGTCATCGCCAAACAGATGCGTCCGGGATGCCAACCTGGGCGCGCCCTGTGTACGGTCGCCCTGGCCCTTGTCGCCGTGGCAGACCGCGCAGTTCTCGGCATAGATCTTCGCGCCCGCGGTCGTGTCGGCGTTGGCCACCGGGGTGCCGTACATGGTCATCACATAGTCGGCGACCGCGACGATTTCCGTCGGCTTCAGGATGCCATCCGCCCCGAACCGAGGCATCTGGCTTTGGCGGCTGTCGTCACCGGCGGCGCGAACGCCGTGGGTGACGGTCTTCTGGATTTCCTCCAGCGTGCCGCCCCACAGCCAGTTGCCCGCGGCCAGCGCCGGGTAGCCAGGGTTGCCGCCGCCGCCGGCCCCGTGGCAGGGCTGGCAGTTGTCGGCGAAGGCAACGCGCCCGGCCGTCATCGCGGCGGCCATCAACTGCGGGTTCTTGCGAATGTCGTCGAAGGACAGGGCCTTGATCTTGTCCATATAGACGGCCCGCTGGGCGGAGATCGCGGCCACTTCCGCGTCCACCGCATCCCGGGACGAATAGCCCAGGATGCCCTTTGTCGCCCCGCCAAACCACGGAATGGCGGGATACAGCACGAAGTAGGCCAGCGACCAGACGATGGTGGCATAAAGAATGTAGACCCACCATTTCGGCAGCGGCTGATTGAGTTCCTTCAATCCGTCCCATTCATGACCGGTGGTCATGTGACCGGAGATGGAGTCCTTTTCGATCTTTGTCGGCACGACGGAAACTCCTCAGCGGTCGTCGTCAAGCGGGATACGGGCGTCCTGTTCGAAGCGCTTCTTGCGGCCGGGCCAGAACGTCGTGGCGACGATCAGCAGGAACGCGACCATCATCAGCGGTCCGGAATGATCACGAAGCCAGAAGAGGGTCTGTGCGATGTCCATCGTGACCTCCTATTGCCGGGGCTTTTCGTTCGCCGGATCGGCGAAGTCGACCATGGTGCCGAGGACCTGGAGATAGGCGACCAGGGCATCCAGTTCGGTGATGGTTCGGCCGTTCCCCGGGACGGTGATGGCCTTGGGGTACCGCTTCAGCAGCGCCGCGTTGTCGGCCGCCGGATCGGCCTGTGCCCGCGCGTCGGCTTCCGCGTTGGTGAGCTGGTCGTCCGAGTAGGGCACGCCCACCACCCGCTGTGCCTTCAGGCGTCGCGTCAGGTCCCCCATGTCCAGCTCGTTCCGGGCGAGGAACCCATATGACGGCATCAGCGATTCCGGTACGACCGAGGTCGGCTTGACCAGATGCGCGTAGTGCCAGTCATTGGAGTATTTGCCGCCCACCCGCGCCAGGTCGGGGCCGGTACGCTTGGACCCCCACTGGAACGGATGGTCATACATGCTCTCGGCCGCCAGGGAGTAATGGCCGTAGCGCTCCACCTCATCCCGCAGCGCGCGGATCTGCTGGCTGTGACAGGTGTAGCACCCCTCGCGGATGTAGATGTCACGCCCGCGGGATTCGAGCGGCGTGTAGGGACGAACGCCCTTCACGTGCTCGACCGTGGTCTCGATCAGATAGAGGGGCACGATCTCGATCAGGCCGCCGAACGAGATCACGATCAGCGTGAACACCAGCAGCAGGACGGCGTTCTTCTCGATGGTTTCATGACGGATGAACATCGGATTACGCTCCCGCCGCCGCCAGCGCGTTCCGGTCCGACGCGGGTCGGGCGGTCGCGGGGCTGCGGACTGTCTGGATGAGGTTGTAGACCATGATCAGGGCACCGGTGAGGAACAGCACGCCCCCCAGGAAGCGGATCACGTAGTAGGGATGCATCGCGTTCACCGACTCCGCGAACGAGTATTGCAGGAACCCGTAGCTGTCGTACGCGCGCCACATCAGGCCCTGCATGATGCCGGCGACCCACAGCGCGCTGATGTAGAACACGATGCCGAGCGTTGCGATCCAGTAATGCCAGGCGGCGAGCTTGTGGGAGTAGAGACCCTCGCGCTTCCACAGGACCGGCACCAGGTAGTAGATCGCGCCGAAGCTGATGAAGGCGACCCAGCCCAGGGCGCCGGAATGCACGTGGCCGATGGTCCAGTCGGTGTAATGCGACAGCGCGTTCACCGCGCGGATCGACATCACCGGACCCTCGAACGTGGACATGCCGTAGAAGCCGACGGCGGTGACCGAGAAGCGGAGACCGGGGTCGGTCCGCAAGCGGTCCCAGGCGCCGGACAGGGTCATGATGCCGTTGATCATGCCACCCCAGGACGGCATCCACAGCATGATGGAGAACGCCATGCCAAGGGTCTGCGCCCAGTCGGGCAGGGCGGTCCAGTGGAGGTGATGCGGCCCGGCCCAGATATACATGAACACCAGCGACCAGAAATGGACGATGGAGATCCGGTAGGAATAGACCGGGCGGTTCGCCTGCTTGGGGATGAAGTAGTACATCATGCCCAGGAAGCCGGCGGTCAGGAAGAAGCCCACCGCGTTGTGGCCATACCACCACTGGATCATCGCGTTCTGCACGCCAGACGCCACGTTGTAGCTTTTGGCGGTGAAGAACGACACCGGCATCGCCGCGTTGTTGACCAGATGCAATACGGCGATCGTCAGGATGAACGCCATGAAGAACCAGTTTGCGACGTAGATATGAGGTTCCTCGCGCATGAAGACGGTACCCAGGAAGACCACCGCGTACAGCACCCAGACCAGCGTGAGAAACAGGTCCAGATGCCATTCCGGTTCGGCGTATTCCTGGCCCTGGCTGAACCCCATCACATAGGACAGCGCCGCCATAACGATGAAGAACTGGTAGCCCCAGAAGATGAAGTTCGCGAGCGCCTCGCCGCCGAACAGCCGCGCCTTGCAGGTGCGCTGCACGATATAGAACGAGGTAGAGAACAGCGCCGACCCACCAAACGCGAAGATCGCCGCGGAGGTATGGACCGGGCGCAATCGACCGAAATTCGTGAAGGGCAAGCCCAGGTTGGCCACCGGCCAGGCGAGCTGCGCCGCGATGACGACGCCCACCAGGAACGCGACGATGCCCCAGAACACGGCGGCGATCAGGAACTTGCGGACCACGTCTTCATTGTACGTGATCGCCGGGTAGCTGCCCTGGGCGACCGCCGCGGCGTAGGCCGCCTTGTTGATCTCCGCCTTGTCGAAATGCCGCTTGATCAACCCGACCAGGAAGATGGCCGAGAAGCCGGCCAGCGACAGGCCGAATACATATATGCCGTCATCCGTGGCGCCCGATCCCAGGACCAGGCCGATCAGGCCCAGCAGGACCACCATCACGCCTACGAAGAGGTCGCTTCCCTCGATTTTCATCTGCAACTCCGGTTGCCACCGCGCGCGTTTCCCAGACGAGCCATGGCTGGTTCGTCTCATGGCACGCTGCGCGTTATGCCGCGGTGCGGCATTGATGCAGATCAACGCGGCTTCATCCGCTTTCGGCTAACGGTTTCCGCGTGCTAGCCATCCCCGACATCCTTGGCGCCTTATGCGGCGCGATCCCGCTGGGGGGCGGGGTGATCGCTGGCCTGGCCCTGGCCGGCTCCGCCGGAAGTCCCCTGCATTGCGGCCCGATGTGCGGCGGATTCGTGCTGGGGCAGGTCGCCGACCGGATGGCCGCCATGCCGGCTGGCCATATGTGTGAGCGTCGACGTCTGACCGCGTCCGCGCTGATCCCCTATCACCTAGGTCGCTTGCTCACCTATGCCGCGCTCGGCGCCGCCGCGGGATGGAGCGGCACGATGGTGGCCAGGGTCCCTTACCTGAACGGCGCGTTGCTGATGATGGCGGCCCTGCTGATCCTGGCGATGGCATCCCGGCGAATCGGGCTGTTTGGCCCGGGTCGAGTCATCGCGTTGGCTGGTGGGCGGGGCGACGAAGCGCCGCGGATTGGGCCGGCCCCGATCCTCTTCCGCGCGATCCCAGGCCCGATTGCCGTGCGGCCGATCGAACGATCTGGCGCGGGGGCAGACAAACCCGAGGCGACGTCCGCATGGTGGCGGCGCGGCCTGCAGCTTGGCGTGCTTCTTGGCTTCCTGCCCTGCGGGCTTCTCTACGGCGCCTTGGCGGTCGCGGCCGCCAGTCAGGACCCGCTGTTAGGCGCCATCGGCATGGCTGCCTTCGCGGTCGGAACGATGCCAATGCTCATGGCGATCGGCTTGGCTGGTTATGCCGCCGGCCAGCGGTGGCGGCGGATGATTGCCCACATCGCACCGTTCGTCCTGGTGCTGAACGCGGCGCTGTTGATGCTGCTCGCGGTCAAGGCGTTGTTGTCCTGATCGCTGACCCGAGCCCGCCTATGGCGTTACGACAATGGGATCGCCTTCATAATAGTACCGCCAGAGTCGAATCGCCGTCGGCGCGACAAGTGCTCCGACCGCGCAGGTGCTGGCAAACACCGTGCCCGTCACGGCT
Organism: Asaia bogorensis; assembly: GCA_945873195.1. Classification (GTDB taxonomy): domain Bacteria; phylum Pseudomonadota; class Alphaproteobacteria; order Acetobacterales; family Acetobacteraceae; genus Rhodopila; species Rhodopila bogorensis_A. The sequence continues at coordinate 13,104 of CAMCDA010000036.1, forward strand.
AGCCCGACGCCCAAGGGACCAGCGGGCGGGAGGGAGGAGGCGCCGGTAAAGATGCCGACCACCTGGTTCGTTCCCGCAATGGCGGTCAGCACGAGGGACGCACCACCGGCGATGAGGCAGCCGTATCCCTGCTTCTCGGAGGTGCTCACGGGGCCGAGCGGTTCGCGGGCTTCATCGGCGTGGCTGCTGGCGGTGGCGGCGTTGGTCACCGCATGCTGCTGCGGCGTGGCGGCCTGGGCCGTGCCCAGTGGCACGATCATCGCGGCGGCGATCAGACCGCACGCAATCCGATGACGGATCGGGTAGGAAGCCTGTGAATTCATCATCACCCCGCTGCTGGCGTGCTGTGCCGCCGTTCATGGACCTCAGTGACGCATATCCCGATCAAACCAGCGATCCGGAGTCGCAGCGGGCTTCAGGCCCGGAAGCGTGGGGTCACCTGCTCGCACATCATTCGCAGCGAATTGACCACCTGCCCATGCGGGATGCGCATCCCGCAGTTCAGTTCGGCCAGGATGCCGGACAGCCCAAGCTCCTCCCGCAGGGCGCTCAGGCGGTCCACGACCATGGCGGGCGTGCCGACGATGATCTTGCTGCGGAGCACCTCATCGTAGTCGATGTTCATCAGCCGAGCACCGCGTTCGGCCCGGTTCTCGATGGCGCGGGCGCCTTCCTGCGCGGCGGACTGCTCGATCCGGGCGCCGAGGTAACGGTAGAAATGCATGACGCTTTCCATTGGCTCTTCCCGCGCCTGCCGCTCGGTCTCGGCGATATAGACCGGGACGCGCAGGTAGACGCGGCCCTGGCCGTCGTGGCCGGCCTTGGCCCAGGCCTCCTGGTAGATTCGCAGGTTGGGCACGAGTTCGTTCAGGTCGCCCAGGCGAGTCGCCACGAAGATGGGCAGGCCCAGGCGTCCGGTCTGCTCGAACGAATCGGGGCTGTTCACCGCCATCCGCAATTCGGGGTAGGGCGCCTGGAACGGCTTGGGCGTCACGCAGACATCGTCGAAATGGTAGAAATCGCCGTGGAAGGAGAATGTCTCCTGCGTCCAGGCGCGCTTCAGGATTTCCATGACCTCGGCGAAGCGTTCCCGGCTTTCGGCGTAGGAGATGCCATAGGCTTGGTAGGTCCTCGGGAACCCGGAGCGGCCGACGCCCATGATCAGGCGACCCTGGCTGAGGTGGTCAACCGTGGTCGCTTCCTCGGCGATGCGGATGGGGTGGCACAGCGGCAGGACCTGGACGGCGATGCCGATCTTCATGCGTTTCGTCCGCATGGCGATGGCGCTGGCAACCGCCATGGGCGCGGAAATGACCGACCGCTCGGGGGCCGAGTGCAGTTCCGCGAGCCACATGACATCCAGGCCGGCGGCCTCGGCCGCGTCGACCTGTTCAAAGGATTCCGCGAAGGCCTGAGCCTCGGACTGGCCAGGCCGGCGCTGAAATTCGTGGAACATGCCGAATTCCATGGTCGCGTCTCCCTTGTCTTTCGCCAAGCCTGGACCCGTTTCGCTCCTCGTCGCAAGTCCCGGCCCGACAGTCCCGACCCGGGGATCGTCAGTCGATGCGGATCACCACCTTGCCCAGGTGCGCCTGGCTGGTCTGGTAGCGATAGGCGTCCTTGGCCTCGGCGAAGGGGAACACTCGGTCGATCACCGGGCGCAACCCGTGCAGGGTGATCATGCGGTTCATGTCCTCGAACATCTGCCGTGACCCGACATAAATCCCGCGCAGCAGCAGGTTCCGCCGCAGGACCGGGGTCGGGTTGATCTCGCCCCCGCCGGTAAGGATGCCGATCAGATGGACCTGCCCGCCGATGCGCGCGGCCTCGACGGATCGTTGCAGCGTACCGGCCCCGCCAACCTCCACGACATGATCGACGCCGCGCCCGCCGGTCAGGCGCATGACTTCTTCCTGCCACTCGGGGTGCTGGCGGTAGTTCACGCCATCGGTGGCGCCGAGCGCCTTGGCCTTGGAGAGTTTTTCGTCGGAGGAGGAGGTTGCGATGACCCGCGCCCCCGCCGCCTTGGCGAACTGCAGGGCGAAGATCGAGACCCCGCCGGTGCCGAGCACCAGCACCGTTTCGCCGGCGCGGAGTGGCTTGCCGACGTAAAGCGCGTTCCAGGCGGTGACGCCGGCGCAGGGGAGGGTGGCGCCTTCCTCGTAGGACAGGTGATCCGGGATGGGCACGACGCCGTCCTGCTCGAAGACGACATATTCGGCCAGCACCCCGTCGATGGAGCCGCCGCGGGAACTGTCGACGTGGTAGGCCTCCATATCCCCGCCCAGCCAGGACTGCATGAACATCCCGGCGACGCGGTCGCCCACCTGGAACCGGGTGACGTCGGGGCCGAGCGCGACGATCTCTCCGGCACCGTCGGACAAGGGGATCAGGTTGGTGGGTAGCGGGCCGCGGGCGGGGCTGCCCTTGGCGATGTTCAGGTCGCGGTAGTTCAGCGACGACGCCCGCATCCGCACCAGAATTTGCCCGCGCGCGGGTTGGGGCGTCGGGCCGTCGCGCAATTCCAGTGAGTCGATACCGGCGGCCTTGGGGAAGCAGTAGTATTTCATCGTGGGTTCCATCAGTAGCCGCGCGCGATGTCGAAGCGGTTGGGCAGGGGCTTTCCGTCGCGCAGCGCGCGCAGGTTGTCCAGAAAGAGATCCAGGCTGTAGGGATTGTAGGTCGCTGGGTCGTCGGCCGAGGTATGTGGGCTGATGATCAGGTTGGGCGTGGTCCACAACCGGTGGCCGTCGGGGATCGGCTCGGGCGTGAACACATCCAGCACCGCGCCGGACAGATGCCCGGTGTTGAGCAGGTCGCACAGCGCGTCCTGGTCCACCAGTTCCCCGCGGCCGATATTCACGATCCCGGCGCCGGGCGGCAGCAGGCCCAGGCGGCGGCGGTCGATGATGCCCCGGGTTGCCTCGGTCAGGGGGCAGGCGAGGACCAGGAACTCGGTCCCCGGCAGTACGGCGTCCAGAGCGTCGGTCCCGATCACCTGGGCGCAGGCGGGGTGTGGCGCCGGGTTGGCCCGCACGCCGGTGACGGTCATGCCGAACCGGGTGGCCTGGTCCGCGACCGACCCGCCCAGGGACCCGAGGCCGATGATGGTCACCGAACGTCCGCCGATGACGGAGGCCCAGAGCTTCCGCCAGAGCCCCGCGCGCTGGTTGGTGACCATGGCCGGCACGCGGTTGGCCAGCATCAGCAGGCTCATGATCCCGAACTGACCGGACTTGGCGGCATGGGCGCCGCGGTTGTTCATCAGGGTCACCCCGGGTGGCAGCCAGTCGAACGGAGCCAGGCGATCCAGCCCGGCGTTCGTCAGGAACAGCAGCTTCAGCTTGGGGGCAGGGCAGGGGAAGTAGGTTTTGATCACCCCCGCGTCGCAAATCAACGCTTCGGCTTCCGCCATCGCCTGGGCGAAATCGGCCGCGCTGCTGCCCACGGTGACGTGGTGCCCTTGGCTGATGTCGGGGGCCCGTGCCGCCGCTTCCTCCCACATCGGCAAGGAGAACTCGAACAGCGGGTCATTCTTCGGATTATGGAGATGTATGCGCATGGGCCGCACCGTCGCACGAGGCCACGGAACGGGGAAGGCGTTAACCGATGGTCAATCTTCCTCCGGCAGACTGGCGGCGAACACCAACCAGTTCAGAGAACACGCCATGCCGATTATCCTTCCAAAACCCAACATGCTGGGATATACACCATGAGCCGGGTGTTCATATCCAGGCAGACAGGGGCCGCCGTCTTCGTCTTCGCGGCCGATCACTGTCCGCCACACGTCCACGCTCGGCATCGCGGAGAAGGTTGGATGGCGCGCGTGGAATTCTCATATCTGGCTTCCGATCTGGGCTTGATCAGCATCACGCCGCTGAAGGCCACACCGTCACGCGCGGTGATCCGGCGGCTGATGGATGACATCGCCGACCAGCTTCCCGCCTTGCGCGAAGTTTGGTGGGACGTACGGGGCAGCACCTGCCTCGAAAATCGCTGGCTGCTGCTGCGGGACGAAGGCGGCGCGGAGGTATCAACCAAGACCTCTCCCGACGCCGCCCGGATTGATGCGGCTGATTATGACGCGGATCGGCGCTGCCTGATCCTGTGGCCGGTGGGACTGCCGCCGGTTGAAATCGATATCTCGCCTGAGGAAGTGGCACGATGACGAAAGAACACGATTACGAGGCGGCCCTCGAAGCCGGGCATCTGGCCCAGGAAGCCGAATTCCGGACGGCCTCCGTGCGTTATGATCTCGATCGGAACATGCTGGAGATCACGACCACGCAGGGCGGCGGGTTTGTGGTGCCGCTGGAGTGGGTGCCGGTGCTGGCCAATCTGACGCCCGCTGATTTGGCCGAACTCGACGTCTGGCCGGACGGATCCGCGATCGAACTGGACGCGCACGACATCCACATCAGCGTCCATGGTCTGCTGACAGGGCTGTTGCCCAGGCTACTGCCCACCGGCGCGGTCTCGCATCTGTTCGCCGAACGGGGCGGGCGATCCACCAGCGCGGCCAAGCAGGCGGCGGCACGGGAAAACGGGAGGCGGGGCGGACGCCCACGCAAGGCATCCGCCATCGTATGATGGGTCCGTCCGTCAGCCCTGCCAGACGGCCACATGCTCCCGCGGAGCCGGGCGGACCACATTCGATGCGCCGCCGGTCCGCGTGCCGATGTACAGGAAGCCGATGATCTCATCCTCGGCCATCAGCCCCAGTGCCTGGCGCACCGAGGGGTCATAGGCAGGATCGCCGGTCTTCCACATCGCGCCATAGCCCAATGCCGGCGCGGCCAGCATGATGGTCTGCGCGGCGGCGGACACCGCGGCGATCTGCTCAATCTCTCGAATACGATGGCCCTTCTGGACCCGCGCGGCCACCACGACGATCACCGGCGCGCGCATTGCTTTGTCACGCTCCCGCTGCAACGCGTCGGCCGAGGCTTCGGGCATCCGTCGGCGCAGGGAGTCGGCCATCACCTCACCAAAAGCGGTGCGCTTATCGGTGGGGATGACCACGAACCGCCAGGGACGGAGCTTGCCGTGATCCGGCGTCCGGCCCGCGCTGGCAAACATCTGGTCCAGATCGTCGTCGCTCGGCCCAGGCGCTTCCAGCTTTACGGCCGACTCACGGCTCAGCAACAGATTGACTGCGTCCATGGGGGCTCCTCAAGCGGCGTTTCACTGATCGGAAGACTACGCCGCATCCAGGCCGAACGGCAACGCGAGGATCAGGCGAACATTGGCATGAGGGGGCTGGCAATATCGGTCAAGGCGGCGTGGTTCCGCAAGCAAACCCCGGCGCGCCCGGTCGTCACGGCGCCACCGCGCTTCAAACACGCCAGAACGCGGCAGATGGTTTCGACCGTCAGGCCCAGATGGTCGGCCATGTCGGCCCGTCCCATCGGCAGTTCCATCATGCCCCGGCCGCGGTGGCCCAGGCGGCTCTCCATTTCCAGCAGGAACGCCGCGACACGCTCGGGCGCGGTGCCACGACCCAGCAACATGATCCGGGTATGCGCCGCGCGCAGGTTGGAAAAGGCGAGGTCGCGCAACCGACGCGACAGGCCAGTATGGCTTTCGGCCAGATTCTCGACCATCCGGCGGGGATAGCGGCGGAGAACGACATCTGTGATGGCCTCAGCCGAGAAGGCGTGGACATCCAGATCATCAAGGCCGAACAGGTCGCCGCGCAGGTGGAACTCACCGACCTGCCGACGCCCATCCTCGGTCAGCCGGACCGAGCGGACGCAACCGCTGACGATGCGATAGCAGAACTGGGCGTCCTCTCCTTCCGGGTGGATTTCCTGGTCGCGGCCGAAATGCACGGTCGTGCCGAATTGTTCCAGCAGGTCCAGGCTGTCGGGCCGAGCGACGGTCGGCTGGTCGGCCAGCCGATTTGCTGTCATGGCAGTCATCGCTCTTCCCCTTGGACATCCGCCTTCTATGGGGGGACGATGCAGCGGTGGCGGTTCGGCGAAAATTGGGAATGAGACGTACGGGAAAACCCGTATAGTCGGACCGGAGGAGAACAGTCGCTTGGCCGAAACGGCTCTGGTCCATGTCATCGATGATGATCCGGCGGTCCGGGATTCGGTCCAATTCCTGTTGGAATCGGCCGGTGTCGGCGCGCGCACCTATGCCTCGGCCACGGAATTCCTCGCGGAGGCCCCTGAACTGCGATCGGGCTGCGTGCTGACCGATGTCCGGATGCCCGACATCGACGGCCTGACCTTGCAGCGCCGGCTGTCGGAACTCGGGCTGCGGCTGCCGGTGATCGTCATGACGGGACATGGCGACGTGCCGATCGCGGTGCAGGCGCTGAAGACCGGTGCCGCTGATTTTCTGGAGAAGCCGTTCGAGGCCGATCGCCTGCTGCGCGTGGTGCGCGATGCCCTGGTCGCGAGCGCGGCCGAACGGACGCGGGCCTTGAACCAGGACGCGATTCGCCAGCGGCTGGAAAGCCTGACCCCGCGGGAGCGAGAGGTTCTGGACAAGCTGGTTGAGGGCCTGCCCAACAAGACGATTGCCTATGACCTCGGCACCAGCCCGCGCACGGTCGAGGTGCAGCGCGCCCGTGTGATGGACAAAATGGCGGCCCGAAGCCTGCCGGATCTGGTGCGCATGGTGCTGGCGGCGGGAAATCCGCCGCGGCTCTGATTGACGCAGATCAATGAAGATGACACGCCGTCGGTAGACAGTACCACAAGGGAAATCTGTTCCCGCAATCGGCCATCAAGCCTTGGAGTGTCTCATGCAGCACGGTCACCGCCCCATCGTGGCGGTGGTGGATGACGATCAGGCGGTGCGGGATTCGTTACGGTTCCTGCTGGAGACAGCTGGTTTCATCGTCGACACATTCGATTCGGCCTGCGACTTCCTCGCGGCGTCGATGGATGGTGAGCCCACTTATCTTCTGATCGATCAACACATGCCCACACTGACCGGCCTGGACCTGCTGCTCCGCTTGCGAGAGCGCGGTGTGGTCGGCCCTGTGGCGCTCATGACCGGCTCTCCTTCAGCCGAATTGTCCCGCCGTGCTCAAGAACTTGGTGTCACGATCGTTATAGAAAAGCCCCTGGCCGAGGAAATTCTGCTGCGGTTCCTCGGATACGACGGTCCATAGCGCGAGTCTTCCCTTGCGGCGCGGACCGGTCCAGCATCCATGTTCCTTTCCGTTGCATAGGCCAGACGATGTCACAGACCCCCGACCCAGATGCCGCCGCGCGCGACGCCTTGCGCCTGATCGGCCCCGATCCCCGTAACTGGGTGCCGGATCGCCCTGGCATCGATCATAACGTGGCGATCATTGGCGGCGGGCAGACCGGCTGCGCCTTTGCCTTTGCGCTTCGGCGCGCGGGGATCGGCAAGGTGACGATCCTGGATGGCGCGCGGGATGAGTCGGAAGCCGGTATCTGGCTGCGCGCGGCGCGGATGAACCTGCTGCGGACCCCCAAGGCGCTGCAAGGGCCGGAACTCGGCATCCCCGCGCTTGGGTTCCAATCTTGGTATGAGGCGCGCCAGGGCGCTGATGCGTATAAGGCGATGGACCGCATTCCAAGGCTCGATTGGGCCGCATACCTGCATTGGTTCCGGCACCTCCTCTCGATCCCGGTGCGGTACCGCACCCGCGTGACCCGGATCGAGCCTGCCGACGGGTATTTCCGCCTTCACCTTGATATCGGCGGCACCGAAACGGTTGAAACCGCGCGCAAGGTGATCCTGGCGAATGGGTTCACCGGCAATGGCGGCCCCTTCGTTCCTTCGGCCGTGGCCAACGGTCTGCCATCGGATCGTTATGCGCATACCGAGGATGCGATCGATTTCGGCGCTCTGCGCGGCAAGACGGTCGCGGTGATCGGCGCCGCGGCCTCCGCTTTTGACGCGGCCGGCGTTGCCCTGGAATCTGGCGCCGCCGCAGTGCACCTGTTTGCTCGGCGCTCCACCATCGCCGCGACGCCGATCACCCGGTCACGTGGTTTTCCCGGGGCCTATGACAATTACGCCGAACTGCCGGATGAGATCCGCTGGCATCAGGCCGTGCGCTATCGGCAGGCGGGTTCCACCCCGACGACCGACGCGATCACCCGGGCGGTGGCCTTCCCCAATTTCCACCTGCATCTGGGCGTCGCATGGGATCGAGCCTCGGTTAAGGACGGCCGGATCGAGGCGCGGGTCGGCAGCGCAACGTTCCACTGCGATTTCGTGATCGCCGGCACCGGCTATTTCGTCGATCCGACGGAACGGCCGGAACTCGCGGACTTCTCCGACGACATCCTGTTGTGGCGTGACCGTTACATCCCGCCGCCCGAGGAAGCCGATGTGGTCCTGGGCATGCATCCCTATCTTGGCGCGGGTCATGAATACCTGGAAAAACGGCCGGGTCGCGCGCCGTTCCTGCACGACATCCATGTGCAGAACCCGGCGGGCTATGTCAGCTTCGGCCTGCCGATCGGGGATGTCCCCAGCATGCGACGGGATGTCCCCGTGATCACGGCGCGGATCAGCCGTGATCTGTTCCTTGCCGATCTCGATACCCATGATGAGCGGATGCGGGCCAACGTGAAACCGGATTTCGGACCGGAGCTTTACGCTGGCGCTGTGCGTTAGCCGTCTATGTCCGTGGCCGGCGCGCGCCGGCCAGAACCGTCAGCATCGCCGCGGCCTCAAACCCCGCGGCGATGGCAAGAACCGGGCTATAGCCACCGAACAGATCGCGCAGCGTGCCATACAGCGCCGGGCCGAAGGCGGAACTCAGCTGGATGACCGTCGCGGCGACGCTATAGATCGCGCCGAACGCAGCCGGCCCGAACTCCCGCCGCACCACGATGGGGGACAGCGTCGTGATCTGGCCCAGGCAGAAGCCGTAGACCAGGCTACCGCCGATCAGCACCGACGCATCTGGAAAGGCGGCCATCAGGCCCAGGGTCAGGGTTTGCAGGCCGAAGATGGCGCTGGACCACAGGCGGACATTCACCTTGTCGGCGATCGTTGCCAGCAGGGTCCGTCCGATCAACCCGGTCAGCCCGGTCGCGGACACGAGCCACCCGGCCCCCAGCGTCCCCAGCACGGGTTCGGCGAGCTTCACGTGATGCGTCAGGAACCCGATCTGCACGATCAAGCCGAGCGCGAAACCGATCGCTATGGTCCACAGCGCAACTGATCTGACCGCCGTCGCCCGCGTCCAGGCGGGTGCGGCTCCGATCGTTGCCTTTATGCTCGGCACGGTGCCGCCATCGGGCGCCAGGCCCAGTTCGGCCGGGCCGCGATAGCGCAGGACGAGGATGGCCAGGGGCAGCATCACCGTCGCGATCACCATGCCAGCGCCAAGCATCGCGGGACCGAAACCAAACCGGGCGATGGCCATGACGGTCAGGGGCACGACGACCATGGCGCCAAAGCTCGCCCCCATCAGCGCGATGGCGACGCTGCGGCCCTGGTGCCGTTCGAACCATGGGGAGATGGTCGCCGACAGGCCGGTCAGCGACAGCGTCGCATAGCCGCACCCCAGCACCATGAAGGCCGCGAACAACTGCCATTGTTCGGTGACGTGGCCGATCAGGATCACGGACAGGCTGAGCGCCAGGATGCCGAAGATGAACACGGGGCGAGATCCATGGCGGTCGATCGCCGCCCCCACCGTCGTCAGCGCCAGAGCGTTCGTCAGGTAGAATGTGGTCACGGCCGCCGATACAAGGGACACGGACCACCCGGTCGCGCGGGTGACTTCGGACAGATAGACGCTCGCGCCGAACACGCCGAAGCCCCAGGTGAACAGGGCGGCCATGAAGCAGACGGCGACGACCAGCCAGCCATGATAGGGGCGTGTCATTCGGACGCGGCGAGCATGGCTTCCGCCTTGGCCCGGATTTCCGGCACGACCGACATCGATTGGCGGCGCTTCAGGTCGAACTGGACCATCACGACCTCCATCTCGGCGGCCGTTTCGCCCGATTCCAGATCTTCCATCCGATACAGCGCGGTCAGCGACTTGTCGCCGACGCGCGACAGGCCGCACCGGATCAGCAACAACGCGCCCACCCGCAGTTCGGCCTTGTAGGAGATGACGTGGCGGACATCGGCGAACCCGATGCCGTTCTCGATATGGGATGCGGTAAAGCCCAGCGCGGCGAGAAGATGATAGCCCGCATCATCGAACATGCCGACATAGTGGCGCGTGGTCAGGTGTCCCATGGCATCGCAGAGCCAAGGATGCACGACGCCGCGATAACATTCGATCATCTTCATTGTGACTCGTCTCCGCCGGGGCGTGGATTGGTCCCCGGAATCGGCGCCCTGTCCAGGCCACCCGCCAACAGCCAGACCCTTGACGGGCGTCGGCGGGCGGACGCTACTCGGACAGACACAGCCCCTTGGGAGGAACCACAAATGCCTGTCCGTCTCGTCGTCACCATCACCGCGGCCCCCGGCAAGGGCGGCGAACTCATGCAGGAATTCCGCAAGCGCTGCGCCGAGGTCGCGCAGGAACCCGGCTGCCTGCAATTCGAGATTTTCCAAAGCGGCCTGAACCCGGACAAGCTGTCGCTGCTTGAACTGTGGGCCGACCAGGCCGCGCTGGATGAGCACGCGAAGGTCAACGCGACCCGTCCCCCGATGCCGGCGGGGCTGCGCCTCGGCGGTGGGGAGCGTGAGGACTACGAGTACAGCCGCACCCGCTAACGCGATCCGCCTGGCCCGGACGTTCATGCCGCCCGCAATCGGCGGCGCGTCCGGGATCCAGCCTCAACAAAAAAATGCTCGGGAGTCTTCCATGAAAGCGCGTCTTCTCGCGTCCGTCCTGGCCGGGGTTGTGGTCCTGACATCGGCCGCCCAGGCCCAGGACAATTTCCCAACCAAGCCGATCCGCATGATCGTCGCCTTCGCCGTCGGTGGCGCCACCGATATCGCCGCCAGGCTTGTCGCCCCGAAGATGACCGAGGTGCTGGGCCAGCAGGTTATCGTCGAGAACAAGCCCGGCGCCGGCGCGGTGATCGGCACGGACTTCGTCGCGAAGGCCGCGCCCGATGGCTACACGGTGCTTATGGCGGAAGTGTCGTCGATGGGCGTCAATCCGACGCTGTACAAGAAGATCCCTTACGATTCGGTGAATGACCTCGTGCCGATCGGGCAGGTCATCGCGTCGTCGTTCATCCTGTCGGTGCATGTTTCCGTTCCGGCAACGGACTTCAAGAGTTTCACCGCTCTGATCAAGGCGAACCCGGGGAAATACACCTATGGCTCCCCCGGTATCGGTTCGATGCCGCATCTGTGCATGGAGATGATGAAGGCCGGCGCGGGCGGGCTGGATATTACCCACGTGCCCTATCGTGGCGCCGGGCCGGTGATGATCGACCTCGCCGCCGGTCAGATTTCCATGAGCTTCCCGACTCCCGGCACCGCGTTGCCGCAGATCTCTGCTGGCACGATCCGGGCCATCGGCGCGGGTCCGCTGACCCGCGAACGCGCCTTGCCGGATTTGCCGACCCTGGATGAGCAGGGCTTGAAGGGCTTTGAGTGCTACAATTGGTTCGGTCTGTTCGCGCCGGCGAAAACCCCGAAGCCGGTGCTGGAGAAGCTGACCGCCGCCATGCAGGCCGCGGTCAACGACCAGGCAACACAGAAGCGCCTGCTGGACCTGGGGTTGGAACCGACCCCGAACCGCACGCCCGAAGCCTTGGGGGAGCTGGTGAAGGTGGAGCGGGCGAAGTGGGCGCCGATCATCAAGTCGCTGGGCACGCAGCTGGAATAGCCGGTCAGCTCTCCAGCTCGCTGTCCCAGTAAAGGTAATCCCGCCAGCTCTCGTGCAGATAGTTTGGCGGGAACCCTCGGCCGTTGTCCTGCAATTCCCAGGTCGTGGGTTGGCGCGGTTCCATGCGGGGGTGCATGTGGCATTCCCGCGGCAGGCGGGAGCCCTTGCGGAGATTGCAGGCCCCGCAGGCGGTTACGACATTCTCCCACGTCGTGCGGCCACCGCGGCTGCGCGGGATCACGTGGTCGAAGGTCAGGTCCGGGGCGGGGGACCGATCGCCGCAGTACTGGCAGGCAAACGCGTCGCGCAGGAAGACGTTGAACCGGGTGAAAGCGGGCCGCCGAGCAGTTGGGACGTAATCCTTGAGCGCGATCACGCTTGGTAGTCGCATGGTCAGGCTGGGGGATCGAACCTCGGTTTCGTATTCACTCAAGACCGAGACGCGGTCCATGAACACCGCTTTTACCGCGTCCTGCCAAGCCCATAGGGACAAGGGAAAGTAGGACAACGGACGAAAGTCCGCATTGAGCACCAAAGCGGGAAAATGCTGTCCGCCGTCAGGCAAGCGCTGCTCCCTCTCGTCTGGAGCGCTGCTTCTGGCCAGTGCCTAAAGTCCGACACGCCAAGAACCATGCGCCGCCGAGAACCTATGCGCTTTTATGGCAGAGCGGCCGGGGTGTCGCAACCGCTCCCCGCAGCCGTGATGGCCTGTTTCATTGATCCGTCACGCAAAAGCGCGTTGCAGGGCCAGCCTTCCCATCGCGATTCCGGAGTCGTCGATGCCATGGCCCAACCGGGGCATATAGGTCGACTCGACCGGCACACCCATGCCGCGCAGCAGCGACTCGGCATCGTGGGACCGGCTGGCCGGGACGGTCGAGTCGGCCTCCCCGTGCACGATCAGGACGGGCGGCTTGTGGGTGATCTCGGCGGCGAGTGTGTCCGGGGCGATGATCGCGCCGGAGTAGGCCAGGATCGCGCGCGGGGCGACGGTGCGGCGCAGGCCGGTGAACAGCGCCGTCATCGCGCCCTGGCTGAACCCCATCAGCGCATAGGCATCCGCGGGCAGGCCCAGGCGCGTCAGTTCGGCGTCGAGGAAGGCGTCCAGGCAGGCGCGGGCGCTTCGGGCGCCGGCCTCCATCACCTCCGGCCGGCGGTCCGACACCGCCCACCATTGTCGGCCGAAGCCGGAGTAATGGACCTCCGGCGCCTGGACCGAGGCGAAGATCGCGTCCGGGCACGCATCGCCCCATTCGGGCGCGAGGTCGATCAGGTCATGGGCATCGGCGCCGAGGCCGTGGCACAGCACGACCAGAAAGCGGGGCGTTCCCTTGGATGCGGGCCCCCAATGGATGGCCTCCAGAATCTCCGTCATGGCGGGTTCCTTCCCTTGTTGTCCCGGGGGTACTCTGTCGGCACCCGCCATGTCCATCGTCACGCGATTCGCACCGAGCCCGACCGGCTTTCTCCATCTGGGGCACGCCTGCTCCGCGCTGGTCGGCTGGCGGCGGGCGCGCGAATCCGGCGGGCGGTTCCTGTTGCGGATCGAGGACATCGATCCTGGCCGTTGCCGCCCCGAATTCGTGACCGCGATCCAGGAGGATCTGAGCTGGCTCGGGTTGGACTGGGATGGCCCCGTGCGCGTCCAATCCGAGCATTTGCCGGACTATCAGGCCGCGCTGGATGGGTTGCGCAAGCGCGACCTTCTGTATCCCTGCTTCTGCACCCGCGCCGATATCCTGCGAGAGATCGCGGCGTCGGCCGCCGCGCCGCATGCGCCGGACGGCAGCGCGATCTATCCCGGCACCTGCCGGACGATGTCGGAGTCGGAGCGGCAACGACGGATCGCGGCGGGGGAGCGTCATGCCCTGCGCCTGGACATGGCGCATGCCGTCTCGGTTGCTGGTTCATTGTCCTATCATGAGGAAGCCGAGGGCGTCCTGGCATGCGACCCGGCGGCGTTCGGCGATGTCGTGCTGGCGCGGAAGGATGCGCCGGCCAGCTATCATCTGTGCGTGACCCATGACGACGCGGCGCAGGGGGTGAGCCTGGTCACGCGCGGGGTTGACCTGAAATCGGCGACCCATGTGCATCGGCTCATCCAGGCGTTGATGGGTTGGCAGGCGCCGCGCTATCTCCATCACGAACTACTGACGGACTCCGAGGGGAGGCGCCTTGCCAAGCGCGACGGCGCGTTGAGTTTGCGCCAATTGCGGGCGGCGGGTCATTCGGCCGCGGTGGTGCGGTCAATGGCCAGCCGCCTGCCGTGACGGGCATTCCGGCAGATCGAAGCAGGATGATTTCAGAAACCGTACTGTCCTGAACCCGCAATGACGGGGTCGATCCGATGGACGGCGCGCGGTTGAGGCTCTTGACCTTGCGGCGCGCCATGCTTACGCGTTGCGTTACACAGGGGCGGGGCCGAGCAGTCAATGCGGCCCTGTTATAAAGGGGAAACGGATGTCCAAAATGCCGCAACGAAAGGCAGGAAAGTCGGCTGCCAAAAAACCAGCCAAGCCAGCCGCCGCGCCGCCCAAGGCGAAGCCGGCCAAGCCGGTCGCCACCGAGTGGGCCGCGGGCGTCGTGTTCGCCGCCAAGGAACCGAAGCTCGCCGTCAGCCTCCGGCTCGATGCCGATGTGCTGCGGTTTTTCCGTGGCTTTGGCAGCGGCTATCAGACCCGGATCAATGAGGTCCTGCGGGTTTTCATGGACGCCCATCCGCCAGCAGCGGGCGGCAAGACCGGCGGCCGAGGCAAGCGCTGATCCAGCGCTCGTCCGCGGCGCGAATCGTCATCGCTCAGTCCGGACGACCATTCGCGTAAGGCTTGAGCGCGGCGAGGATCGTTGCGTTGACGGGCGTCGGCACGCCGTATTGCCGACCGAGTGCAACGACCTTGCCGGCGAGCCACGGCAGTTCCAGCCGGTTGCCGCGCAACAGGTCGTGACCCATCGACGCCATCACGCCTGGTGGTGTCGCGCGGATATGCCCCAAACGCTCCTCCACCGCCCCCTCCGGCAATGTCACCCCATGCGCTCGGCCGACCGCGTCGGTTTCGCGCATCACGGATTCGAACAGGCCCATGACGTCTGGATCGTCGCGCAGCTTGCCCACGGGCAGGCGGGTGACGGCGGTGATGCCGCTCATGGCGGTCAGCAGGATGAACTTCAGCCAGATCGCGGTATCGATCGCATCCGTCATGGCAACGTTGAAGCCGCCCTTGCGGGCCAGCTCCAGGAAGCGCTGCCCGCGGGCTGAGGCTGATCCGTCGAACTCCCCAAAGCGCATCATCATCACCGTACCGGTCTGGCGGATCAGACCTGGCTCTCCGATCGTGGCGCTGACGCCGACCGTGCCGCCCATCAGCGCGCCCCGGCCGATGATCGGCCCCAGACGGTCGGGCGCGTCGATACCGTTCTGCAGGGGGATGACCGCCGTGTCCGGGCCGATCAGTGGCAGGATGGACGCGCCGGCCGTTTCGACATCCCATAGCTTGACGCAGAACAGCACGATATCGACCGGTCCGATCGTGGACGGATCGTCCGTTGCCTGCACGGGATGGATCAGGATGTTGCCGCGATCGCCCTCAATCCGCAGGCCGTGTTCGCGCATGGCCGCCAGATGGGCGCCGCGGGCGACGAAGGTCACGTCGCCTCCGGCCTGGGCGAGCGCCGCCCCGAATGCTCCGCCAACCCCGCCCGAACCGATTACCGCGATGCGCATGTCTGGACTCCTGTTTCATGGCAGCCTAACCGGTTCCCGGTCGCGACGTCAGGAGGGATGAAGCGTGGAAGAAGTCGATTGCGTCGTCGTGGGTGCCGGGGTCGTTGGCCTGGCGGTGGCCCGTTCGCTGGCGATGGCGGGGCGGGAGGTGATCATCCTCGACCGCGCCGAGGGCATCGGCACCGAAACATCATCGCGCAACAGCGAGGTGATCCACGCCGGCATCTACTACCCGGCGAACAGCCTGATGGCGCGCTTCTGCGTCGCCGGGCGGCGGATGCTGTATCCCTATCTGGCCGAGAAGAACGTCCCGCACCGCAACTGCGGCAAGCTGATCGTTGCGACGAACGACCAGGAAGACGCGATGCTGGCCGGCATCCAGAAGCGCGCCGAGGCCAATGGCGTCGAGGGCATGCGCGTGCTGACCGCCGCCGAGGCGATGGCCATGGAACCGGCCCTGCGCTGCACCAGCGCGCTGTTGTCCCCCACCACGGGGATCATCGACAGCCACGGATTCATGATGGCGCTTCAGGGGGACGCTGAGAATGCCGGCGCTCTGCCCGTATTCTTCAGCCCCGTCCTTGGCGCCCGTGTCGCTGACCGGCGGATAGAGGTCGATGTCGGCGGCGCCGATCCGATGACGTTGCGGTGCCGGCTATTGGTGAACTCGGCCGGGCTTTATGCGCCGACCCTGGCGCAGCACATCGTGGGCATGCCGCAGGATCGGGTGCCGGGGACCTATTATGCCAAGGGAAACTATTTCACCTTGGCCGGCCGGTCGCCATTCTCTCGGCTGATCTATCCCGTGCCGGTGCCTGGCGGCCTGGGCGTGCATATCACGATCGACCTGGGCGGGCAGGCGCGGTTCGGGCCGGATGTGGAATGGATCGATACGATCGATTACACGGTTGATGGCTCCCGCGCCGATGGTTTCTATGACGCGGTTCGGAAATACTGGCCGGAACTGCGGGATGGAGCCTTGTCGCCGGGCTATGCGGGCATCCGGCCCAAGATCGTGCCCAAGGGCGCGCCTGGGCAGGATTTTGTCGTGCAAGGACCGCAGACGCATGGGGTGGCCGGGCTGATCAATCTGTTCGGGATTGAAAGTCCGGGTCTGACCGCGTCGATGGCGATCGCGGAGCATGTGCTGGAGATGTCGCGGACGGAGTGAGCGTTGGGGTTTCACCCCAAACCCCATAAGGGGCTTTGCCCCTTAACCCCACCAAAGGTAATAGGGGCACAACCACGGGCACGCAGGTGGCGGGTTCTCCGAACGCCGGCGGTCAAACGGGCGACGGAAACAACCGTGCTTGCGCCAATCAGGCAGGGCGCAGGCGAGCTCTGACGTAATGGTCGAGCGGTTCGATGATCGCGT
>CAMCDA010000037.1 GCA_945873195.1 Asaia bogorensis
CTGACGGTGATGACAAGGCCAACCGCGATCCAACGCCGGGCCTTCGACCTTCTGGGGATCGCGGTGTAGACAGTAAGGCCAGCTGCGAACTTCAAATTGTAATTTCTTATCAGTGGTTTGTTGTTTTTTGAAGAGGGAACTTCGGTTTATTGCACCGACTGCTCGGAACAATACGAACTTAAGAGCGCGCAACGGCCTTTCGGCCGGATGGTGGGTGATGGCGCCTATTCGGCAATGATCCAGAGGGTCAGTGAGGCAACCGGGCCGAACCTGCTGCTGCTGCGTTACGATGCATCCTCACTGATGGTGGGCGATTTGTTCGTTGTACCGCGGCACTTTCTCGCACCCGGGATGATCAGGGCAAGGAAGCCGCTTTCCCAACAGGCACGCCGAGCGGGCTGGGTCGGATGCAATATCGTGTTGGGGGATGTTCCTCAGGCAGGTCGAATCTACCTTGTCCGAGCGGGAACCGTTATCGCACCGCATGACGTTCGAGTTGCTTGGAGAAGGACATTTTTCCTACGTGAGGCGATGCGCGCGGACGCACGGGGGTGGCTTCTCAGCGTTATCGGCTGCATCGAGGCAACAGGCGCGCGGTCGTTTACCTTACAGCAGTTGTATGATCAGGAGCCTGAGCTTCAGAAGAAATACCCTGGCAATAGGCACATACGAGAGAAGATCAGGCAGCAGCTCCAGGTTCTGCGCGACAAGGGCTTTTTGGAATTTCGTGGCGGCGGGCAATATCAACTGACGTCGTGAACGATGGCCGCGGCCAACCCGGGTGACAAACCCACCCCCCAGCCTGTAGTCTCTCCCCATCCGACAATGGCCCAAAAGGGTCGAAACGTCCTTCCAGGAGCGCTTGATGCCGTTCTCTCGCATGATCAAGGCCAGCCTCGGCCTTTTGGCGCTCGCCGCCATGTCCACCGCCGCTGTCGCCCAAACCGCCCCAGCCTGGCCACAGAAGCCCATCAAGGTCATCGTCAATTTCGGACCCGGCGGTTCCGCCGACAACTCCATGCGGCCCTTCGCCGAGAAGGTCTCCCGCAGCCTCGGCCAACAGGTCATCATCGAAAACAAAGGCGGCGCGTCCGGAGCGCTCGGCCTTGAAGCCGCGGCGCGGTCCGCCCCCGATGGCTATACGTTTGTTGTCACCCCCGCCTTGTCGGTCGTCATCCTGCCGCATCTTCGTAAGCTGCCGTTCGACGTCTTCAAGGACCTGACCCCGGTTACCCAGTTCACCGACGGCACCCTGCTGTTCGCGGTCCACCCCTCGGTACCCGCCAACAACCTCAAGGAATTCGTGGCCTATGCCAAGGCGAACCCTGGCAAACTGAGCTGGGGCACAGCCGGTGTCGGCTCCCACGGTCATGTCACGGCCGAGTATTTCAAGGTGATCACCGGCACCGATATCCTGCATGTCCCCTATCGCGGCGGCGGTGAATCCCTCAGCGATTTCCTCGCCGGCGTAGTACAAATCCATGCCGATCCCAACACGCTGCCGTCCGTTTCCGCTGGAAAGGCCAAGCTGCTGGCCGTGATCGACGCCGAACGTCATCCGGCCTTCCCAGACGTGCCGATGATGAAAGAGATCTACCCCGAAATAGACTATGTCGCCTGGTTCGGCATGCTCGCCCCGACTGGCACGCCAAAGCCGATCGTCGACCGGATGGCAGCCGAAATGAACAAGGTCGCGAGCGAGCCGGAGATGAAGCCGTTCCTGCTGCGTTTCGCGCTGCGCCCGAACGTAAGCACGCCGGCGCAGATGGCCGATCTGCTGCAGAAGGATTATGATCGTTACGGAAAACTGATCAAGCAGATTAACATGAAGGCGGAATAAGCATCGCCTTCATGACCGGAAAGGCGGGCCATCTGGCCCGCCTTTTTCGTTTCAGGCGGCGTGCGGCTGCAGGATCTGCCGCAGCACCAGACCGTCGGACAGACGATCAAAGCCCTCATTGATCTGCTCCAGCTTCAGGAACCCGCTGCGCAGCTTCTGCACCGGCAGCTTGCCGCGCCGGTACAGCGCCAGGAACCGGGGGATGTCGCGCTTGGGCACACAGCTTCCCATGTAGCTGCCACGGATGCTCTTTTCATCCGATACCAACGCGCCATGCAGATACGAGAATGTCGCCGTCGCCGCGGGCAGGCCCGCGCTGACAACCATTCCGCCGCGTGCCGCGATCGCATAGGCGAGGTTCATCGCGGGCACGGAACCCGCCGTCTCGATCACGTAATCCAGCCCGCCTTGGGTGGCTTCCCGGATCGCGGCGACGACGTCATCGTTGCCCGCCAGGAATGTGTCGGTCGCGCCGAGTTCCCGCGCCAGCTTCAACTTGTCGGCGTTCAGGTCAACCGCGACGATCCGTTCCGCGCCGGCGACGACGCCGCCCATCAGCGCGTTCATGCCCACGCCGCCAAGCCCCACCACCGCCATCTGACCGCCCGGCGGCACCTGCGCCGTGTTCAGCACCGCGCCCACGCCGGTCACCACCGCGCAGCCAAAGATCGTGGCGTCTTCGAGCGGAATGTCCTCGGGAATGCGGATCAGGGCGTTCTGCGACACGACCGCGTACTGCGCGAAGACCGACAGGCCGCTGTAGTGGTGGATCGGCTCTCCGTTCAGCGACAACCGGCGCGCGCCGGAGATCAACGTCCCGTCGGCGCGGGAGCCGAAGGAGCTTTGGCACAGGTTCGGACGGCCGCCGCTGCAATAGCGGCAGTCGTTGCAACTGGTCACGAACACGCTGATGACGTGATCGCCCGGCTTGAAGTTGACGACGCCTGGGCCGACCGCCTCGACGATGCCGGCGGCCTCATGCCCCGGGATCGTGGGCATGCGGCGGGGGCGCAGGTTCTCGATGGTGGAGAGGTCGGAGTGGCAGAGGCCGGCGCCGATGATCTTGTACAGCACCTCACCGGGGCCGGGTGGGTCGAGGTCCACTTCCTCGATCGTCATCGGCATGCTGGTGGAATAGGGGCGCGGCTTGCCCTGTTCGCGTAGCACCGCGGCTTTCATCTTCATCGTGCGTTCTCCGTCCATCGGCCTGACGGCGTTATCCGCGCTGGCGTCCCGCTTCCGCAAGGGGGGCAAGAAAGGGGACAGCACGGTCAAAAGACCGCGTGGGCGCGTGCATTCGTGGTATGGATGGGCTGTCCACAGACAGACGATCCAGCCATGGCTGTCCTACGCTTGCCGCCGAAGTGACGATCCGGGCCGAGTAGCCGGGGTGGGCGGGCAAGCGACGGAATCCGAAACCCCTTGACCCGCGCCGCGCCCTCGGCTCCATCACCCCAAGCAAAGAAACGGAGACCGTCCGATGCAACGTCGCAGCTTCCTCGCCGCCACCGCGGCGGCCACACTCGCGCGACCCGCCCTCGCGCAGCCCGCCATCGGGGGCAAGGCCACCACCCTGATCCACGTCCCGCAGGGCAACCTCGTGACCATGGACGCCGTCTGGACCACCGCGCAGGTGACCCGCAACGCGGCGGCCATGGTGTTCGACACGCTGTATGGCCGCGACGAAAAACTGACCCCGATGCCGCAGATGGTCGAGGGCCACACGGTGGAGGACAACGGCCTCCGCTGGACCATGAAGCTCCGCGACGGGTTGATGTTCCATGACGGCACACCGGTCCTCGCCCGCGATTGCGTCGCCTCGCTCAAGCGCTGGATGCGCCGCGACCCGATCGGCCAGACCATTGCCGAACGGATGGACGATCTGACGGCGCCGGACGACAAGACGCTGGTCTGGCGCCTGAAGAAGCCCTTTTCGGCGCTGCCCTACGCGCTCGCGAAGACCCAGCCCTCGCCGATCATCATGCCGGAGCGGCTGGCGAACACCGACGCCTTCAAGCAGATCCCCGAGGTCGTCGGCAGCGGCCCGTTCCGCTACGTGCCGGACGAATATGTCTCGGGCCATCGCGCGGTCTTCGCGCGCAACGACAAGTACAACCCCCGGCCGGAACCCGCGAGCTTCTGTGCCGGCGGCTATCGCGTGATGGTCGACCGGGTCGAATGGCGCGTCATCCCCGATGCCGCGACCGCGGCCGGCGCCTTGGCGAGCGGGGAGGTCGACTGGCTCGATTCCCCGCTGCCCGACCTGATCGCGATGCTGAAATCCAAGGGCACGGTGGAGGTCGCGCCGATCGACATCTACGGCACGTTCGGCGGCCTGCGGCCCAACTTCCTGCACGGCCCGACCGCGAATGCCGGCGTCCGGCGCGCGATGATGGCGGCGATCGACCAGGTCGACGTGATGACCGCGGTGATGGGCGGCGATCCCAGCCTGTTCCGCGCGCCCGTCGGCTTTTTCATTCCGGGCACGCCGTCGGCCAGCGACGCGGGGATGGAGCGGCTGCGGAACCGTCCGAAGAAGGACCAGATCAAGGCCATGCTCAAGGAAGCCGGCTATGGCGGAGAGCCGGTCGCCTTCATGCATCCCACCGATCAGGTCTACTACGACGCCATGAGCCATGTGGCGGTCGCCGCCTTCCGGGAGGTCGGGATCAACGTCGATGAACGCTCGGTTGACTGGGGCACGGTGGTGGAGCGGCGGGTGAAGAAGGATCCGCTCGACAAGGGCGGCTGGTCGATGTTCCCGTACGGGGCGCCGGCGGCGGATTACCGCGACCCGATCTTCGCCTCCTTCCTGCGCGGCAACGGCGACAAGGCCTGGTTCGGCTGGCCGACCGACCCCGAGATGGAGGCGATGCGCAGCCAGTGGATGGACAGCACCGATCCGGCCGAACAGAAGAAGCTGGATCAGGCGATCCAGTTGCGTGCGTTTGAAACCGTGCCGTTCATCCCGCTGGGCCAGTACCTGCCACCGGCCGCGTGGCGGAAAAACATGACCGGGATGCTCAAGGGCGCGATGCCCGTGTTCTGGAACGTCGCCAAGGCCTGACCGGACGCCGCCCTGTCCTGGCTGGCGGCCGGGGCAGGGCGCGTGATCCTGGTATTCTGGACTGATTGCGCCCTATACTGGCCGGTAGGACAGAGGGAGGCGTCCCGTGATAACCATCACCCAGCTTAACCGTGGCTTCGTGGGCGACGTGACAGGCATCGACCTGACCCGGCCCCTGACCCCGGACCAGGTCGCCGCCATTGATCGTGGAATGGACGACTGCGCTGTCCTGGTCTTCCACGACCAGCGTTTCGACGACGACACGCAATTGGCCTTCACCCGCAATTTCGGCGAGCTTGAGATTTCCTCCGGCGGGGAAATGAGCAAGCCCGAGGAGATGCGGCTCAAGCTCGAAATGGCCGATATCTCCAATCTGGATGCCCAGAACCGCATCCGCGCCGCGGACGACAAGAAGCGGCTGGGCGGCCTCGGCAACCGTCTCTGGCACTCCGATGCGTCGTTCCGCGCGATCCCGGCCAAGTATTCCTTGTTGTCCGCTCGCATCGTGCCGTCGAAGGGCGGAGAGACGCAGTTCGCCGACATGCGCGCCGCCTATGACGCGCTGGACGCCGCGACCAAGGCCCAGATCGAGGATCTGGTCACCGAACACTCCAACGCCTTTTCCCGCGAACTGATCGGCTTCATGCCCGAGGACTACGGCGCCGAGAACCAGGCCAAGCTGCGGCCGGTGCGGCACAGCCTGGTCCGCACCCATCCGGTGACGGGACGCAAGTCGCTCTATCTGTCGGCCCATATCGGCACCATCGTCGGCTGGCCGATGCCGGAGGCGCGTGCCTTCATCCGCGACCTGGCCGAACACGCGACGCAGCCCGAATTCGTCCACACACATCACTGGAAGCCCTGGGACCTGGTGATCTGGGACAACCGCACCACCATGCACCGCGCCCGCCCCTTCCGGGACCGGGAAGAGGTCCGCGACATGCGCCGCTCCACCGTCCGGGGCGAGGGCATGACCACCGAACAGGTCCGCGAAGCGGCCTGACCATAAAACACGAGAGGAGACGAACCATGGCGATCAGCATCCGTCAGGTACATCCGACCTTCGTCGGAGAGGTCAGCGGCGTCGATATCACCAGGCCCCTGACGCGCGACGAGGTCGACGCGATCGAGGCCGGCATGCACGAGTATTCAGTCCTGGTCTTCCACGACCAGCCGCTGACCGATGAGCAGCAGGTCGAGTTCACCCGCAACTTTGGCGAGCTGGAGGTCACCCTCGCCGGCCAGTTGGCCAAGCCCGAGGACCGGCGCTTCCAGCAACTCGAACTGGGCGACATCTCCAACCTCGACGCGGGGGAAAACCTGCGCGCCCGCGATGACAGCCGGCGGATGTATGCGCTGGCCAACCGGCTCTGGCACTCCGACGCGTCCTTCCGCGCGGTCGGTGCCGGCTACACGCTGCTGCATGCCCGGGTGATCCCGTCCAAGGGTGGCAACACCGAGTTCGCCGATATGCGCGCCGCCTATGAAGCCCTGTCGGACGAACAGAAGGCCGAGGTCGATGGGCTGTTCTGCGAGCACTCGATCGTCTTCTCGCGCGAGCAGATCGGGCTGGAGGTCAAGAGCGACCAGCATTCCGACAAGCTGAAGCCGGTCCCGCACAAGCTGGTGCTGACGGATGAGGTGAACGGGCGGAAGTCGCTGTACCTGTCGTCCCATATCGGCTCGATCATCGGCTGGCCGGTACCGGAGGCGCGGGCCTTCATCCGTGACCTGGCCGAACATGCGACGCAGCGGCCGTTCGTCTATTCGCATGAGTGGCGGGTCGGCGACATGGTGATGTGGGACAACCGCACCGTGATGCACCGCGCCCGGGCGTTCCGCGACCTGAAGGAAAAGCGGGATCTGCGCCGGACGTCGTTGAAGGGCGTTGGGTTGCAAGTGGCGCCGCAGTTGCGGGCGGCGGAGTAGTTCGGGGGTTGCGACCCCTCCCGACCCTGCTTCCCCTGGCCCCCTCCCTCAAGGGGAGGGGGAGTCTCTCGACTGAAGGAGCCTTCGCGTGAACATCCGTCCCCTGCATCCGGTTTTTGTCGCCGAGGTCACCGATATCGACCTCCGTCAGCCCTTGTCGGACGCGGCCGTCGACGCGATCGAGGATGCGATCGCCCAGCACGGCGTCCTGGTGTTCCGCGACCAGGACATCACCGACGACCAGCAACTCGACTTCAGCCGCCGCTTCGGGCCGCTGGAGGAAACCCGCGGCTCCGGCATCAGCAAGCCCGGGGAGATGCGGCTGCATCCGGCCTTCGCCGACATCTCCAACCTCGACAAGGACAACGCCGTGCTGGCCCGGGACAACCGGCGGCGGCTGTATAGCCTCGGCAACATGCTGTGGCACTCGGACAGCTCCTTCAAGGCGGTCCCGGCCACCTATTCCCTGCTCTCCGCCCGCATCCCGGTGGAGAAAGGCGGGGAAACCCAGTTCGCCGACATGCGGGCCGCCTACGACTCGCTGGACGCGGAAACCAAGACCGAGATCGAGCCGCTGGTCTGCGAGCACTCCCTGCTCTATTCCCGCGCCACGCTGGGCTTCACCGACCTGACCGAGGCCGAACGGGCGACGATGCGGCCGGTGCTGCAACGCCTGGTGCGGACCCATCCCCGCGGCGGACGCAAGTCGGTCTACCTGTCGTCCCATATCGGCAAGATCATCGGGTGGCCGACTCCGGAAGCGCTGGCCTTCATCCGCGATCTGGCCGAACACGCGACCCAGCCGGAGCGGGTCTATACCCACCAATGGCGGAAATTCGACCTGGTCATGTGGGATAACCGCTGCACCATGCACCGCGCTCGCCGCTATGATGCCACCCAAGTTCGGGACATGCGGCGGACCACGGTCGGCGGCACCGAGGTCACCGTCGCCCAGGCCGAGGCCGCCTGAGCCGAATCGTGGGATGGACTGGATTCCCGACTCAGGATCCGGCCCTCATCTCATGAACGACGCCGAAGTGCCGAATTTTGCGGCATTTTCGGCGCCCTGAACGGCTCAACTGTTGTGTTTACGCCACAACCGCGTCCGTATCTTGTGGCGCTGCCTGCCAGATATCGCCATATGTAGTTGACCGAGTGCCCCCGGAGCGGGGACATTCGTGTTTGTTAGACGACGCCACCAGGGGGAACCGCCGTGCTTGATGCCGTACAGGTGCTGGATACCGTGCAGATGCCAGGCCGCTACCCTGTTCGGGTGGATCGCTCTCGCGACGCGTTGCTGACGGAGTTCGGGCGGGCCACCCTGTCCGACCGCTACCTCATGCCCGGTGAGGAATTCCAGGACCTGTTCGCCCGCGTCGCGTCCTACTACGGCGACAATGCCGGCCACGCCCAGCGCATCTATGACTACATGAGCAAGCTGTGGTTCATGCCGGCCACCCCCATCCTGTCCAACGGCGGCACCGAACGCGGCCTGCCGATCTCCTGCTTCCTGAATGAGGCGTCGGACAGCCTCGACGGCATCGTCGGCCTCTGGAATGAGAATGTGTGGCTCGCGGCCAAGGGCGGCGGCATCGGCTCCTACTGGGGTAACCTGCGCTCCATCGGCGAAAAGGTCGGCGCGGTCGGCAAGACCTCGGGCGTCATCCCCTTCATCCGCGTCATGGACAGCCTGACCCTCGCCATCTCCCAGGGCTCGCTCCGCCGCGGGTCGGCCGCCGTCTACCTGCCGGTCTCCCACCCCGAGATCGAGGAATTCATCGAAATGCGCCGCCCCACCGGTGGCGATCCGAACCGCAAGGCGCTGAACCTGCATCACGGGATCCAGATCCCCGATGAGTTCATGCGCGCCGTCGAACTCGACCAGCCCTGGGCGCTGCGTTCCCCCAAGGACGGTTCGGTGGTCCGCTCCATCTCCGCCCGGTCGCTGTGGATTCGCATCCTGACGACCCGGATCGAGAGCGGCGAGCCGTACCTCGTCTTCTCCGACCACGTGAACAACGCTCGGCCGGAGCACCACAAGCTCGCGGGGCTGGAGGTTAAGACCTCCAACCTGTGCAGCGAGATCACTTTGCCCACGGGTCGCGACCAGCATGGCAAGGAGCGCACCGCGGTGTGCTGCCTGTCCTCGCTGAACCTGGAGAACTGGTTCGAGTGGGAAGACCACCCGACCTTCGTCGAAGACGTCATGAGCTTCCTCGACAACGTGCTGCAGGACTTCATCGACCGCGCGCCCGACCTGATGGAAAAGGCCCGCTACGCCGCGATGCGCGAGCGGTCCGTCGGCCTCGGCGTCATGGGGTTCCATTCGTTCCTGCAATCGCAGAACGTGCCCTGGGAAGGCGTGGTCGCGAAGGTCTGGAACAAGAAGATGTTCCGCCACATCCGCGCCCAGGCCGATGCCGCGTCCGTGAAGCTCGCGCATGAGCGCGGGGCCTGCCCGGATGCCGCCGAATACGGCGTGATGGAGCGGTTCTCCCACAAGATGTCGCTCGCGCCGACCGCGTCGATCTCGATCATCGCCGGCAACGCGTCCCCCGGGATCGAGCCGATCGCGGCCAATGTGTTCCTGCAGAAGACGCTGTCGGGCAGTTTCTCGGTCCGCAACCGGCATCTGCAGAAGCTGCTGGCCGAACGCGGGCAGGACAGTGATGAGGTCTGGTCGTCGATCACCGTGCGCCAGGGCAGCGTCCAGCATCTGGACTTCCTGACCGACCACGAAAAGGCGGTCTACAAGACGGCGTTCGAACTGGATCAGCGCTGGATCATCGAACACGCGGCCGACCGCACGCCCTTCATCTGCCAGAGCCAGTCGGTGAACATCTTCCTCCCGGCGGATGTGCATAAGCGGGACCTGCACCAGATCCACTACATGGCGTGGAAGAAGGGCATGAAGTCGCTGTACTACTGCCGCAGCCTGTCCATCGCCCGCGCCGATACCGTCAGCGAAAAGGCGATCGCGCCGATGGCGATCACCGGAGCGCCCTTGTCGGCTTATGATGACCGTCTGCCTTTGCCGATGGCGGCGATGTCGCACACGACGACGGATTATGAGGAATGCCTGGCCTGTCAGTAGCGGGGTAGGGCGGGGCGCTGCCCCGGAACCCCGCCAGGAGGGCGCTGCCCTCCTGGACCTCCCGCCAAGGGCACAGCCCTTGGGACCGTGAGTTGGTGGAATGAATGAAGGGGGTAACCCGGACCTGTCACGGTCCGGGTTACCCCCTTCATTCATTCCACCAAAACCAATGGTTTCCAAAGGCCTGAGGCCTTTGGTGGGGGTCAAGGGGGCAAAGCCTCCTTGTGGGGTCTCGGGGCAAAGCCCCGCCCTACGCCGCCACCGGCTGGGCCCGGGGTATCCGCATCACCAGCCACGACGCCAGCAAGCACGCGACGCCCGTGGATACGAACGCCAGCACGTACGTCCCCGTGAAATCCCGCAGCAGCCCTGCTCCCAGGGCCGCCGCGGCGCTGCCGACTTGGTGCATCGCGTAGATCCAGGCGACCAGGATCGGGGCATCCCTTCGCCCGAAATTCTCGTTCAGCAGTTTCACGATGGGCGGCACCGTTGCCACCCACTCGATCCCGTTGAACAGCGCGAAGATGGTCAGGCTCGTGATATCGAACGCCGTATACGGCAGGATGATCAGCGACACGCCCCGCAGCATGAAGATCGCGAACAGGATCAGCCGCGGGTTGTACCGGTCCGTGATCCAGCCGGACAGGATCGAACCCACCAGGCTCGCCACGCCCAGCGATCCCAGCAGGCTCGCGCTGGTGCCCTGGCTGAGGCCATGATCCACGCAATAGGTCACGAAATGCGTCGCCACCAGGCCGGCGGTGGAGAACCCGCAGATCGCGAAGACGATGGCGATCAGCCAGAAATCGACGGAACGCGCCCCGCGCAGCAGCCCTTACAGCGTCACCAGGAACGGGTTGCCCGGCGCCTTCCGCAGCACCGAGTCCGGTGTGCCGCCATAGGGTGACAGCCCGACGCTGGCCGGCGCGTCCGGCAGCAGCAGGGCCACCAGCGGAAACAGCGCGGCGACCACGACGGTCACGGTCATCGACACGCTGCGCCAGCCATGGGTTTCGGCCAGCCCGCCGAGCACCGGGAGGAAGACAAGTTGCCCCGCGGCGTTGGCTGCCATGAGCATGCCCATCGCCAGGCTGCGCCGTTCCGTGAACCAGCGGTTGGCAACCGCCGCGGCCATGCCCATTGCCCCGGCGCTGACCCCGATCCCCACCATCACGCCCCAGGTCATGAACAACTGCCAGGGTTCGGCGATGAAGTTGGCCAGTGTCGTTCCCATCAGCAGCACGGCCAGGCAGGACAGCATGGTGCGCTTCAGGCCGATCACCTCCATCAGTCCCGCGACAAAAGGCCCAACCAGGCCCAGCAGAAGCAGATTGAGCGAGATGGCCCCCGAGATCGTGGCGACATCCCAGCCAAACGCTTGCTGCAGGGGGATGATGATGACTCCCGGGGCGCTGCGGACCCCGACCGAGCCCATCATGACGATGAAGGTGACGGCGAGGGCGATCCAGGCATAGTGCAGGCGGGGGCCGCAGAGGCGGGCGATCGTGGTAGCGAGCATCAGGCGGCGTTTCCCCACTCTTGTCTCAGCAGAGGTACAAGTGAAGGATCAGCCTGTCGACCCGGCCCGGAGACACGTGGCGCCAACGAACACCATGGCGCGCATCCCGGCCTTTCCGCCGACGGCGTCGCCGCCCCCTCCGCGCGCTCGGCATGGCCTGACCCCCCGGTTGCCACCACCCCCGCCCCATCCTACCCTATCGCGTTAACGCTACCGGCCCGCGGGCTGGTGGAAACGTCCAATCCTGCAGGAAGGAACCGAGCAGATGAAAGTCGGTCAGGCGATCGCCGAGATCATGAAACGCGAGGGGATCGAGATCCTTTGCGGCTACCCCGTCAACCATTTGCTGGAATTCGCGGCCGCGGCCGATATCCGCCCCATCATCGTCCGGCAGGAGCGTATCGGCCTGCACATGGCCGATGCCATTTCCCGCGTCACATCCGGCCGCAAGATCGGCGCCTTCTGCATGCAGCACGGCCCGGGCGCCGAAAACGCCTATGGCGGCGTCGCGCAGGCCTATTCGGAATCCGTTCCGCTGCTGGTCCTGCCGCAGGGTTATGCCCGCCGCATCGCCGGCATCGACCCGAACTACAACTCCACCCGTTCCATGCGCGGCATCTCGAAGATCGCAGAAGCCGTGAACGTTCCGGCCGAGTTGCAGAACATCCTGCGCCGCGCATTCAGCAATCTGCGGAATGGCCGCTCGGGCCCGGCGATCGTCGAAATCCCGACCGATATCTGGAACGAGGAAATCGGCGACATCGACTACACCCCGGTCGGCGTCCACAAGTACGGTCCCGATCAGGCTGACGTCCGCAAGGCCGCCGCCGCGATCCTGGCCGCGAAGTGCCCGATCATCTACTCCGGCACCGGCGTCCAGTGGGCCGAAGCCTGGCCGGAACTGCGTGAGCTCGCCGAACTGCTGGGCGCGCCGGTCACCACCAGCCTGGGCGGCAAGTCGTCCTTCCCGGAAACCCACCCGCTGTCGCTGGGCTCGGGCGGCAACGCCATCCCCGGCCAGCTCAATCACTTCCTGCAGAAGACCGACCTGGTCATCGGCATCGGCTGCTCGTTCACCGAAACCAACTTCGGCATCAAGTTCCCGAAGGGCAAGAAGTTCATCCACGCCACCCTCGACCCGAACCACCTGAACAAGGACGTGGTCAGCAACGTGGGCCTGGTGGGTGATGCCAAGCTGACGCTGCAGGCCCTGATCGGGGAACTGCGCCAGACCATCAAGGCGAACCGCGATTGCCGCGACACGGTGGCCGAGATCGTCGCCGCCCGGGAAGAGTGGATGAAGCAGTGGCAGCCGCTGCGCGACAGCAATGACGCCCCGCTGAACCCGTATCGCGTGATCCGTGACCTGCACGCCACGGTCAGCGAAGTCGTCGGCATGGACAACTGCATCATCACGCATGATGCCGGCAGCCCGCGCGACCAGATCTCGCCGTTCTGGAGCTCCACCACCCCGATGTCCTACATCGGCTGGGGCAAGACCACCCAGCTCGGCATGGGTCTCGGCCTGGCGATGGGTGCCAAGCTGGCCAAGCCGGAAAAGCTCTGCATGAACCTGTGGGGCGACGCCGCCATCGGCTTCACGGGCATGGACTTCGAGACCGCCGTCCGTGAGCGGATCCCCATCCTGTCGATCCTGCTCAACAACTTCTCCATGGCGATCGAGCTGAAGGTGATGCCGATCTCGACCGAGAAGTACCGTTCGACCGACATCTCGGGCAACTACGCCGACATGGCGAAGGCGTTCGGTGGCTATGGCGAACGCGTGACGCAGCCGGACGACATCAAGGCGGCGATCAAGCGCGGGATCGAGCAGACGCAGGCCGGCAAGCCCGCGCTGCTGGAGTTCATCACGTCGAAGGAAACCCGCGTTTCCAAGTTCTGATAAGCGGATGTTGGCCGCTCCCGATCGGGAGCGGCCAAGGCCGGGCTGATCCCATACACGGGGTCAGCCCGGTTTTTTTATGCCCGCTCGGCTTGCTGTCCTTGATATTTCCATTATAGTGGAATCATGGAATCAACGGACGCCGCCCTGATCCTCGCCGCCCTGGCCCAGGAAACCCGGCTCGACCTGCTGCGCCTGCTGATGGCGGAGGGGCCGAACGGCCTGCCGGCGGGGGAGATCGCCGCCCGCCTCGGCGTGCCGGCCTCCACCTTGTCCTTCCATCTTTCCGCGCTGGAGCGGGCCGGCCTGACCCAGGCTACGCGCCAAGGCCGGCGGATCATCCACGCCGTCCGCTTCGTCGGGCTGCGGAACCTGGTCATGTTCCTGACCGAGACCTGCTGCGCGGACCGGCCGGAACTTTGCGGCGACATCGCTCGCCTGCTGCCCGTGCCCGAAGAGCCCGGCATGGCCCCCGCGTTCAACGTGCTGTTCCTGTGTACCCATAACGCCGCCCGATCCGTCATGGCGGAGGCGTTGCTGCGCCGGATCGGCGGCAACCGGTTTGCCGTGTGGTCCGCCGGCTCGGATCCATCTTCCGCGCCCAATCCGGCCGTGTTGGAAAAGCTGCGCACCCTGGATCACGACACGACGGCGCTGCGCAGCAAGTCGTGGGAGGAGTTCACCGGCCCCTCCGCCCCGCGCATGGATTTCGTCATCACGCTTTGTGACACGCTGACCGGCCAGGCCTGCCCGGATTTCGGCGGCATCGCGGTGACCGCCGCCTGGCCGTTGCCGGACCCGGCCAAGTTCCACGGCACCCCGGCCGAGGAAGCGACGATGCTGAATGAGCTTTACGCCAGCCTGCGCCGGCGGCTGGAAATTTTCGCGGCGTTGCCCTTTGCCTCCCTCGATCGGATGGCGATGAAGCGGCGCCTGGATGAAATCGGCGGCGCCATGGCGCCAGCGGGAGGACGTTAGATCATGCGTGTCGGCATCAATGGTATGGGCCGGATCGGCCGCTTGGCGTTCCGCGCGGCGTTCGGGGCGATGTATCGCGCGCCCGAGGACCCGCGCGGTGGCAACCGCCTCGACATCGTCCATGTGAATGAGGTCAAGGGCGGGGCCGCGACGACGGCGCACCTGCTGGCCTTCGACAGCCTGCACGGGCAATGGCGGGAGTCGATCTCGGCGCCCGATGACCAGTCCATCCTGATCGGCAACCATCGCGTTGGGTTCTCGGCCGAACCGACGCCGGCCGATGTGCCCTGGGGCGACCTGGGGTGCGACATGGTGCTGGAATGCTCCGGCAAGTTCCTGACGACGGACACGCTGGATGGGTATTTCGCCCGCGGGGTGAAGCGGGTTGTCGTGGCGGCGCCGGTCAAGCAGGCCGAGGCGCTGAACATCGTCGTGGGCGTCAACGACCATCTCTATGACCCGGCGAAGAACCGGCTGCTGACGGCGGCGTCCTGCACGACGAACTGCCTGGCGCCGGTGGTGAAGGTGCTGCACGACTCGATCGGCATCCGGCACGGGCAGATGACGACGATCCACGACCCGACCAACACCAACGTCATCATCGACGCGCCCCATAAGGATTTGCGGCGCGCCCGCTCGGCCATGATCTCGATGTCGCCGACGACAACGGGCAGCGCGACGGCGATCGCGCTGATCTATCCGGATCTGAAGGGCAAGCTGAACGGCCATGCGGTGCGCGTGCCGGTGCTGAACGCCAGCCTCACGGATTGCGTGTTCGAACTGGCCCGCCCGGTGACGGTGGAGGAGGTGAACGCCCTGTTCCAGGCCGCTTCCGAGGGGCCGCTGGCCGGTATCCTGGGGTATGAGACCCGGCCCTTGGTCTCGGTCGACTACCGCAGCGACAGTCGCAGCGCGATCGTGGATGCCCTCAGCACGATGGTGACGGATGGGACGATGGTGAAGATTTATGCCTGGTACGATAACGAGGCCGGGTATGCGTGCCGGATGGTTGATCTGGCGAATATCGTGATTGGTAGGGGGTAGTTGTACACAGGAATCTCCCCTTCCCCTTGAGGGCTTGGGCCGCGAAGCGGACCAAGGACGGGGGGAGGGGTAGCGCCCCCCCCCGAGCCCGTGCCGCGCCTACCCCCCACCCCAACCCTCCCCCTCAAGGGGGGAGGGGGAAAAGATCGAAAGGTCCACCATGTCCGGGGTCCGCAACTACGCCATCGTCACCGCCAGCTACTGGAGCTTCACGCTGACCGACGGCGCGCTCCGGACCCTCGTGCTGCTGCATTTCTACGCCCTCGGCTACACCCCCTTCACCCTCGCCACCCTGTTCCTGCTCTATGAGGCCGCCGGCATTTTCGCCAATCTTGGCGGCGGCTGGCTGGCCACGCATTTCGGCATCCCGCGCATGCTGATGATCGGCATGCTGCTCCAGATCGGGGGGTTGCTGATGCTCTCCGGCCTCGATCCCACCTGGAGCGCGGGGGCCTCGGTCGCCTGGGTCGTGGCCGCCCAGGGCATCGCGGGGGTGGCCAAGGACCTGACCAAGACCGCCTCCAAATCCGCGATCAAGGAGACGTCCGAGGGCGGGTCGGGCCAGTTGTTCCGCTGGGTCGCCTGGTTCACCGGCTCCAAGAACGCGATGAAGGGCGTGGGCTTCTTCCTGGGCGGGCTGCTGTTGCAGGCCGTCGGGTTCCAGGGCGCGCTGTGGGCCATGGCGGCGGTGCTGGCCATCGTGCTGGCCGGTGTCGCGATCAGCCTGCCGCGGGAGCTCGGCAAGGCGAAGGCGTCGAAATCGTTCAAGGAACTGTTCTCGAAATCTCGCGCCATCAACCTGATGGCCGGCGCCCGCCTGTTCCTGTTCGGCGCGCGGGATGTCTGGTTCGTGGTCGGCCTGCCGGTGTTCCTCTATGCCCAGGGCTGGAATTTCACGATGGTCGCCGGGTTCCTGGCGGTCTGGACGATCGGTTACGGCGGCGTGCAGGCCTTGGCGCCCTCCGTCATCCGCCGTTCCCCCGACGGTCTGTCCCGTGAGGTCCCGGAGGCCCGCCTGTGGGGCGCGGTGCTCGTCGCAATCCCGGTGGTGTTGGCCCTGGTGCTGGCCAGCGGCGCCTTCGCCCGGGTCGACCTGATCGTGACGGTCGGGCTGTGCGTGTTCGGCTTCGCCTTCGCCGTGATCTCCTCCCTGCATTCCTATCTGATCCTGGCCTATGCCGGAACGAAGAAGGCGGCCGAGGATGTGGGCTTCTACTACGCCGCCAACGCCGCCGGCCGGCTGACAGGGATCGTGGTCTCGGGCGCGCTGACCCAGATGGGCGGTCTGACGGCCTGCCTGTGGGGATCGGCCGCGATGCTGGCGATATGCCTGGCGGTGACGTTCCTGCTGCCGAGGGGAAGGGAGGCCGAAGCGGCTGGCGCCCAGCCGGCCACGATCCACCCGCCCGGTGAATGAACGGAGGTATTCACAGGTGCGTCACCCCCGATGCCCGCGTCTGGCTGGTCCTGCGAGGGAGCGGCGGCGTTTCGTGCCCGGGGGGGCGACCGTTCGTGTCCTGCACCGACCACCGCGAATGAGCACGGAGAAGCAGGGAGACAGTCACGGAGGGCGCCGGAACCCCCGCTCTGGCCACCAATTCTCCTCCTCCTTCGTGACTGTCTCTCCTCTTCTCAGTGCTTCACATACCCAGGGATAATGCAGCCCGAGACCCATCCCCCTGGACTCCGCCGCCCTGCCAAGGTTCTTTCGCTCGGCCCGACTCCCTGTCCAACCTGAAAGCCAGCCCCACCCCATGAACCTGTTCGAACGCTACCTGACGCTGTGGGTCGGGCTTTGCATCATCGCCGGTATCGCCCTGGGCAGCCTGGCGCCGGGGCCCTTCCAGTTCCTCGGCGGCCTCGCCATCGCCAAGGTCAACATGCCGGTCGCCGTGCTGATCTGGCTGATGATCATCCCCATGCTGCTGAGGGTCGATTTCGGCGCCATCGGCACCGTCGCCCGCCACTGGCGCGGCATCATGGTCACGCTCGGGATCAATTGGCTGGTCAAGCCGTTCTCCATGGCGCTGCTGGGCTGGCTGTTCATCGGCTGGCTGTTCCGCCCCTGGCTGCCCGCGGACCAGATCGACAGCTATATCGCCGGCCTGATCCTGCTGGCGGCCGCGCCCTGCACGGCGATGGTCTTCGTCTGGTCCAACCTCTCGGACGGAGACGCCAACTTCACCCTGAGTCAGGTGGCGCTGAACGACGCCATCATGATCGTCGCCTTTGCCCCCCTCGTCGGCCTGCTGCTGGGCCTTTCGGCGATCACGGTGCCCTGGGACACGCTGCTGCTTTCAGTCGTGCTCTATATCGTCGTGCCCGTTGTCGTGGCGCAGATCTGGCGCGCCACCCTGGTCCGCTCAGGCGGGCAGGCGGCGCTGGATCGCGTGCTGAAGACCCTGCAACCGATCTCGCTCGTGTCGCTGCTCGCCACCCTGGTCCTGCTGTTCGGCTTCCAGGGGGAACAGATCCTCGCCCAGCCGCTGATCATCCTGCTGCTGGCCGTGCCGATCATCATCCAGGTCTACTTCAACGCCGGCCTGGCCTATCTGGGCAACCGCGCCTGCGGATCGGCGCACAGCGTGGCGGCGCCCTCCGCCCTGATCGGCGCCAGCAACTTCTTCGAGCTCTCGGTAGCCGCCGCGATCAGCCTGTTCGGTTTCGAATCAGGCGCAGCCCTCGCGACCGTGGTGGGCGTCCTGGTGGAGGTCCCGGTGATGCTCTCCGTCGTCCATATCGTGATGGCGACCAAGGGTTGGTACAACCGCGCCTGATCCCCGTCTTTGCGCCCCCGTCTTTGCGCGCGTCATGACCGGCCTATATAGGAAAGTCGCGACGCAACGACGGGCAGGGCATGAAACACTGGCGCATGGATGACGTGGACTGGGGCCGTTTCGACGCCGCCAAGGTCGACCCAGCCGTCATTCCGCTGGTCAAGGCCGCCGCGATGGTGGAGCGCAATGGCCGGGACTACGCGATCTATCTCGGCCGCGTCTTCGCCGACGACCCCGATTTCCGCGCCGCCGCCGACTACTGGGCCGATGAGGAAGTCCAGCACGGCGATGCGCTAGGCCGTTGGGCTTCGCTCGCCGATCCGGGCTGGGACTACGAAGCCGCCTCCACCCGCTACCGTGCCGGCTACAAGCTGCCGTTGGATGCCGAAGCGTCCGTCCGAGGCTCCCGCACCGGGGAACTGATCGCTCGCTGCATGGTCGAAACCGGCACCTCGAGCTACTACACGGCCCTGGCCGAGGCGACCGAGGAGCCGGTGCTCAATCAGGTCTGTAAGCTGATCGCCGCGGACGAGTACCGCCACTTCAAGCTGTTCTACGACCACATGAAACGCTACCTGGAGCGCGAACGGATCGGCATGTTCGGCCGCCTGCGCATCGCGCTCGGCCGCATCGGGGAAACCGAGGACGACGAACTCGCCTACGCCTACCACTGCGGCAACGAACCGGAATCGACCCCGTATCGCCACGATCGCTGCACCGCGGCCTATATGGCCGGCGCGATCGGCTTCTACCGCTTCCGCCATATCGAGCGGGGGACCGGAATGGTCCTGAAAGCCGTGGGCCTGCCACCACGCGGGCGCCTGTCAGCCTTGTCCGCCAAGGTAGGCTGGAAACTGCTGCAACGCCGCCAGCGGTCGCTTATCCGAACACTGGCGGCCTGAGGGGAGGGGCGAGCGCCCTTGTCTGCTGTCCGTCCCGGCCGGGTCGCGCCCGGCCAAGACGGAGGCGGCCAACCGGAATTGCTCCGCCCTGACCGGTCCTACATCTCCACGACGACGTAGCGTTCCTCGATCGTCACCGGAATGGTCTCCGCCACATAGGGGCCCTGGACCACATTCTGCCCCTCGGCCACCTCGATCGGATAGCTGCGGAGCGTGATCTTCTCCGGGTCGCAGAAACTCTGGCCGTTGCGGACATCGAATTCCCAGCCGTGCCAGGGGCAGCGCAGGATCTCGCCCTTGCGGGAATACTCGTAATGCCCCGGCTCATTCGACTGGATCAGGCCAGTCAGGATGCCCTCGCACATCGGGCCGCCCTGGTGCGGGCATCGGTTGAACAGGCCGAAATACTCGCCGCTGAGATTGAACACCGCGATGGGCCGTCCCCGCACCGTGACGAGCTTCCGCCCGCCTTCGGGGATTTCGTCCACCGTCGCGACCACGTGCTTGCTCATGCGCCGTCGTTCCCGTCCGTCATGTCTCGTTGCCCGATTCCATACACAAGGGGGCGCGGAAGGGAAAGCGCTGGCCCGGCGGCAGGGACAACACCTTGATTTTTCCTTGCTTCCCCCCGGGCGCTTTGACAGTGTGCCGCCGGATCATGGCGTGGGACAAAGCTGCATGTCGCTGACACGAAAGCGTATTCTTGTGACGGGCGGTGCCGGCTTCCTGGGGTCCCATCTGTGTGAGCGTCTGTTGCGCGGCGGCGACGACGTTCTGTGCGTCGACAACTATTTCACCGGCCGCAAGGACAACATCGCCCACCTGATCAGCAACCCGCATTTTGAGCTGCTGCGCCACGACGTGACCTTCCCGCTCTATGTGGAGGTTGATGAGATCTACAACCTCGCGTGCCCGGCCTCTCCGGTCCATTACCAGTTCGATCCGGTGCAGACCACCAAGACCAGCGTC
Source organism: Asaia bogorensis (assembly GCA_945873195.1). Lineage (GTDB taxonomy): Bacteria > Pseudomonadota > Alphaproteobacteria > Acetobacterales > Acetobacteraceae > Rhodopila > Rhodopila bogorensis_A. Next base: position 20,023 of record CAMCDA010000037.1, read on the forward strand.
ATCGGCGCCATCAACATGCTGGGCCTGGCCAAGCGGGTCGGCGCCAAGATCCTCCAGGCCTCCACGAGTGAGGTCTACGGCGACCCCACGGTTCATCCGCAGACCGAGGATTATCGCGGCAACGTCAATCCGTTGGGACCCCGCGCCTGCTACGACGAAGGCAAGCGCTGCGCCGAGACGCTGTTCTTCGACTATCACCGCCAGCATCGCGTCCAGATCAAGGTGATCCGGATTTTCAACACCTACGGCCCCCGCATGCACCCGAACGACGGCCGCGTGGTGTCCAATTTCATCGTTCAGGCCCTGCAAGGGGAGGACATCACCCTCTATGGCGACGGCATGCAGACCCGCGCCTTCTGCTACGTCGATGACCTGATCGAGGGCATGATCCGCCTGATGGCCACCGGGCCCGAGGTGACCGGCCCGGTCAATGTCGGCAACCCGCACGAAATCCCGGTCCGCGAACTCGCCGAACGGGTCATTGCCCTGACCGGATCGAAGTCCCGGATCGTGCATCGCCCGTTGCCGCAGGACGACCCGCTGCAACGCTGCCCGGATATCACCATGGCCCGCGCGCTGTTGGGGTGGGAGCCGAAGGTGGATCTCGACCACGGTCTGACCAAGGCCGCCGCCTATTTCCGCGGAGTCCTGGAACAATCGGCGCAACGGCGAGCCGATGCCGGGGTACCCTGACAGCCGTTTGCGATTTGTCATTCGCGGGGAAATCCGTCACGATGCCACAATTTTCGGTTGATGGGGCCGTCGGCGCGCCGCACATGCCGCCGCAACAGGATAACGATCGCGGGATGAAACCCAGCCATACATCCCCGGGCCGCCGGCTCACCGGTCCGGCCCAGCCGGAACCGCGAACGCCGGGGTCATCACCCGAGCGGCGGGCCAACCGTGCCTGACACCATCGCCGTCATCATTCCCGCCTACAATGCCTCCCGGCATTTGCGCCGAACGATCGAGAGCGTGCTGGCGCAAACCGCCCCGCCGGCCGAGATCATCGTCGTCGATGACGGCTCCACCGACGACACCGCCGCCGTGGTCCGGTCGTTTCCCCCGCCGGTGCGTCTGATCCAGAAGCCCAATGGCGGCCCAGGCAGCGCGCGGAACCTGGGCGCCCGAAGCGCTTCGGCCACCTGGCTGGCGTTCGTGGACGCGGACGATGTCTGGTACCCGGACAAGCTCGCCGCCCAGCTCGCCCTCCACCAGCCGCCCGAAACCGGACTGATCCACTGCCTGCCCGACCATCGCGATGACGCGGTCCCGGACACGCTGACATTCGACGACCTGTGGGAGCGAAACTGGATCATCAACTCCTCGGTGCTGCTGCGCCGGGACGCCTTCGACGAGGTCGGTGGTTTTGATGAGGCGCGCGATCTGATCAGCGTTGAGGACTATAACCTCTGGCTGCGGGTCGCCGCCGCCGGCTGGCGGATCGTGACCTGCCAGAAGGTGCTGGTCCACTACACACGCGGGATCGGCCTGTCCTCCCACACCGCCCGCTTCCTGGACGCGCAGTTGCGGAACATCCAGCGGATCGGCGCCCTGCTGCATCTTTCGCCGCAGGTACTGCGGCGCAAGCAGGCCGAACTGCTGGCCGATTTCGGCCGCCGCTCGGTGTTCGAGCGTGACCTGCCCGCCGCCCGCCGGTCCTTCGCCCGCTCCCTGATGCTGCGCCCGTCGCCCCATACCGCGGCGCATCTGCTGGCCTCCCTCGCCCCGCGCCAGGCGTTCGAGATGCGGCGCAAGATCGTCGCCCGCCTGTCGGCCGAACAATCCTGCGGCCGCGACCTTGCCGCGCCGCGGATCGTACGCACACGGGATGGGGAGGTGGAACTGGCTTCCAGGGGTGATGAGGCACTGATCATCCGCCGGCCCCCGCCCCGCGCGTCACTGGCCGGAGGGCCGGGTGCCCCGGTCGTGATCACGACGGTCGACGCGGAGGAGGATTTCGACTGGCACAGCCCGTTCTCTCGCAACGCCACCGATGTCACCTCGATCCGGTCGCAGCAGCGCGCCCACCGCGTGTTCGAGAAATACGGCGTGCGGCCGAGCTACATGGTGGATTTCCCGGTGGCGTCGCAGGACGCCGGCCGAGGACCGCTGCGGGAGTTGCTGCAACAGGGCGTGTGTGATGTCGGGTCGCAACTGCATCCCTGGGTCACACCGCCGTTTGATGAAACGGTTTCGTTCCATAACAGCTATCCCGGCAACCTGCCCTTGCAGGTCGAATACGACAAGATCGCTGGCCTGACCGAGGAGATCGACAAGGCCTTCGGCACGACGCCGCGCATCTTCCGCGCGGGACGCTACGGGGTTGGCCCCAATACCGGCAGCATCCTCCGCCATCTGGGCTACCAGGCCGACAGCAGCGTCGTGCCATGCTGGAGCTTCACCGACGAGGGCGGTCCCGACTACCGGCTCATGAACGCTCGGCCGTTCTGGATTGATCGGGACAGGACCCTGCTGGAATTGCCGGTCTCGGCCGCCATGGTGGGCGCGGCCGCGGGGCTGTCCGCCGGCATGACATCGCGGGTGTTCCGCCGCAGCAGCGAACGCGCGCGCCTGCCATCTGTCATGGCACGCCTGGGGTTGCTGGAGCGGATCAAGCTGACGCCCGAAGGGATCGCGATCGAGGAGGCGAAGCGGCTGGTTCGCCACATGGTCGCCGATGGCATCAAGGTTTTCGTGCTGACTTATCACAGCCCCTCGCTGGAACCCGGCAACACGCCCTATGTCCGCACGCAGGCCGATCTGGACCGGTTCCTCGCCTGGCTTGATGAGTTCTATGATTTCTTTCGTTCCGAAATCGGCGGTGCGCCGGCGACCTGGAGCGAGGTGCGGGATACGTTCGTGTCACCCCAGGACGCGGAGATCACCGAACAGCGCCATTGACCAAGGCGCCTCGGACACTGGAAGATGGTCATTGGTCAAACAACAAGCCAGGAGTCCCCCATGCCGCTTGAATCCCTCGACGCCAAGGACCTCGCACTGGACGATCTCCGCTGGAAGGCGCGCGTTGATCTCGCCGCCGCGCATCGGATGGCGGTGACGCATGGCTTCCACGAAGGTATCTTCAACCACTTCACCCTGCGCGTGCCCGGCACCACCGACCGCTATTATCAAATCCCCTTCGGCCTGCACTGGTCCGAAGTGAACGCAAGCTGCTTCATGGAAGTTGGCTATGACGGCGAAGTGAAGGCCGGCGAAGGCCTGGTCGAGCAGTCCTGCTACTGCATCCACGCCCCGATCCATCGCCTGGTGTCTACCGCCGCGGCCGTGTTCCACACGCACATGCCGCATGCCAGCGCCCTGTCGCGCCTGGAAGACCAGAGCATCCTGCCGATCGGCCAGACCGAACTCGGCACCATGATGCACACCGCGTATGACGAAACCTACACGGGACCCGCCTTCGACCCGGCCGAGGGTGAGCGTCTGGCCGGCGTCATGGGCGACAAGACCGTCCTGATGATGGCCAACCACGGCGTCGCCACGATCGGTGAGTCGGTCGCCGAGGCGTATGACCGGCTGTATTACGTGGAGCGGGTTGCCCAGGTGCAGCTTTACGCGATGTGGACCGGCCGGCCGCTGAAGAAGCTGCCGCAGGATGTCGTCGACCACACCTACGACACCTATCGCCGCACCGCGCCGACCTACGGCGGTCGCAAGAACGCCGAGTGGCACTTCGACGCCCTGAAGCGGATGCTCGACCGCAAGGAACCCGACTACAAGAACTGAGGGCGTGACGGGAGGGGCGTCCGCCTCTCCCGCTGAACCTCACTCCCCCGACAATTCCCGCCGGCGCCGGTCCAGTTCCTCACTGTATCGGCGCAGGGCGTGCTGTTCGGTCAGTATCCCCATCACCTGCCGGGTCTGTGGCCCGTCCACGACCGCGAGGGCATCGCTTTCCGCGTTCTCGAACATCGCGATCGCCTCTTTCACCGTCATGCCCGGCAGCAGGAACGTATCCGTGTAGTGCAGGATGTCCGAGAGGTGGTGGCCGTCATCGGCGTCCGCGTGCGCCTCCGCCTGCAACACGATCCCGGCATAGCGCCCCGCCCCGTCCAGGGCGATCACCCGCGCCGTGGTGCCCAGCGGATGGTTCCTCTTGAAATCAGGCAGCGGCGTATCCGTCCGCGCGGTGACGATGTCGTGGCGCATCATCCGCCCGACCGTCAAAGCGCGCATCCAGCCGATATCGACGGCGCTGCGGATGACCTCCCCGCGCAGATGGAACCGCCAGGTCGCGAAGGAGTAGCCAAAGGTCCGCCGCACGGTAAGCGACGACACCACGCAGGCGGCCAGCACGGCGACGGTCATCGGCAGGTTGCCGGTGGCCTCCAACGCCAGGAACCCCATGGTCAGGGGCCCGCCGACCACCGCCACGGCCAGCCCGCTCATGCCCACCAGCGCGCAGACCAGGGGCGAGACCGCGTGTTCGGCCGAGATCGCCGCGTGCAGCCCCGCGAAGGCCTTTCCCAGCAGCGCCCCCAGGAACAGCGACGCAAAGAACAGCCCGCCGCGAAAGCCCGAACCGATCGACACCGCCGAGGCCACCGACTTCAGCGCCACCAGCAGGATCATGAAGGGTAGGGCCATCTCCATCGCGACCGTGCTGTGCAGTGCGCCATGGCCGGAGGACAGGACGGCTGGGGTAATCAGGGCCAGGGCGCCAACCACCAGGCCGCCAACGGCCGGGCGCAGCCAGACCGGCACCCCGCTGCGGCGGAACAGATCCTCGGTCACCGTCACCCCGCGCATGATCGCAATGCCGAGCAGGGCACAGATCATGCCGAGGGCGAGGATTGGGATGTAGTCGAGGCCGCTGATCTCGATCGGATCGATATGCAGGTCGAACGGTTCCCCGCCCAGGGCCTGCACGACGCCCATCGACACCAGCGCGGCCACGGCGACAGGCGCGAAGGAGGAAAGCTGGTAGGTCCCGATCACCAGTTCGAAGGCATAGAAGGCCCCGGCCAGCGGCGCGTTGAACGCCCCAGCGATGGCCCCGGCCGCCCCGCACCCAACCAGCAGCCGCAGGTCGGTCCGCCGCACCCGGAAGGCATGCCCCCATTTGGAGGCGATGGCTGAACTGATCTGTGTGTAGGCGGCCTCCAGCCCCACCGAGGCGCCGACGCCGTTCGAGATGATCGTCTGCACCACCACGACCAGGCTGCCCGACAGCGACATGCGGCCGCCGTACAGAGCATTGGCCTCGATCGGATCAACGGTGCGGCGGCGATGCACCCTGCTGATGCCCCAGGTGACAAGGCCCAGGAACAACCCGCCGATCGTCGGCACCAGGATCGTCCGCCACGGATCGAGCGAGTGCATCGCCGACAGGCGTTGCTCGTGCCCGATGGCGAACAGGATTTCGTGGATGCGCTGCGTTGCCTCGGTCATCGCCCAGACGACGACGCCCACGAACACGCCGATGAAGGCGGACAGCGCGACCAGCCAGATCTCATCGGCGCGGACCAGCGCCCGCAGGACATAGGGCGCGTGCAGCACGACGTTGGTGAAGGGGCGCCGGGGCGGGCGCTTTGGTTTACCGTCGGACGCGGCTGTCCCTTGATGCGGGGCGACAGGCGCACCCGCTGCTTGAGACTCGCCGTGGGAAGCCGACATGCGTGCTGTCCAGCCGAACGGAGTAAGGGGCTTCAGGCAGGGAAACCGGCGCGGATCAGTCGCGCCAGCGTAGTCCATTCGGTTGATACGGCAAAATCACGGCGAGAGATGCGAAAAATTCGTAATGCGGCATCAGGCCGGCAGGCCGCGGTCCGCTTTCGTGGCCGCGAGGTCGTCCTCAATGAAGCCGCGCACGATCTCGACCACCGGTTCATGCGGGGCAAAGCCCAAGGCGCGGGCGCGGGAGGCCTCGAATCCCGGCGGCCAGGTGCCGACGATGGCGGCGATCGTCGGGTCCGGCACGCGCTTGATCAGCCGGGACGCGCCGGGGCTGACGGCTTCCAGCGCGGCGATCAGCGCCGCGATCGTGGTGCTGATCCCGGGCGGGCTGAGGCTGCGGTCCAGCCCCATCGCCGACGTATCCATCGCCGCCGCGTGCAACAGCCAGTCAGCCGCGCGACGCGGGCTGCAGAACCAGGCGGCGAAGTCGTCGTGGACCGGCAACTCGGTTTCCAGGCCGAGCAGAGGTTCGCGCACGATGGCCGAGAAGAAGGAACTCGCTGCCTTATTCGGCCGCCCGGGGCGCACGATCACGGTCGGTAGTCGCAGGGTCACGACATCCATGAACCCGCGGCGGGAGGCATCGGCCAGGATCAGTTCGGCGGCGGCCTTCTGCGCGCCATAGCTGTTGCCCGGGACCTGCTTGGCGTCATCGGACAGGATGCTGTCCTGGCTGGCGCTGAAACTGGCGACCGAGCTTGTGAACACGACCCGAGGCGCCTTGCCGCCCGCCGCAACCAGGCGCCGGCAGGCGTCCACCACCGCATCCGTGCCGCGCAGGTTGACCCGGCGGCCAAGGTCGTAATCGGCCTCGGCCTGCGCGCTGACGACGGCAGCCAGATGGAACACGACATCGGTGCCGGCTGGGATCGCGGCTTCCGGCAGGTCGACGATGTCGCCGGCCAGGGTAGTGACGGGAAAGGGGGCGTCCAGCGGCGCGGGCTGGTGCAGGTCGAACAGGGTCAGGCTGGTGACCTTCTTGCCGCCGAGGGTTCCCTCCCGCGCCAGCCGCATCGCGATCTTCCGCCCGAGGAACCCGCCGCCGCCCAGGATCGTGATGCGCATGCCTGTCTCCCATAATTGATTGCGCCGTTCGGCCGATGCGGTACACCGTTCGCGGATGATTGGTCCATTCCCCTTCAGCCTGTTCCCCAATCCCCGCGCGGGGACGCCCGGGGTTGTCACCCTGCCCGCCAACGGGTTCCGCAGAGCGCGGAAGGAGATCGTGGGGTGGGAGGGGTACGCGGTGACGCCGCTGGTTGACCTGCCGGCGATCGCGGTCGACGCGGGCGTGGCGGTGATGCGCCTGAAGGACGAATCGGCGCGCTTCGGGCTGGGCAGCTTCAAGGCCCTCGGCGGCGCCTATGCGGTCGCGAATATTCTTGCCGATGAACTGGCACGCCGGGGCGTAGCGCCCTCCGCGACCTCGGCCGACCTGGCCTCGGGTCGCTATGCCGCCGCGACCGGGGGCATCACGGTGACCTGCGCGACGGATGGGAACCACGGCCGCTCGGTTGCCTGGGGCGCTCGGCGGTTCGGGGCGCGCTGCGTCATCTTTGTCCATTCCGGCGTCAGCCAGGGTCGGATCGACGCCATCGCCCATTATGGCGCGGAGGTCCGGGTGGTTGCCGGCACCTACGACGACTCGGTGCGGGCCGCGACGCGGGAGGCGGAGGCGCAAGGCTGGTTCGTCGTCTCCGACACGTCCTGGGCCGGATACACGGAGGTGCCGCGCGACGTGATGCAGGGTTACCGCGTCATGGCCGATGAGGCGGCGGACCAGTGGGGAGGCCTGCCACCGACGCATGTGTTCATCCAGGGCGGCGTGGGCGGCGTGGCGGCGGCGGTCTCGGCGCATATGCGGGCACGCTTCGACCCGGCGCCGGAACTGATTGTGGTGGAGCCAGATCGTGCCGCCTGCCTGCTGGCCAGCGCTGAACTCGGTGAACCGACGGCGGTCCCGGGCGATCTCGACACCCTGATGGCCGGCCTCGCGTGCGGGGAACCCAGCCTGCTGGCCTGGGGTGAACTGGAACGGGCAACGGCGGCCTTCATGGCGATCCCCGATGAAGCGGCGGTGGCCTGTATGCGCCTGCTGGCGAAGCAGGGCGTTGTATCTGGTGAATCGGGTGTGGCGGGCCTGGCCGGCTGCCTGCTGGCGGCAGCCGATCCGGCGGCGCGGGCGACATTGGGGTTGGGACCGGAAAGCCGCGTCCTGCTGTTCAGCACCGAGGGCGCGACGGACCCGGAGTTGTACCGCCGGCTGGTGTCCGAGGGGACCTGAAGCCTACCGGTCGCCAGCCAAACCGGACCTTACCCCGGCAACAGAACCGTCGCGACGGCCTGCGCGGCAATCCCCTCTCCGCGTCCGGTGAAACCAAGTTTCTCGGTCGTTGTGGCCTTCACCGAGACCTGGTCCACCGCCACCCCCATCAGCTCCGCGAGGCGCGCCATCATGGCGGCGGCGTGGGGGGCGATCTTCGGGCGCTCGCAGATCAGGGTGACATCGACATTGGCCAGCCGCCCGCCGCGCGCCGCGATCCGTTCCGCGGCATGGCGCAGGAACCGGGCGCTGTCGGCGTCTTTCCATGTCGCCTCGGAGGGTGGGAAGTGGCGGCCGATATCGCCCTCGGCGAGGGCGCCGTAGATCGCGTCGCACAGGGCATGGATCCCCACATCGGCGTCGGAGTGACCTGCCAGTCCCTTGTCGTGCGGCACCTGGACGCCGCACAGGAACAGCGGCCGGCCCTCGGTCAGGACATGCACGTCAAAGCCGGTGCCGACGCGGGGGATCATCACAGGCGCCATGGCACGCTCCAACCGAGGCAGGTCCTCGGGGTAGGTCAGCTTGATGTTGTCGTCCGAGCCGGCGACGATCGCCACGCTCTCTCCCGCCGCTTCCAGCAGGGAGGCATCGTCGGTCGCCCCGACCAGCCCCGCGCGATGGGCGGCCAGCAGCACCGGAAACCGAAAGGCCTGGGGCGTCTGCGCGCGGAACAGCCCGTCCCGAGACACGGTGTCGGTGATCACCCCGCCGGCCACGCGCTTCAGCGTATCCGCCACCGGCGCGGCCGGAATGGCGCCCGGATGGGTCTTCAAGGCCTCGGTCAGGTCCGGAATCGTGCGGGCGGGAAAGAACGGGCGCGCGGCGTCATGCACCAGCACGATGTCGGGGGCGAAGGGCTCCAAAGCCTCCAACCCGGCCCGCACGCTGTCCTGGCGCGTCGCCCCACCCGGCACGACCGGCAGATGCGGCAGGCCGGCGAGCGCGGCCTCGATCGGCTCCTCCTCCCCCACCGGCTGGAGGAACGGGGCGTGTTCGGCCAGCCGAATCGCGGCGTGACGAATCACCGGCTGCCCCGCGAGGGTCAGGAACTGCTTGGGAATGTCCGCCCCGAACCGGCTACCCGATCCGGCGGCGACAAGAATGGCCGCGATACGCATGCCAGCACCCATGCCCAGGCGACGGGCCGGCGTCAATCGGGAAGGGCGGGGCTTTGCCCCGTGCCCCACCAGGAGGGCGCTGCCCTCCTGGACCTCCCGGCAAAGGCCGAGCCTTTGCAATCCGTTCG
>CAMCDA010000038.1 GCA_945873195.1 Asaia bogorensis
CCGCCACCTGCAACGGGAAGCTGGGCCAGCTGACCGGGTCACACCCCGAGTCACGTAACCCAGCCTGATACAAAAAGCGGTGTCCAGGAGAGTCGCGGCCTGCATGGACATAGTAATGCGGGAATCAAAAATGAGGGGAGTCATGAGCGTTCGGACAACATTCGGCACGCGGTTTTCCATTCCGTTCGCGGTGGCCAGCCTGATCGCGCGGGGTCCGGAACCGCTGACGGATGATGGCGCGGCCGCCTTCGCCGATCCCGCGGCACATGCGCTGGCGACGCGGGTTTTCGTCACCGAGGACCCGACGCTGACCGCATCCTATCCCGCGAAACAACCCGCTGTCGTGACGTTGCGCCTGACGGATGGCAGCATCGAAATCCAAACCGCTGACATCATCCTGGGCGAAAGCGACAATCCCTTCGAACCGCATGTCCTGCGGGAGAAGTTCATGGCGCTGACGGGCAATGCATCCGATGCGTGGGACCGGCTCGCCCATCTTGAAGCGGAACCGAACCTCGTCCGGCTTGCGGCTGACCTGCATGGGGCAAGCGGGACATGAGCGGCATTGTTCCCGTCATTGATCTTCGCCCCTGGTTCGATGGAACCGGGAAGCAGCCCGTTGCCCGCGCGATGGCCGATGCGTGTGAAACCATCGGGTTCCTGGTCATCTCGGGCCATGGCGTGGACCAGGGCCTGATCGACAATGCCTTCGCCGCCGCGACGGCGTTCTACGACCTGCCGCAAACCGACAAGGACCGCCTGCGACCGGCCGATGGCGCATCCCCGCGCGGCTATCACGCCATCGAGACAAAAAATCTCGCGAAGACCCTGGGATATGACAATCCGCCCGATCTGCGGGAGCAGTTCTACATTGGTCCGTTGGCGGACCGTTCCGGGGCCTTTGCCCATCTGCCCCACGCCGCCGCGCTGTATAGCCCGAACATCTGGCCGGACGCCCCATCGGACTACCGCCTGGCCATGACCCGCTACTACACCGCGATGGAGGGCCTCGGCCGCGCGCTGATGCGGATCTTCGCGGTGGCGTTGGAAGTTCCGGAGGCGTTCTTCGACGACAAGATCGACCGTCATTTTTCCACCCTGCCCGCGAACCACTATCCCGCACCCATCGGCGATCCCAGGCCCGGGCAGGTTCGTTGCGGGGAACACACTGATTTCGGCAGTCTGACCATCCTCGCGCTCAACGACGCACCGGGCGGGTTGCAGGTGAAGACAGCAGACGGGACCTGGAACGACGTCACGGCGCTGTCGGGGCAGTTCATCGTCAACATCGGCGACATGATGCAGCGCTGGACAAACGGGCGATGGGTCTCCACGCTGCATCGCGTCGTCAATCCGCCGGCGGACCGCCGCGCCGAAAGCCGGCGCCTGTCGATCGGCTATTTCCTTCATCCAAACTACGACGCCGAGATCGCGTGTCTGCCAAGCTGCGTCGGGGCGCATCCGCCGCCTGTCCTGGCCGGAGAGTTGATGCGCCAGAAGTTCCAGGCCCGCGCGGTATAGGAAGACGTCCATGAGTCAAAGCAAACCCATCGTCGCCGCGATCGGCACAGGTGGAACCATTTCGTCGATCGGGCGCGACAGCCTGGATGTGCTCGACTATCCCGATTTCGGCCGCAAGATGGACGTGGCGGAGGCAATCGGGCGTTACGCTGAAATCGCGACCCTCGCCGATATCGTGCTGATCCCGTATCGCAGCGTCGGCAGTACGGACATCGGCCCGAAGGACTGGCTGGAACTCGCGCATCTCATCGACAAGACCGCGCTGGAACGCCCCGACATCGCCGGCTTCATCATCACGCATGGCACAGCGACGTTGGAGGAAACAGCTTATTTCCTCAATCTGGTGCTGAAGACCGACAAAACCGTCGTGCTGGTCGGCGCGCAACGTCCCGCCAGCGCACTCAGCAGCGATGCCGGCATGAACCTGGTCGGCGCCGTGCGTGTCGCGATCGCGGAGCCAGCGCGGGGCCTCGGCGTGCTGGTATGCATGAACGACGAAATCCAGTCGGCGCGGGAAGTCAGCAAAACCTCCACCTACCGCCTGCAAACTTTCCGCAGCGCCGATTTCGGTGCGCTCGGCCATGTCGACGGCGACGGGGTCCAGATCTACCGCAAGCCCGCCCGGGTTCACGCTCCGGACACCGAGTTCGACGTGTCCGGCCTGACGGAACTGCCGCGGGTTGATATCGTATATTCCTATGGCGGCGCGGATGGCACGGCGATCGATGCGTTTGTTACGAAGGGTGCCCGTGGCATCGTCTCGGCCGGTCTGGCACCTGGCATTCCAACACGCCCCGAACGCGAAGCACTGCTGCGCGCCGCCGCGGCCGGTGTCGTGATCGTGCAGACAAGCCGAGCGGGGAGTGGGCGGGTGGCGCCGCGGCGTTATTTGCGGGAGTCTGGGGTCGTTGCGGGGGATAATCTCAATCCGCAGAAGGCCCGCCTGCTGCTGGCACTGGCCTTGACCCGGACGAAGGATGTCGCCGAGATTGGCGAGATGTTCGCCAAATATTGAAGAAACGGAGGAATAGCCATGCCGGCGACACGCAGTTACGGAATGGACCAGCCATTCTACCCCTGGTCCTCCATCGTTTCACGTCCGCCGTTGCGATGGCCTGACAATGCGCGCGTGGCCCTGGCCGTCATCGTCAATCTGGAGCACTGGGACTGGGAAGTCCCACCCGGAACCCCCGTGTCGGTTACGCCGATGGGCGGGCCGGCGGGGCTTTGGACCGGCAACCAGCCAGCCTGGCCCGATGTCGGCGGCTACGGAAACCACGAATACGGTAACCGAGTCGGCATTTTCCGCATCCTCGCATTGCTAGACAAATACGGGATCAAGCCGACCCTGGCGCTCGACAAGGCCGTGGCCGACAACTACCCGACACTGATCAAGGAAGGCCAGAAGCGCGGCGCCGACTTCATCGCGCACGGGCTGTCACGCCGCCGGATCATTCATGTCGGCATGACGGAAGCGGAAGAACGTCAATACATCCGTGACTCGATCGACGCCGTGACCAAGGCCACCGGCACGCGCCCGATCGGCTGGTCTGGCCCCGACTTCCAGGAAACCCCGAACACGCCGAACCTTCTGGCGGCCGAGGGGATTCGTTACGTCTGCGACTGGGGCAACGATGAACAGCCCTACCGCATGACGCCCGCCACGGGAGAACTCTACTCCCTCGGCGTCCACTCCCATCTCGACGACCTCACCATCCATATGCTCGGCCGCCGCACCATCAACGAGGTGAACCTGCTGTGGCGCGACTGGTTCGACGGTCTGTACGTCGATGGCGCGACGACAGGCCGGATGATGGTGCTGCATCTGCATCCCTGGATCATGGGCCAGCCTTGGCGCATCCGGCATTTGGATGAGGTTCTCGGCCATATCTGCGCGCACCAGGGTGTCTGGGCCGCGACGGGCACCGAGATCATCGATTGGTTCAAGCTCCAGACGGAGAAAGTGGCATGAGCCTCGCGCCCCATCGGTTCGACTACGCGCCGATCAATGATCGTCCCATCATCAAGTGGCCGAACAATGCGCGGGTGGCCTTCTGGGTCGCGCCGAACATGGAATTCTTCGAGTACATGCCGGAGAACCGGCCGACGCAGCCCGACATTCCGCACTACGCCCGCATGGACTACGGCAACCGCGTCGGGTTCTGGCGGATGCTGGATGTGCTGAACAAGCACAAGATCCGCGCCTGCTGCTGCCTCAATCTGGAGATCCTGGATCACTTCCCGGACATCAAGGACGCGATGATCGCGGCCGACTGGGATTATATGGCGCACGGTCTCTATAACAGCCGCCCGATCTACGACCTGAATGAGGAGCAGGAGCGCGCCTATTGGCAGGATTTCGTCACGCACCTGCAAAAAATGACCGGCAAGCGCCTGAAAGGCCGGTTGGGCGGCGGCGCGGGCTATACGGCACGCACCGACGACCTGATGGCCGAGGCCGGCTGCCTGTATCACACGTCATGGATCATCGATGACCAGCCCTGGCCGATCAATGTCCGTGGCGGACAGAAGTTCATCTACGTGCCCTACACCGGCCAGACGAACGACGCCGGGATGCTGGCCCTCAACCAGGAGTCCGACTACTTCCTCCAGATGATCAAGGACCAGTTCGACGTCCTGTATCGGGAAGGCGCGGAAAGCGGGCGGGTGATGTGCCTGTCATTGCATCCCCACGCCATCGGTCGTCCGAGTGCCGCAAAATACCTGGATGAAGCCCTGCGCTACATCCTCGGCCACGACGGCGTCTGGAGCACCACGGCCGACGATATCGCCGAATACTACATGGCGAACTACTACGATCAGGTCACAGCCTGGATCGCCGCGCAGAAGACCGCCGGCTAGCCTGCACGGGACTCCCCCCCCGCCGATACGCTTCCCCCGGTTCCAGGCATCCACGCCAACGGAACCAGGGGGGAGCCGATCATCAACGCGCTGGTGTATCAGGCACCGACGGAATGATCTGATCCCGGATCAGAACCGCAGCGCCATCGTCAGTGACCCGCCATGCGCGGTCAGGCTGCCGCCATACTCCCCATCGTATTGCAGCCGAAAGTCCAGCATCTGGCTGGTGTAGAGCTGCGCCCCCACCGTGAGCCGACCCACCACCTGATCCATCGGGACCGCCGTGGTGAATGACCCGCTGCCAGCTGGGGCGCTGATCAGACGCCCGGTCTGCTGCCATTTGTCGCTGCTCAGAACGCTGATCCCGGCCACGACAAAGGGGCGCAGTAGCATGTCGTCACCCAACGGCACCCGCCCACCGATCTCCAGCATCGGAGTCAGCATCGCCGTGGTTTGGGACGCGCTGTCCACGGCCAGGTTCAGCACGCCGCCTCCGGCTTCGCGATACGCACCGGTCCCGACGCGGACGGTGGCCAAGCTCAGGCTGGGACGGGCGTAGAACGACTCACCGCCGATCGTGTAGCTGGCGCGCAGCAACAGGCCGATATTCGACGTATCGGGATTGCCCTTGGCCACCGACGCAAAGCCCGGCAATGTGATCACACGGCTGGTATTGAACTGCCCCGCGCCACCGAACGCCGAAGCCGCGAAAAGCCAAGGCCCGGTCTGGTACTTCAGCGTCAGCGCGCCATACCCGGCCTGCCCGTTCCCGGAATTCAGCTTATCGGTGCTGGAAAGGTTGCTCATCTCATAGGCCAGGGAGCCGCCCAGCAACCACCCGGAGCCCAGGTCTTTCTGCCCGCCAATCTGCCAGGTCGCGGTGTTCAGCCGGAAGCTGGAAACGCCGTTGCCGCTGTCCTGCCCGGCGGTGCGACCCGTCACCCGCAGCCAGGTGCATTGGCGCTCGACCAGCATCGCGGTCGTGCCCTCGAATTGTGGGCAACTCAGCGTGGTGTTGGCGAAATTCCGGGCTCCCTCGGCGCCGCGGGCGCCAGGCGCAAAGGTCGAGTCCGGCGACAACTGCCGCAGTTGCGCCGCGTAACCCGACGCTCCGCGAAGATCCGCCGTGTTGCCCAGCAGCGCGAACAACGGTGCCAGGGCATTGTTGCCGCCCGCTTCCCAGGCGCCCTGCATGTGGCTGGCAACCGCGACATGGCTGTCGGCCAATTGGAACCGGGGCGGCGTGAAATCGGCCGACGTCGCGGCCACGGAGAATGTGTTGCCGGCCCGCGTCACGCCATAGCCGAACAAAGTCGATGGGGCGCCGGAAAGCCCGCCCGAGATATCACCCGTCACCGTCAGCACCGGCAACGCGATGTTCGGCAGAACCGTGGTGATCAGCGGCCGCATTTGGCCGGCCAGGATCGCATCGCCTTGCACGCTCAGCACCGCGGCGCGGCGGCCGGCGAAGTCCGCCGAACCGGCGAACGTCCCATCCGCGCCTTGGGTCAGGTTTCCGATGATGGCCGATCCGGCGAACGACCCCGGCGCCCCCACGACCAGCAGGCCCGTGTTCACGACGTTGGCGGTCGAGGTACCGCTGCTGTTCCACGTGCCGTAATTGTTGACCCCACCGCCAAGCCCGGCGCTGACCGAACCTGTCAGCGTGCCGTAATTGTCGACCATCAGGCTCCAGCCGCCCGTATAGACAACCGCCTGCCCTGACAATGCGCTGAGCGAGCCACCGGCGCCGATCGTGACCATGTTCAGGCCATCCTCGAACCCGTCGGCGATCCACACACCGGCGCCATCCGGTCCCTGCCCACCCTGCACCACCCCGTTCACGGTGACCCGGCTGCCATAGGAACTCGACGATGACGCGGTCTGCGCGAAGATGCCGACGGCGTTCGTTCCACTCGCGCTGACCTGGGCGCCGGCATTCACCGTCACGGATACCTGCTTGCCGGACGTCAAAAGCAGACTCGAGGCGGCATAGAGCGATCCCGCATAAAGCGAGCCGCCATTGGCCAGCAGGCCACCGCCATTGCCGACCGACTGCGCGATGATGCCATGCGCGCCCGCGCCCGTGGTCGCGATGCTGCCGCTGAGGTTGACGGTGACATTGCCGCCGTTGGCCGGGATATAGGACGAAGACCCCGGCAGCACGGTCGACAGGGTCGGCGTGCCGCTGACGGACCCACCGATGCCGCCGCCGCCGCCCACCGATTGCGCGATCAACCCATGCGCGCCCACGCCGGTCGTGCTGATCGCGGAACCCGCCAGCAAGGTCACGCCGACATCGCCGCCATTGCCGTTGCCGGCGCCGCCGAGCGTGACATTCGTCGTGACGTTCGGGGATGTGAAGCCAAGCCCGCCGCCGCCGCCGACACTCTGCGCCAGCAGGCCATACGCATTGGCTCCGCTGGTGCTGATGACCAACACCGCATCACTGACCGTGACCGCTCGGCCATCACCCGAGGACCCCGCGGTGCCCGTGACATCCAGGTTGATCTGCCCACTGATCTGACCAAAATTGTCGGTCAGGCTGCTGCCCGAGCCGCCCACGCCGCCACCGCCACCAATCGATTGCAGCACGACGCCATGCGCCAGGTCGCCAACGGTGGTGATGCTCGCGCTGCCGGTCAGCGTCACGACCTGGCCCGATCCGGTGGACCCGCCGCCCCCTGGCCAGCCGCCGCCGATCGACATTCTTCCGGTTGCCGCGGCCGATCCATCCGCCCCCATGCCGCCGCCACCGCCCACGCTCTGCGCCAGGATGCCGAAGGCGCCATAGCCGGTGTTGCCGGCGCTGGAAGCCAGGCCCGTGGAGATGATGCTGCCCGACCCGAGATTGACGGTCACGGTGCCGCCATCGCCGCCAGCCCCGCCGCCGCCGCCGATGGAGACGCCCAGCGATGCAACGGCATTGATGCCGCTGGACACCGCGGTGCCACCCTTGCCGCCGCCACCGCCCACGCTCTGCGCGACGATGCCCTGCGCCCAGTCGCCCTGGGTCACGATAGTGCCGTTATGATTGACCACCACGGTCCCACCGGTTCCGGCCGCGCCGCCCGTGCCGCCCAATGTCACGTTGAAGCCCGCGCTGAACGGCAGGTTGGATTCCACGGCGGCCGAAATGATCTCCCGCTGGAAGGTCAACGCCGAGATGGGATTGTCCGCCGAAGCCTCCGCGCCGGCCGACCCGCCCAACCCGCCGCCGCCGCCGACACTGTGCGCCAGCACGCCGGTCGAATCCCCGCCAAAGGTCCGGATCGTGCCATCGACGTTGACGGTCACCTGCGCGCCATTGCCGCCGCCACTGCCAACGCCGCCCCAATTAACCGTCCCGTTGAAGCCCGGGGTCACGGTCTCGCCGGTACCAAAGGCCTCGGACCCACCCAGATTGATCGTGCCGCCCTGCGACGCGCCACCGCCACCACCGATGCTCTGCGCCGCGATGCCAAGCGCGCTGGCGCCATGGGTGGTGATCGTGTCACCCGAATGGAGCGTCGCGGTCACGTCGCCGCCGGTCTGGCCTGACCCGCCCGCGCCGCCCAACCCGGCGATAAAGGTCAGGGTCCCGGTGCCGCCAAAGGCCTCGGTCGTGCTGGAGCCATAGCCCGCATTGCCGCCGCCGCCGCCCACGGAATGCGCGAGCACCCCGTTGGCATAGTCGCCGAAGGTCGTGATCGCCGCCGATCCGACCGATGCACCCGACTGCCCGCCAATCTCCACCGTCACCGGGAACCCGATGCCCGCCACGCCGCCCTGGCCGCCCAACGCGTATCCCACATCCAATGTAAACGCCTGCGACGACGCCGCCGTCGCCGCTCGGCCGTACGACACCGTGGTCGCGAAGGAAGATGAGTCGCCTGCCGTTCCGCCGCCTCCGCCCACGGACTGCGCCAGGATGCCGTGAGAGCCCTGGCCTTGAGTAGTGATCGTGGTGCCGGTCGGCAACGCGACGGTGACACTGCCGCCGTTGCCACCCGACCCACCGGTCCCGCCCGCGCTGCCGGACACGGATGCGCTGATCTGCGCGCCATCCACCGGGTTGGGGATACCGATCGCAATCGCCTGGGCCGACGCCGAACCACCCGCGCCACCGCCGCCGCCCACGCTTTGCGCGACAATGCCGAACGCATCGACCGGCTGCTGGTTCGTCGTGCCGCTGGACATGCCCTGGCCGGTGCTGATCGTCGTGTTCGAAACCGAGGCGGTCACCGTGCCGCCGGCGCCGCCGCTCGGGCAGTTTGACGAATCGGGACAGTACCCACCGACCGCGACCGACGCGCTGAAACCCAGGCTGGCCGAGGTGGAATACGCCGAACCGCCCGTGCCGCCGCCACCGCCCACGCTGCGAGCCACGATGGCCGCCGCGCTCGCGCCCGTGGTCGTGATGCTGGCGCCGGAGGCCACGTTGACGGTCACCGCGTAGCCGCTGCCACCATAGCCGCCATCGCCGACGCCGCCGCCTTCATCGACGTTCAGCTCGCCGCTCGTGTTGCCGTTGCCGCCGAGGGAGGACGCAATGATGCCATAAGACGGGTTTGCGCCGCTGGAGGACGGTTGCCCGGTGGTGGAGATCGACACCCCGCCATCGACGGTCACGGTGATCGCGTTGCCCTGGCCGCTGGTGCCGCCCGCGCCGGAGTGGCCCTCCCCCGCCCGCCCGCCATGCTGCCGCCGGCGCCACCCTGGCCGCCCAGGGTCGCTGCCACGACGGCCGGCGACTCGCTGCCGGTGGTGCTGATGCGGGTGGTGCCCTTGAGGTCGACGGTGACAACGCTGGTATTGCCGCCGCCGCCACCATTGCAGCCGTTCCGCCCTTGGCTCAGCGCCTGCGACCAGTTCGCGCCAGTACCGCCCGGCCCACCCTGGCTGATGGCAAGGACTCCTGGGCCCTGGGTACCGGCGGTCGTGACCGTGGCGTTCGTGATCGTCACGCCCACCGGTTTGGTCGCGTCGGTGTTCGACCCGCCATTGCCGCCACCGCCGCCGTTGCTGCTGTCCTGCCCCGACTCCGGATCTTTGTTGCCCTGGTTGCCGCTGCCGCCCGGCCCGCCCAGCGCCCGCGCAACGACGCCGCTGACGAAATCACCCGTCGCGGCAATCGTCGCGTTCGACACACCGACAGTCACCTGCCCGCCGGCGCCGCCACGCCCGCCGTACGATTTCTCGTACCCCAATCCGCCCGCGCCACCGGTACTGAATGCCCCGACCGCCGCCCCCGTACCCACCGCAATTCCGCTCGGCGTCGAGACATTCAGCGTGACAGGCGCATTGATGGTCATCAAGATCGGGCCCGCGGCGCCACCCGCGCCACCATCATTGCCGCTGTTGACCGACATGTTGCCGGTGCCACCCAGGCTGATCGCGGTGACCGCATAGGCCCCCACCGGCGCATCGGGGCCTGGTTGGCTGGTGAGACTCGCCCACTGGTAGCCGAGCGAAACGGGAGAGTTGGAGGTCAGGGTGACCGAGCCGGCGCTGCCGCCCGCCGTGCCGTCATTGCCTGTGCCTCCGTTGCCGCCCTTGGACCGCGCGGCGAAGGCCCAATAGCCTGTCGACGCATTGACCCCCGAGACGCTGATCGTCGCGTTGTTGGTCGCAATGACCGCACCGCCGGCACCGCCGGCCGTACCGGTCTGGTTGTTGTAGTCGGGATTGCCATCACCGTCGGTGCCCGTGCTGGTCACGTTACCGCCCGCGCCGCCATGGCTTTCCGCCAGGATCGCGGCCCCGCCCTCTCCGATCATGTCGCCGTAGACCGTGATCGGGGCGCTGTTGGTAAAGGTCGTGGTCCCGCCGTTGGCGGCAAATCCCGCATTGTGCTTGGCGTTGTCATCCGTGTAGTTGCCGCCCGCGCCACCCGTCGTCCAGGCGCGAACCGTCGCCGCCCAGGACGAGAAGTTCCCGACACTCTGCTGGGTGATCGTCCCGGCGTTGGTGAAGGTCAGCGCGCCCGACGGGCTGCCGTTCCCCGCGTCATCGTCCGAGCTGTTGGCGCCCGAAGCGCCGCCGAGCTGGAACGTCAGGATCGTCTGGATCGACAAGCCTGGCATCGGCAGGTTGACCTCCAGCGTCGCGTTGCTGGTCACGCTGTAATTGCTGGATGAAATGAGCAGTTCGGCCGGCGGCGGCACATTGGAGTAGCCGGCGGCCACAGTGCAGACGTTGGAGGAGTCACAAGAATAGGTTTGCGCCTGGGCCGGCGAACCCGCGGCGAGCAGCAACGACGGCGCGCCAAGCAAGGCGCCGATCAGCTTCAACAACGAGTTTCGCATCGCTGCCGTCCTCCCGCTTCAGGCATCGTCGTCCGGTCGCCGCCGAAGCACCCACCCGGCCACGCTGCAAATCTAGCCGCGGGGCCGCGATGGGCAACGAACGCATTGTAACTTCATGGTGACGGACGTGGTGGTTCAGTCGTCGAAGCCGATGAACCGCACGAAATGATTGTTGGGCTCGCGGTCGGCCTTGACGGTGTTCGCGGGGAATTCGTCGTTCGGATACCCCATCGCTATGCAGGTCATGATGACCTCATCATCCGGGATCCGGGCTTCCTCGCGCACGATCTCGGACCGCATGATCCCCTGTCCGTTGACCACGGTCCCCAAACCCCGGTTCCAGGCCGCGAGGCAAATACCATAGGAGAGCGCGCCAAGGTCGAAATGCACCGTCGCGCCCGGATCGAGCGAGCGGTCATAGGTCAGGACGATCGAGACGGGCGCGTCGAACTGCCGGAAGCCGCGCATCACCCAGTCCTGGCGCATCACCTTGTCGCCCCGCTCGATGCCCATGGCGCCGAACAGCTTGATGGCAACCGCGACCTGGCGCGAGCGATGCACGCCCTCATATTCCCCATGGGTGAGGATTTCCCGGTTCGCCTTGGCGCCGGCGAGCATCGTTTCGGTATTGCGTTGCCGCACCCGTTCCAGCGGTTCGCCCGTCAGGACATGGACGTGCCAGGGCTGCGTGTTCATCGAGGACGGCGCGCCCTTGGCGACGTCGATGATCTCCTCGATCACCTCACGCGGGACAGGGTCGGTCTTGTAGCCACGCACGCTGCGCCGCGTGCGCACCAGTGTCTCGAATTCCATGCCGTGTCCCCCGGGGTCTTGTCGTGATTGCCGCTGATGGTCGCGGCCCGCCGATTGTATCCGGGTCGGCGGGGTTGACCACCCCAGGGGACTGGCTCGGGGACGGGTGCGCGGGCGTTAGCGGAAGCTGACCTCCTGGTAGCCGCCCTTGGCGACCTGGTCGGTCTTGCGCCGGAAATGCACGCCATTCCCGTTATAGCCGAGAACGCGTCGCACCTGGCGGCCTTCCACGTTCCGGTTCACGCCGGTTTGCCAGGAATCAACCTTGGAGGAGAGCAGCGGTTCAGCCGCCTTGATCACCGTCTCGGTCCACGCATCGACCTGCTCGGGCCTGGTTTCCACCCGCGTGTGTTTGTGGTCCAGCATGTGGCGCAGCATGCCGGCCTGGAATTCCACGCTATGCTCAATGGCCTGCGGGATATTGCCGCGCGCGGTGTGCGGGCCGAGCACCATGAGCATGTTGGGGAAGCCCTCGGCGAGCATGCCGAGGAAGGTACGGGGGCCATCCGCCCATGCATCCTTCAGGCGCACGCCGTTGCTGCCGCGGAAGTCGATACGATCGAACGCGCCGGTCACGCCATCGAAGCCCGTGGCGTAGATCAGAATGTCGAATTCGTATTCCTTGGCGCTGGTCTTGACGCCGTTCGGCGTGATGCACTCGATCGTTTCGTCGTTGATGACATCGACCAGCGTCACGTTGTCGCGGTTATAGGCCTCGAAATAACCGCTTTCCAGCGGCACGCGGCGGGCGCCGAAGCCGTGATCCTTGGGGATCAGCTTCTCGGCGATCTTCGGGTCCTTCACGCGCTCACGGATTTTGTTCGCGATGAATTCGCTGATCTTGGCGTTGGCCTTCTCATCAACCAGGATGTCGCGGAAATTGCCCATCCAGATGCCGAAGCCCGGTTCGCCGTAGAGCTTTTCCCAGAACTTCTCGCGCTCCTCGGGCGGGACATCGAGGGTCTTTCGCGGGTCGGCCTGGTGGATGAACCAGCTCGGCGTCTGGGCGCAGTGGGCGTAGATCTCGTCGTAGCGCGACTTGATCTCCTCCATCTCCGCCTTGCTGATCTTGGCGTTGTGCAGCGGCGCGGCCCAGTTCGGGCGGCGCTGGAAGACGGTCAGGTGCTTGGCCTGCTTGGCGATTTCCGGAATCGCCTGGATGGCGGTGGCGCCCGTGCCGATGATGCCGACGCGCTTGCCGGTGAAATCGACCGGCGTGTGCGGCCAACGCGCCGGGTGATAGGCGGGGCCCTTGAAGCTGTCGCGGCCCGGAATGGCCGGCAGCGTATAGGCGGACAGGATGCCGATCGCGGTGAACAGGAAGCGGGATTTCGCCTGTTGCCCCCCGTCCACGGTCACGGTCCACTGGCTGGACGCGTCATCCCAATGCGCGGCCGTCACCGTACTGCGGAACTGCATGTCGCTGCGCAGATCGAACTTGTCGGCCACGTGGTTCAGGTATTCCAGCGTGTCGGGCTGAGGAGAGAAGTGCTCCTTCCAGTCCCACTCGCGCAGCAGTTCCTTGGAAAACGAGTACCCGTAGGTCCAGCTTTCGGAATCGAAGCGGGCGCCGGGATAGCGGTTCCAGTACCAGGTGCCGCCGACATTCGTGCCAGCCTCGAACACCCGCGCCGTCATGCCCAGTTCACGTAGGCGATAAAGCATGAACATGCCGGAAATCCCGGCACCGATGATGATCGCGTCGTATGTCGTCGCTTCGGCTGTATCCGGCCGGTCCGCGACTGCCTGTGTTGCACTCATGCTATGATCCAACGTTGCCTCAATCGATGGCCCGTTCGCCACCAGAGCGACAGGCTATCCCCCGATGCATATTTTGCAAGAGCGGGACCGGGCACGTCCGCATGGTGGTCGGGCCATCTCACTCCGCGAAGGCGGCGAACACGTCGCGCAGGGCGGTCTCCTGCCTGCCATCGGCCGACAATGGCACCAACACAGGATCCTTGATGCCCGCGGCGCGCCAGGCCTCCACTCCGTCGCGCACCTGCGCTGCCGTTCCGAACAGGGTCACGTCCGCCAGCAACCGATCGGAGATGCAACGGACGACATCCTGTGGGCGGTTCTCCGCGACCGCCTTGCTGACATCGCGCATTTCCTCCTCGTATCCCGCTTCGACCCAATAATTGTAGTAATTCGGCATCAGCGCGTAGTGCGACAGCGCCTTGCGCAGCACGGCCTTGGCCACCGCCGGATCAGGGTCGAGACACACCCGCGAGCGATTGCCGATGAAGAACGCGGGATCATCCCGGCGCGCCGCCGGAACGACGCTGAGGGACTCCGCCATGTGCGACCGGCACCCGCTGGCAAACAGCAGGCCGTCGCCGATTTCTCCGGCCAGTGCCACCATGCGCTTGCGCAAGGTCGCGAGGATCACGGGCGGCAGGGGTCCATAGTCGGTGCAAGCCCTGAACTTGTCGACGAACGCGCGGATGTCGCCCAGCGGCTTGCCCGGCGTGACACCCATTCGGACATAGGCAGGGCCATGCGCGATCCCGATCCCGAACTGGAACCGCCCGGCCGATACCTCATGCAGGTACGCGGCGCTTTGGGCGAACTCGTCCACCGTCTGGGCGTAGATCGGCGCGATCGCGCTGGCGAAGCTGATCCGTTGGGTCGCGAACGCCAGGCCGGCGCAGGGACCGATGGTGCCAAAGGGGCTGGCGATCGAAATCCCCGCAAAGCCCCGCTGCTCAATCTCCCGCGCAAGGTCGAGGACCGCCAGGCGCTGCCCGGGGATGGCGGATAGCGCGAGGCCCGGCAACGCGCCGCGGGACATCCCATTGGTCATGGCTTGCTCCTGGTCATGGTGTGAAGCGTCACGCCCAGCGGGCGCGGTCGGGCGTGTCGGAGGCCGTCAGCAGCGTGGTCGTATAGACGACGGTCGAGGTGCAAAGGTCATAGCGCCGGCTCAGCGCATCGCGCACCGCGGTTTCCTTCTCACCCTGGGGTAGTTTCGATCGTTCCCACATCGCCAGGTCAGGGCGTCGCGTCATGAGCAGGCTGCGTATTCCCAGGGCGTCCTGGTTCGACCCGCCCACGGCATCGCCGGTGCATCGCCACAGTCCGATCACCTGTGAGTCATAGGCGGATTCGAAGCCAGGCCACGCCTCGGCGCAGAGATCGAGGAATTCGCGCCAATCCCGTTCCGGTGTCTCGAACCAGCGAAACGCGTAGTTGCCCTGCCGGCTGGGGGGCTGGAGGTCTGTGGGGCGCAAGGTCGGCGTCATTACCTCACTTGTCGCGGCCACCACGTCAGGCGCGCCATCCAGCAGCACCGCCTGCGCCCGTGCGGCGGTGATCGGCGTAGTCCACACGCTGAGCGCGGTCACTTCATCCCGCGGCCGGCCGATCTGGCTGCGCCACGCGCCATACAGCCCGCCCCCGGCTTCCCCCAGCACCGCCCGCCGTTCGGCCAACCAGTCCCCGACGCGCTGCCACCGCCGAGGTTCGCAGGCGATGCGGTGATGCACATAATATGCTTCCATGGCGTTCCCCGACATCGGCGCGGTCATGCGCGCAGCATCGCCACGACCTGGTCGAGGTGACGGACGCGCGCATACATCTTCATTGCCTTGTCCAGGCTATAGGCATGCGCCGCCGCGTCGCCACCCCAGCAGCATTCGCGCGCGACGATCGTCGCGATATCGAGGTTGAAGGCCTCTCGGACACTTGTTTCGACACCGCGATTGGTTGCTCCGCCGCCGATGATGATGACATCGCGCCGCAGCATCCGCAGCAATTCGGCGATCCCCGTGCCGTGAAACGCGCTGGGCCGGCGCTTGAGGAAGACATAGTCCTCGGGCCGCGGTGCGATTTCGTCGGGGAAACCGGCATCCGCGGTGCCTTCGACCGCGTTTGTCAGCGGCGGCACACCGGTCTCGGCCGAGAGATCGGTTGGCAGCATGACCACGTCGGCGCCATCCGATCGGCTGACCGGCGTGGTGTAGATGACCGGCACGCCCGCGGCGCGCGCGGCGGCGATCATCCGCACCCAGGCATCCAGCACCGGCCGCATCGCGGCGTTCCGCGCGGGATCCGACGGCGCCAGCGCGCGCCGGCAGACATCATAGGCGATCAGGGCCGTTCGGCTGGGATCGATACGTTCTGACTCTGACATCACAGCATCCTCGGGCAGGGTCGGCGGCGGCATCGCGATGGGACGCCTGGGTTCGGCGAGCGTAATCCCTCCACCGGCAAGGTCAAAACCCCAGGGCCGCTTCTATCGGCGGGGATACTGCTTTAGCCTCGGCCGCAAGGTGGGATGCCGGCAGGTGGCCGTGCGTTTTCGTTCAGCGGGAGGAAGCCATGCGCGTGATCGATGTCCAGGTCCATGCCTATGAACACAACCATCCGGGGCGTCCCTGGGTGGGCGAACTGCACGGGCCGGCGTCAGCGAATGGGGCGGAGATGGTCGCCGCGATGGATGCGGTCGGCGTGGACGGCGCCATCATCGTTTCGACCTTCAACCTTTACCGCCTCGACCCGAGCTACGCGCTGGAGGTGCATGCCACCTATCCGGATCGGTTTCGCGTCGTGAAGCCCGTCGATGTCACCGATCCCAACATCGATGACATCGTGGCGGAATGGGCCAGGACCAAGGGCGCGGTGGGCATCCGGATCATGCTGCGCGATGAGTTGCTGAGCGATCCGGCCGATCCGCGCCTCAACCGCGCCTTCGCCGCCGCCGGCAAGTATGGCTTGCCGGTGAATTTCCTTTGCTGGGGCCGGTTGGACCAAGGCATGGAGGTGGTCAGGCGCAACCCTGGCACAGTGATCGTCATCGACCATCTCGGGCTGTTGCAGCCGAATGAACCGCCGCCATTCGCCGAACCCTGGGCCGATCTGCCCAAGCTGCTGGCGCTGGCCAAGCATGAAAATGTGCGGGTCAAGATCAGCGGCGCCTGCACCTTGTCGCGGGAGGCGTTCCCCTACAACGATATCTGGGAACCCGTGCTGCGGATCATCGACGCGTTCGGGATCGATCGTTGCATGTGGGGCACGGACTGGACCCGCACGAGCGGTATGCTGACCTACGAACAAGGCGTCGCGCCATTCCGCGAGACCACGCGCCTGTCCGCCGGCGACAAGGCGAAGCTGATGGGCGGGACGCTGGAGAAAGTCTACAAATGGTAGCGGGATCGGGCGGCGGTGTCTCCACCGCCGCCCGGCACGACTAGGTTCCAGCCGTCAGCTTGTCCTGCGTCGTCGTATCGAAGTCGCTGGCCTCGTGGCGTTCATGCAATTGGCTCGCGGGGGAACCTTGCAGGCGGTTGACCATCCGCCCACGCTTCACCGCCGGCCGCTCGACGATGGTGTCGGCCCAGCGCTGCACGTTCTTGTATTCGTCGACCGACAGGAACTCCCCGGCGCCGTACAGCAGGCCCTTCGCCAGCCCGCCGTACCAGGGCCAGACCGCCATGTCGGCGATCGTGTAGTCCTCACCGCCCAGGAACTTGCTTTCCCCGAGCCGCCGGTCGAGCACGTCCAACTGCCGCTTTGTTTCCATCGCGAACCGGTCGATCGCGTATTCGATCTTCGTCGGCGCATAGGCGTAGAAATGGCCGAAACCGCCGCCCAGATAGGGCGCGCTGCCCATCTGCCAGAACAGCCAGGACAGGCACTCGGCGCGGGGCCCGGGGTCTTTCGGCAGGAAGGCGCCGAACTTCTCCGCTAGGTGGACCAGGATCGCGCCGGACTCGAACACCCGGATCGGCGTCGGGCCGCTGCGATCCAGCAAGGCCGGGATCTTGGAATTCGGATTGATCGACACGAAGCCGCTGCCGAACTGGTCGCCGTCACCGATGCGGATCAGCCAGGCGTCGTATTCCGCGCCGGTGTGGCCGAGCGCCAGGAGTTCCTCGAGCATGACGGTGACCTTCTGGCCATTCGGCGTGCCCAGCGAGTAGAGCTGCATCGGATGGCGGCCAACCGGCAGTTCCTTGTCATGCGTCGGCCCGGCGATCGGGCGGTTGATATTGGCGAACCGGCCACCGCTGGCCTTGTTCCAGGTCCAGACCTTCGGCGGAACATATTCGGGCGCGTCGCTCATGTGCAGGGCTCCTTTGCTTTGGGGCGCAACGTGGCCCCGCCGCCCGGGCAACGCAAGCCGGCAGGTCGGCACCGCTTCCCGCGTCCGGCGGCGGACGGTAGGGTCGTCGCGTGATCCCCAGGACCGTAGCCGGCAGAGACGAGAGAGCGACCCCATGAGCAATCCCGCGTTCAAGTTCGATCACGTCCACATCATCAGCGAGGACCCGAAGGCCTCGGCCGCCTGGTATGTGGAGATGTTCGGCGCGGCGATCGCCGCCGACACGATCGCGCGCGGCGCCCCGCAGATCTTTGTCGATCTTGGCGGCGTGACGATCCTGATTCGCGGCCGCCGCCCCGGCGAGGACCCGGTCGCGGGCCGGCCGATCCAGCCATACAACGATTTCTCCAGCCACAACGCCTGGGGCACCGATCATTTCGGGTTCATGTATCAGGGCGACCTGACCGCCTTCTGCGAGCAGCTCCGCGCCAAGGGGGTCACATTCCCGGTTCCGTTGAAGCACGGCGTGGGCGGCAGCCTGCTGTGCTATGTCTCGGCGCCTGATGGGGTGAGCATCGAACTGATGCAGTGCTGAGCCGGCCGCCCGAACCGGCGCGGTAAAGTGCCGCGCCGCCCCTCAAGACGATTGCCCACCACTTGTGCCATACACCGGTCGGCCAGCGTGATCACACGTTGGTGAGCAACGTCCGGAGTATCCATGCATCGTCGCCACTTCCTGGCCGGGACCGCCGCCGTCGCGGCAACGCCGTCTCTCGCCCAGCCCGCCGTCTCCCGCGCCAGCAAGACGCTGGTGTTCGTCCCGACCACCAACCCGCCCAGCTATGATCCGGTTTGGAATACCGCCCAGGCGACCCGCACCCTGGCGATGATGATCTATGAAACGCTGTACACGCGTGATTCCGCGTTGAACCCGCATCCGCACATGGTCGAGGGCCATGTGGTCGAGGATGACGGCAAGCGTTGGACCATGAAGCTGCGCCCAGGGCTGACATTCCACGATGGCACGCCGGTGCTGGCGCGCGACTGCGTGGCCTCGATCAAGCGCTGGATGGTGCGCGATCCGATCGGCAGTTACATCAAGTCGCGGCTGGATGCGCTGGACGCGGTCGACGACAAGACGCTGGTGTGGCGGCTGAGCAAGCCGTTCCCGTTCCTGCCGAACGCGCTTGCGAAGACACAGCCTTCGTGCGTGATCATGCCGGAGCGTCTGGCGCTCGATCCCTACAAGCAGGCGGCCCAGGCGATCGGCAGCGGCCCGTTCCGCTGGGTCGCCGACGAATTCGTGACGGGCAGCCGAGCGGTGTTCGCGAAGTATGACCGGTATGTGCCGCGCGATGAGAAGCCGGAATATGGCTGGGGCGGTTATCACGTGAAGGTCGATCGGGTGGAGTGGCGCATCATGCCCGACCCCGCCAGCGTGGCCGGCGCCTTGGTGACGGGTGAGGTCGACTGGGTCGAAATGCCGCTGCCCGACCTGCTGCCGATGCTCCGCAAGGCCCCTGGGGTGAAGGTGGGCCGGCTCGACACGCACGGCATCTTCCCCGTGTTGCGGCCGAACTTCATCGTTGGGCCAACCGCCAATGTCGTGGTTCGGCGCGCCATGCTGCTGGCCTTGGACCAGACCGACGCGATGACCGCGGTGATGGGGGATGACCGGGAAGGCTGGCGGGCGCCGGTCGGGTTCTTCGTGCCCGGCACGGAAAGCGCGAGCGATGTCGGGATGGAGATCCTGCGCAACCCGCCCAGCGCGGATGCGATCAAGAAGATGCTGAAGGAAGGCGGCTATAACGGAGAGCGCATCGTCCTGATGCACCCGACCGACCCGCCCGCCTATGACGCGATGTGCCAGGTGGCCGAGGGCGCATTCCAGCGCGTCGGCCTGAACATCGACATCCAGACCACCGACTGGGGCACCGTGACCCAGCGCCGCGGCAGCAAGGAGACGTTGGAAAAGGGCGGCTGGTCGCTGTTCCCCTCGGGCTACCCGTCGGTCGATTTCGGCAATCCCGTGCTGGCGACCGGGCTGCGGACCAACGGCAAGGATGCGTGGATCGGCTGGCCCGACAATCCCCGTATCGAGGCGCTGCGCGAGGCCTGGATCGACAGCACGGACAAGGCCGAACAGAAGCGCCTGTCGGAGGACATCCAGCGGGAATGCTTCGCCTACGTTCCCTATATCCCGTTCGGGCAATACATCCCCGCGAGCGCCTGGCGCGCCAACGTGTCCGGCCAGTTGCGCGGTCCGGCGCCAGTGTTCTGGAACGTGGAGAAGGCATAGGCACGGGCGAACCCAGGGGGCACCGGCGGCTGGTGCCCCCACCTTTCGGCCGCCCCCTGTAATACCGCCATGGTTTTGCCCATATCGGGACCGATAGGCTCGATCGTGCCTGATCGCGTTATCGGAGGCGTCTGGAGATGTCGCGCTACCTGCCCACCCTGGGATTAACCTCCCTCCTCGCGCTTGGCGGCTGCGTGGCGCAAGCGCCGGTCGGTCCCAGCGTGATGGCGCTGCCCCCCGAGGGCAAATCATTCGACATATTTCAGCAGGATGAGATGGTCTGCCGCAACTACGCCTCGCAGGTGTCGGGCGGGGTCGATCCCGCCATGGCCGGCCAGCAGGCCGCCATTGGCAGCGCGGTTGTCGGCACGGCCCTGGGCGCGGGCGTTGGCGCGGCGCTTGGGTCGCTCAGCGGATCGGCCGGTGCGGGCGCCGCCGTGGGTGGCGCCGCGGGGCTGCTAATGGGGTCGGCGATGGGTTCCAACAACGCCTATGCCGCCGCGGGCAACGCGCAGCAGCGCTACGACAACGGCTATATCCAGTGCATGTATTCGCGGGGCAACGCTGTGCAATCCGCGCCAACCGGCTATGCCGCGTCGCCGTATGGCGGCTATGCGGCCCCCTATTATCCACCGGCCGTGGGCAGCGCGACCGTCGTGATCGGCGGCGGAGGCTGGGGCGGCGGGTATGGCTATGGCCGGGGCTATGGGGGGTATGGCCGAGGCGGCTACTACCCGCCGGGCCCCTATCGTCGCTGGTAGGGGAGGTTAGATCCAGCCGATCAGGATCGCCAGCCCGACCGCCAACCCGACCTCCCGGTTCGCACGGAACAGCATCAGGCAATGGCCCGGGTCGTTGATGTCCAGCGTCACGACCTGCCGCGCCAGCAGTGCCGCCGGCAGGACCAGCGCCGGGTAGAACCAGCCGCCCAACCCCGCCAGAAACCCGGCCAGCGCCAGCACCGCGATCGCGGCGGCGTACACCCCGGCCAGGAACGGCCGCGTATGCTCCCCGAACAGCCGGGCGGTGGAGTGGACGCCGACCAGGGCGTCATCCTCCCGGTCCTGGTGGGCGTAGATCGTGTCGAACCCCAAATCCCACAGGATCGCGGCGCCGTACAGCGTGACCAGCGCGGCATCGATCCGGCCGGCGGCGGCGGCGTAGCCCAGCGGTGCGCCGAAGCCAAAGGTGAAACCCATCATGAGTTGGGGCCACCAGGTGACTCGCTTGGCCAGCGGATACAGCCCGACCAGCAGCAGCGACGACACGCCCAGGATTTGCGCCAGCGTGTTCAGTTGCAGCAGCACGCCCAGACCCAGCAGCAGCAGGACCGCCAGGAACACCAACGCGTGCCGAGGCCTCAGGGCGCCCGATGCGAGGGGACGTCCGGCGGTGCGCGCCACCATCCGGTCGATGTCTCGGTCCCACAAATCGTTTACGACGCAGCCGGCGGCCCGCATCATCAGGCTGCCGATGCCGAACAGGGCGACCAGCCACGCCGCCTGGGCGGGGCCGGGCTGCGCCAGCAGGATGCCCCACAGCCCGGGCAGGAACAAAAGCCAGGTGCCGATCGGCCGGTCCGCCCGCGCCAGCAGCAGATAGGGCAGCCAGGCGCGGGGCAGCCGCGACACCCAGCCGGTTGCCACGATATCGGTATGCGTGCTCATGCCTGCTACTGTGCCCCCGCCCCCGGAGGGGTCAACATCGTTTCACCACACCCGAGCGGGTCATTCAGCCGGATGCCATGATCGCGACCAGGACCAACAGATGACACAGCCGCTCCGCCTGTTCGTGGACGCACCGTTGGCAGGCGAGGGCGAGGTCGCGCTGACCGAGCCGCAAGCCCACTACGTCACGTCGGTGATGCGGCGAACGGCGGGCGACCCGATCCTGGTGTTCAACGGCCAGGATGGAGAGTGGCTGGCGTCCCTGTCCAGCGTGTCCCGGCGCGGCGCGTCGATCCGCCTGACGCACCAGACCCGGCCGCAGCGCGACGAGTCGGCCGGCCCCTGGCTGGCCTTCGCCCTGCTGAAGCGCGACGCGACCGACCTGGTGGTTCGGATGGCGACGGAACTCGGCGCCGCCGCGCTCCTGCCGGTCATCACCGCCCGCACCAATGCCGCGCGGGTCAACGAACAGCGGTTGCTCGCCATCGCCATCGAGGCGGCGGAACAGTGTGAGCGGCTGACCGTGCCCGCCATCCTGCCGCCCCGTGCGCTGGCGGCGGTGCTCGACGCCTGGCCGGCGGACCGAGAACTTTTCGCGGCAATTGAACGCGCGGATTCCCCGCCGCTCGTGCGCGCCCGTGGGCCCGCGGGCCTGCTGATCGGCCCGGAAGGTGGCTTTGCACCGGGTGAGCTTGACGCTTTCGCGCGTTCGCCCATTGTAACGCCCGCAAGCCTCGGCCCGCGCATCCTGCGAGCCGAAACCGCGTGCCTCGCCGGACTGGCCTTGTTGCAGGCACCCGGGTGCGGCTAGTACCCTGTCCTGGAACCGAAGAAGCCTGGGAAACGCATGTCTAACCCCGGAGATGGCGACGCGACCCCGATCACGTCGCTTCGACAATTGGCCGATCATATTGCCGTCGGGTGCAAGCCGCGGGCGGATTTCCGTATCGGGACCGAACATGAAAAGTTCGGCTTTCGCCTCGACGACCTGAAGACCCCGCCCTACGAACCGGCGGATGGTCAGCCCGGCTGCATCCGCGACGTGCTCGCGGGGCTGCAGGCCTTTGACGCGACCCCGATCATGGACGGGCCGAACGCCATCGGGCTGAAGCAGGGGCAGGCGTCCGTGTCGCTGGAGCCCGCGGGGCAGCTGGAGCTGTCCGGCGCGCCGCTCGAGGACATGCATGAGGCGATCGCCGAATTCGAGACGCATTACGAACAGGTGCGCGCGGTCTCGGCCAAGCTGCGCGTGGGCTTTGCCCCGCTGGGCTTTCATCCCCTCGCGACCCGAGAGGCGATGCCCTGGATGCCCAAGGGCCGCTACGCGATCATGAAGCGGTACATGCCGCTGGTCGGGTCCATGGGGCTCGATATGATGACGCGGACCTGTACCGTGCAGGTGAACCTGGATTACCCATCCGAGCGGGACATGGTGCGGATGCTGCGCGTGTCGCTGCTGCTGCAACCGCTGGCGACGGCGCTGTTCGCCAACTCCCCCTTTACCGAGGGCAAGCCGAACGGCCTGCAGACCTACCGCGCCCATGTCTGGACCGACACGGACAACCATCGCTCGGGCATTCCGGCCGTCATGTTTGAAGACGGGTTCGGGTTTGAACGCTACGCGGAATGGATGATCGACTCGGTCCCGATGTATTTCGTCTACCGAAACGGGCGCTACAACGACGTGGCCGGCGCGTCGTTCCGGGATTTCATGAACGGGCGCGTGGCCGGGCTGGACGGCATCACCCCGACGGTCGGCGATTTCGCGGATCACATGACGACGGTGTTCACCGATGTGCGGTTGAAGCGCTTCCTGGAAATGCGGGGCGCGGATGCCGGCCGCCTGGACATGATGGTGGCGCAATCCGCGCTCTGGGTCGGGCTGCTGTACGACGACGCGGCCCTGACAGCCGCGGAATCCTTGCTGCGCGGCGCTGGATGGGAAGATGCCGTGACCATGCGCGCCGCGGTACCGCGCCAGGGTCTTGATACCATCTGGCGGGGCCGCGACCTGCGGGCATTGGCGGGCGATGTGGTCGCGATCGCGCGGGATGGCCTGCGGGCACGCAACCGGCGGAACGCTTCCGGACAGGACGAATCCATCTATCTGGCACCGCTCGACGTCATCGCCGCTGGGGGGCCGACGCAGGCTGAACACTGGCTGAACCGTTACGCGACGGAATGGAATGGCGACGCGGGACGTATTTTCGCCGAGGCCGCGATTTGATCAGGCCGCTTAAGCCTTGGCGTGTCACCGGGGTTCGCTCTACAACTCTCTTTGGCAATCATGCGTGAGTGATGGCGGACCGCAACACCAGGGGCCCTGATAGCCAGCAGCAAGACAACAACCAGGATCAGGTTGTCGTCCGGCTGCGGTTGATCGGACAAATGGAAGCCTGGACGGTCAACAGTGAAAACGTGCTGCCGGCCGGGCGGAAGACGCGCGCCCTGCTCGCCGCCGTTGCCCTATCCGCCCCACGACCGGCCTTGCGGGGCCGGCTGGCCGAACTGCTCTGGAGCAGGAGGCCCGAGGAACAGGCCCGTGCCTCCCTCCGCCAGGAAATCCACCGGCTGCTGGAAGCGCTCACGCCATCCAAAAGCGACATCCTGGTCGTAACGCGCGACCAACTATCCCTGCGCGCGGGCGCGGTCTGGGTGGATGTCGAGGAGGTGATGCGCGCCACCACGTCCCAGCCCGCGTCGCTGTCGCTGCTGGATGGCGACCTGCTGGAAGACCTGGACGGCATCGACCCCACCTTCGACGCCTGGCTGAACACCGAGCGTGAGCGTCTCCGCGACCGCGCCCGCAACGTGGCCGAGGCGCTGCTGAAGGAACAGTTGGAACCCGAGGCCGCGATTCCCGCCGCCCAGCGCCTGTTGCAGATCGACCGCGCGCATGAAGGCGCGTGGCGGGCCCTGATGCGCGCCCATGCGGTACGCGGCGAACGTGGCATGGCCATCCAGGCCTATGACCGCTGCCGAGCGGTGCTGGCGGATTTGTTGGATGCGGCGCCGTCGCCGGAAACGCAGCGGCTTTTGAATGAAATTCGCGGTCCGTCCGGCAGCCGGATGCCGTTGCGCCCGCCGGCCCCGCCGCCGCCCGCGCCCCTGTCCGACCCCAGGGACGACTATGGCGCCGACGAACCGGAACCGCGCGACTCGATGCGGATCAACCGCGGCGGCGCCCATGTCGGCGTGATGCCGATGCAGCTTGTGGGCGTGACCGAGGAAGACGCCCATCTCGCGCCTGGCCTCGCCGAGGAAATCACAACCGCGCTGTCACGATTCCGCTGGATGTTCGTCGTCTCCTCCAACTCCCTGGTGCGGTTTGCCGCCGACACGCGGGATGAAGCGGCGATCCGGCGCACCTTCGGCATCGACTTCCTGCTGGATGGCACGATCCAGCGCGTGCGCACGCGGTTGCGGATCACCATGCGCCTGCTCGACCTGCGGGCCGGCAACCAGGTCGTCTGGGCGCGCCGATTCGACCGTCAGAGTAATGACATCCTGTCCCTCCAGGATGAGATCGCGGCCGAGGTCGTGGCGCAGATCGACCCCGAGATCCTGCTGATCGAGGCGCGCCGTACCTCCGCCCGCCCGCCGGTCGATGCCTCCGCCTATGACCTGATGCTGCGGGCGATCCCGCTGATCGGGCGGATGGAAAAGCCGCAATTCATGCGGGCCGGCACGCATCTGGCCAACGCCATCGCGCTGGAACCGGACTATGCCGCGGCCCACGCCTGGTATGCCTATTGGCACATCTTCCTGGTGGGCCAGGACTGGGCGGACGACCCAAAAAGCCTGATGGCGGAGGCTGGGCGTCTTGCGGAACGGGCCATCGTGCTCGATCCCTTCGACGCGCGCGGCCTGACCATCGCCGGCCATGTGCGCGCCTTCCTGCATCGCCGCCTGCGGGAAGCCGCGGCGTTGCATGAACGCGCGCTGTCGCTGAACCCGAACCTCGCGATGGCCTGGGCGCTGTCCGCCGTGACCCACGCCTATGCCGGCGACCCGGATGAGGCTGAGCGGCGGAACAACCGCTACAAGAAACTCTCCCCCATGGACCCGCACGCGTTCTTCTTCGACGCGTTCTTCATCCTGATCTACCTGCTGAAGCGGGACTATGAATCCGCGGTCGAGATGGGCCGCACCGTGAGCGAGATCAATCCCTCCTTCTCGGCCACCTACAAGCCATATCTCGCCGCGCTCGGCCATCTGGGAAGCCGCGGCCGTGCGCCGGCGGCTGCTGCTGATCGAGCCGGATTTCACGATCGAGCGCTTCCTGCTGTCCACGCCGCTGGAGCGGGAAAGCGACCGGATCCACTACGCGCAAGGGCTCCGGCTGGCCGGAATCCCCGAGGATGAGATCGCGCACCAGGCCGAACGGCTGCGCGCCACCGCGTCCTAGGAGCAGCCTCCGGACGACCGATTGACGGAAAAGATTGCCGTTTACCGTGCTTCGCGACACAACCACGTCTCTGATCGCGGAATTCGTTGAATGTTGCCTGTTGTCGTCATTGCTGGCCGGCCGAACGTGGGGAAATCCACCCTGTTCAATCGCCTCGCCGGCCGCCGCGCCGCGTTGGTCGCCGATATCCCCGGCGTCACCCGCGACCGCAAGGAAGCGGAGGCCATGCTGCGCGGCCGAGAGGTGCGCCTGATCGACACCGCCGGCCTGGAAGAAGCCGCGCCCGAGACGCTGGCCGGCCGGATGCGCGCCGGGGCCGAGACCGCCGTGTCGCAGGCCGACCTCGTGCTGTTCGTGGTGGATGCCCGCGCCGGCCTGACCCCCGCCGACCGCCATTTCGGCCAGTGGCTGCGCCGCCAGGGGCGGAAAGTGCTGCTGATCGCCAACAAGGCGGAAGGCCGGGCGTCCGAGTCCTCGGTGCTGGATGCCTATGCGTTGGGGCTGGGGGAGCCGATTGCCGTGTCGTCCGAACACGGGGACGGCATTTCCTATCTGATGGCGGAAATCGCCGACAACCTGCCGCCTCCCCCGCCCGCCGAGGAGGATGACCCCGAGAACGCGGTTCTGAAACTCGCCATCGTCGGGCGGCCGAATGCCGGGAAGTCCACGCTGATGAACCGCCTGCTGAACGAGGACCGGATGATCACCGGCCCCGAGCCGGGCCTGACCCGCGACGCCATCTCGGTCGATCTGACCGACGCGGAGGGGCATCGCTATCGGGTCGTGGACACCGCCGGCCTGCGCCGCCGCGCCCGGATCGAGGAAGACCTGGAGAAGATGTCGGTCGGCGCGGCCATCGGCGCCCTGAAAATGGCCGAGGTCGTGGTCCTGACGGTCGACGCGGTGGAGGGGATCCACGACCAGGACCTCCGCATCGCCCAGTTGATCGAGCGGGAGGGGCGGGCCTGTGTGCTCGCGCTGAACAAATGGGATGCGGTGCCGGACCGGAACGCCACCCGCAAGGCGATCCAGGAGCGGCTGGAGGACAGCCTCGCCCAGATGAAAGGCATCCCCGTCGTGACGATCTCGGCGCTGACCGGCGCCGGGGTGGACCGCCTGCTGCCCACGGTGCTGAAAACGCACGCGGTCTGGAACACGCGGGTGCCGACCGGGGAACTGAACCGCTGGTTTGAACACGCGCTGGAGCGGCATCAGCCCCCGCTCGTCTCAGGCCGCCGCCTCAAGCTCCGCTACATCACCCAAGCCAAGGCTCGGCCGCCCACCTTCGTGGCCTTCGGGACCCGGGCGGAGCAGATGCCGGAGGATTACCAGCGCTATCTGGTGAACAGCCTGCGAGAGATGTTCTCGCTGCCGGGAACGCCCATCCGCTTGCAGTTGCGCGGCACGA
Source organism: Asaia bogorensis (assembly GCA_945873195.1). GTDB lineage: Bacteria > Pseudomonadota > Alphaproteobacteria > Acetobacterales > Acetobacteraceae > Rhodopila > Rhodopila bogorensis_A. Next base: position 27,312 of record CAMCDA010000038.1, read on the forward strand.
AGAACCCGTTCGCGGATAGCGGGGACCGGTAGTTCGGGGCGGGCGGGCCTACCGCGGAGGAGATGTTTCCGTCTCCACACGATTCCGCCCGCCATGCTTCGCGCGATACAATGCCTGATCGCATCGTTCCACCAGCGCTTCAACGGGCTCACCCGCACGGTACCGCGCGACTCCAATCGAGCAGGTGACGCTCGGCAATTGCTTGCCCGTGCCGCGATCGTGGATTCCACGATGCTCCAGAACCCGCCTGATTTGTTCGGCGATCGCCGAACCAACCGTCAGTGACGCGCCTGGCAAGATGACCGCGAACTCCTCGCCGCCGTGACGGGCGGCGATGTCGCAGGTCCTGACTTGATCACTGATGACCCGGGCGACCATACGAAGCACGGCGTCGCCCAGCGGATGGCCGTGCGTGTCGTTAAAACGTTTGAAATGATCGATGTCGAGGATGAGCAGACACATATCCGCCGGTTGCTCGGACACCGAACGAAGCGCGGCATCAAACCCTCGGCGGTTGGCGAGGCCGGTCAACGCGTCACGCGCGGCGTCATCCCTGGTCTGCGCCAGATCCTGTTGCAAGCGATCAATGAGCGCCGCCGAACTGGACACCAAATCCTGAAGCGCGCGGATGCGTTCCGCAGTCGGGGATGATGCGTCAAGCGCAACCGAGGGTGCTCGGGCGCTGCGCCGGCGGGAGACGCTTCCGCCCACCCGCGCTATCGCTCCGCGCCGTGGCTGCCCGCCGGGCGCGGTGAGGCGCGCCGCTGTTGGGATGTTCAGAATATCTGTTTCGAAGCTGACCTGGATCGCTTCCGATGCCTCAAACATCCGCCTTCTCCCCGCGGGTGTGGTGTCGCATTGATCGGGATCTCTCCCAACCATCCCGCCCCGTTTGTGACTTGCATGTCCTTCGTCCAGGGCATGCGAACCTTACCGCTTGTTCCGATGCCGGAATGTGGCATTATGCACGTGCCAAACGAGGTCATGAATTGACGGAGAGCCGAGGGACCATCGACACTCACAACAAATCCGTAATGGAGTTACCATGATCCGGCCCCGCTATCTGGCGCGGACGCACCAGGCGAGGAGAGGCAATGGCGCACATTGAAAGAACGCTGAGCGGCTTTCCCTTGTTCGGCGGCATCGCCGGACAGGATCTGAAGCAGCTTGAAGCCGCCTGCACCTGGCGCGACTGTGACGCCGGGCAGTGGATCATTGATCACGAAGGTGATGGGACCGACGTGTTCCTCGTATTGCGCGGTCATTTGCGCGTGGTTACGGCCACGGGCGGGCGCGAGACGATCCTGCGGGATTTACGCGATGGCGAGTATTTTGGGGAGCTGGCGGCGTTGGATGGCCGGTCGCGTTCGGCTGGGGTTCTGGCCATCACGGCATCCACATTGGCCAGCATGCCGGCCGCGACGTTCCGCCGCGCCATCCATGACTATCCTGATGTCTGTGATCAGATCCTGGGCACTCTTGTGGGCCAGATCCTCAGCCATCCCCTCATTTTTTATTCTGTGATTCCAAGGTAGTAGGTTGGTATGCCAAGTCGTCCCGCCACCTGCAACGGGAAGCTGGGCCAGCTGACCGGGTCACACCCCGAGTCACGTAACCCAGCCTGATACAAAAAGCGGTGTC
>CAMCDA010000039.1 GCA_945873195.1 Asaia bogorensis
CTCTGGGCATCGACGCCGCTCCTGGCGGGGTGCGCAAATTCACGATGTGACCCGAGGATGACGCGGATGTAGTGCCACTCGGGCTGCAGATGGACCGTAAATATCTGATAAGACGGAGTTTATTTGAGTGGCTGTTAAATGTGGGCTAACGCTTCCACCACGCGGCGGCTGATCAGGCGGAAATCGCCCGTGTCCGGCGGCATCTCGACCTGCCCGACCCGCCGCATCAGGCGATAGAACGCATGGGCGGTGGCCCGCTTGAACCAGGTCTCGCCGTCGCGGCGCCGGCGCTGGGCGAAGACCGTATCGAAGCCGTCCCGCCAGGCGGCGACCAGGTCGGGGATCACCTCGGGCGGGTCCTGGAGGTCGGCGTCGATGATGATCACGGCGTCCCCCACCGCGTGATCGAGGCCGGCGGTCACGGCGATCTCCTTCCCGAAATTGCGGGACAGGTTGACGATCGTGACATGCGGATCGAGCCGGCGCAGGTCCTGCATGATGCGGAACGTGGCGTCGCGGCTGCCGTCGTTGACCATCACAAGCTCCCAGGTCTGATCCAGGGCTTCCATCACCCGGGACAGGCGCGCGTGGAAAACCGGCAGAACCTCGGCTTCATTGTAGGCTGGGACGACGACGGACAGCGTGGGTGCCGAGCGGGTCGGAAGCGGTGGGATGGGGGCGGATGGTTGCATGGCACGCCTTGAACTGGGCAGCCCGATCATGCGCGGAAAAGGTTAAGGGTCGGTGAACGGCCGACCTGTCCCCGTGGATTGGCGCGCCCACGGCATTCCGCCATGCTGCGTCCAACAGCAACAGGAGGTTCCGTTATGAAACGACGTCATCTATTGGCCGGGGCTGGCGCCGCGGCCGTCCTGCCGAGCCGCTTTGCCATCGCTCAGCCGGCCCGCGCGCGGACCCTGCGGTTTGTGCCGCAGGCCAATCTGACATTGCTCGACCCAATTTTCACCACGGCGCTGGTGACCATCAATCACGGCTGGGCGATCTATGACACGCTGTTCGGTACCGACACCCAACAGAACCTCAAGCCGCAGATGGCCGAGGGCTACACCGTCTCCGACGACGGCCGCACCTATCTGATCAAGTTGCGGGATGGCCTGAAGTTCCACAATGGCGAACCGGTTCGCGCCCAGGATTGCGCGCCGAGCCTGAAGCGGTGGGCGTCGCGGGAGACGATCGGGCAGACGGTGGCGAAGTTTGTCGATGATTGGGGTGTCCAGGACGACCGGACCATCAAGATCACCCTGAACCGCAAGCTGCCGATCTTCATTGACGTCATCGGCCGCGGCGGCGCCACGGTGCCGTTCATCATGCCCGAGCATCTGGCGAAGACCGACGGCTTCAAGCAGGTCACTGAAACGATCGGCTCCGGTCCGCTGAAGTTCGTCAGGAATGAATTCGTGCCGGGGTCGTCGGTCGTCTATGAGCGCAATGCGGACTATGTGCCGCGGCAGGAAGCGGCGGAGTGGACCTCGGGCGGCAAGGTCGTTCACTTCGACCGCGTGGAATGGAAGGTCATCCCAGACTCGGCGACCGCCTCGGCCGCGCTGCAAGCCGGCGAGATCGACTGGTATGAGCAGGTGCAGGCCGATCTGGTGCCGTTGCTCCGGAAGGACCCGAATATCGCGATCGGCAGTGCGAACCCGACGGGATTCAACGGTGTGCTGCGGTTCAACCATCTGCACCCGCCATTCGACAATGTGGCGATCCGGCGCGCGGTGATGATGGCGGTGAACCAGGACGACTACATGGCGTCGGTGACCGGTGCTGATCCTTCCGCCTATCGGATCTGCAAGGCCGTGCTGCCCTGTGGCACGACGTATGGGCGGGAACTCGGGACGGCGGTGATGCCGGGGGATCTGGAGAAGGCGAAAGCCGCGCTGAAGGCCGCCGGCTATAAGGGTGAAAAGGTCGTCATCATCAGCCCGAGCGACTTTGTCACGATCGGCCCCTGGGGCGATGTGACTTATGACCTGCTCAAGCGGATGGGCATGAATGTGGAACTCGTGCAGACGGATTGGGGCACGGTGACGCAGCGCCGCCAGAGCAAGGAGCCGGTGGACAAGGGCGGCTGGAGCATCCTGCACACCTGGGCGCCGTCGATCGTGGTGGGTGATCCGGTGCAGCAATGGTTCGCGCGCGGATTGGGGCAGAGCGGCTGGTTCGGTTGGTACAAGGATGATGAGATCGAACAATACGCCCGTGATTGGCTGTTGGCCGAGGACCGGCCCGCGCAGGACGCGGCGGCTGATGCGTTTCAGCGTCGGGCGTTCGACAATGTGCCTTTCGTGCCGATTGGCCAGTTTCAGATCAGGACTGCCCGTCGGAAGAACCTGGTGGGGCAGATAGAGGCGACCGGCGCCTATTTCTGGAACATCCGCCGGGTGTAGCGGAAGAGGCCTCCGCTCCGGCCCTGGGGTGGCGGCTGATTGGTTTGGGAATCCCGGGCCTGTCTGGCGCTAATATGCCGATAATTTAGGCATAATTGGCGGTGTGGCTGGCCCGGGTGGCGGTTTGGGCGTTCGGTGGCCCCGGATTCATGTCGAATAAGGGGTTCTAGAGTTTGGCACGATGGTTGCTTTGGGTGTTGTGGGCTCCGCCCGGCGGGGAAACCACCACACAAGACACAGGGACCATCAACGCATGATACCGGTCGAACCGAAGCTTTCGCGCCGCGGCCTTGGCCGCCTCGGTGCCGCCGCTGCCACCATCGCCGCCATTGGCGCCGTCAAGGCCGCCACGACCCCGGCGCAAGCACAGGCGGCCGCAGCCGCCGGCCCGATCAAGGTCGGCATCCTCCACTCCCTCTCCGGCACCATGGCGATCAGCGAGACCACGCTGAAAGACGTCATGCTCATGCTGATCGAGCAGCAGAACGCCAAGGGCGGCCTGCTCGGCCGCAAGCTCGAAGCCGTCGTCGTCGACCCGGCCTCCAACTGGCCGCTTTTCGCCGAAAAGGCCCGCCAGCTGATCTCGGTCGACAAATGCGCCGCCACCTTCGGCTGCTGGACGTCCGTGTCCCGCAAGTCCGTCCTGCCGGTGTTCGAGGAACTGAACAGCATCCTGTTCTATCCGGTCCAGTACGAGGGCCAGGAGTGCAGCCGCAACGTGTTCTATACCGGCGCGGCGCCGAACCAGCAGGCGATCCCGGCGGTGGATTACCTGATGAAGGAAAACAAGGTGCAGCGCTGGGTCCTGGCCGGCACCGACTATGTCTATCCGCGCACGACCAACCAGATCCTGGAATCCTACCTGATCGCCAAGGGTGTCGCCAAGGCCGACATCATGATCAACTACACGCCGTTCGGCCATTCCGACTGGCAGAACATCGTGGCCGAGATCAAGAAATTCGGCAGCGCCGGCAAGAAGACCGCCGTCGTTTCCACCATCAACGGCGATGCCAACGTTCCGTTCTACAAGGAACTCGGCAACCAGGGCCTCAAGGCGACCGACATTCCGGTTGTCGCGTTCTCGGTCGGTGAGGAAGAACTCGCCGGCATCGACACCAAGCCGCTTGTCGGCCATCTGGCCGCCTGGAACTACTTCCAGAGCGTCGACAACGCCGACAACAAGGCGTTCATCGACTCCTGGAAGAAATACACGAAGAACCCGAAGCGCGTGACCAACGACCCCATGGAAGCCCATTACATCGGCTTCAACATGTGGGTGAAGGCGGTTGAGTCGGCCGGAACGATCGCGCCGGATGCGGTGATCGACGAGTTGATCGGCGTGGCCGTGCCGAACCTGTCCGGCGGCTTCTCGGCGATGATGCCGAACCACCACATCACCAAGCCGGTCCTGATCGGCGAAGTGCAGGCCGACGGCCAGTTCAACACCGTCTGGCAAACCCCCGGCACCGTGGTCGCCCAGGAATGGTCGCCCTATGTCGCCGACACCAAGGACCTGATTGGTGACTGGCGGTCCCCGATGCGGTGCGGCGCCTTCAACGTGAAGACGGGCACCTGCACGTCCGGCAAGAAGGGCTGATTTCAGCCTGATTGCCTGATCAGGGGGCGGCCGTTCCTCCCGGCCGCCCCCTTCTCATGCGGGATGCATGGTAATGTGCCGAATTCGAGTCGTTCTGTTCCTGATCCTCACGCTGATGGCCATGCCCACCCGGGCGCAACCAGCCGATGAGGCATTGGCCGCTCTGGCCACGGCAAATTTCAATGCGCTCCGCCAAGGCGTTGAGGCATTGGCGCTCTCGGGTCATCCCCGCGCCGCCGAGGTCATCGTCGCCCTGCAAAGTGGGAAATTGTATTTCCGCGCCGACAAGGCTCTCTTCATCAAGGGCGACACCGACGCCCTGACCGATGCAGCGACCGGCGCCCCCGCGCCCGACGTGGCCCTCGCCGCCGTCCGGCAGGTCCGGCTGAACAATGCCGTGCGCGGCGCCATCGATGCGGCTCTCGGCAGTCTGAGGCTGTTCTCCGCGAGCCGGTCCGATCGCCTGACGGCGGCCGAGGCCGTGTTCCGTTCCCGCGATCCCGCGGCGCTGCCGGCGCTTGACCGTGCGCTTGCCAAGGAAACCGACGCCAGCGTCAAGACCCGGATGGAGGAGGCGCGTGCCGCGGCGGTGCTGTTCACCGCTGATGTCAGCGAAAGCGATCGGCTGAAAGCGGTCGCCGTTCTGCGCGCCCGGGGCGACATCGAGGCGCGGAGCACGCTCGCCGCGCTGTCCGGCCAGCCGCCGGCCGTGGCCGAGGCCGCCGCCGCAACGATCATCGCGATCGACCGTGTGCTGCAGATGTGGTCGATCCTGCAAAGCGTCTATTACGGTCTCAGCCTGGGGTCCGTCCTGCTGCTGGCCGCCGCCGGCCTGGCCATCACCTTCGGCGTAATGGGCGTCATCAACATGGCGCATGGCGAAATGGTCATGATCGGCGCCTATACGACGTTCTGTGTCCAGGGCGCGATCAAGGCCTGGATCCCTGGTTTCTATTGGGCCAACCTGCTGGTGGCCATTCCGATGGCGTTCCTGGTCGCCGGCATGATCGGGATCATTATCGAGCGCAGCCTGATCCGTTGGCTGTATGGCCGTCCGTTGGAGACCCTGCTGGCCACCTGGGGCCTTTCGCTGATGATCCAGCAGGCCGTCCGCTCCATCTTCGGCGCCAACAATCGCGACGTGGATACACCTGGCTGGATGAGCGGCGCGACACAGCTTGGCGGTATCACGCTGACGTGGAACCGGATGTATATCATCCTGTTCGCGATCATCGTTCTCGCGGGCCTGATGGCTGCCTTGCGCTACACCTCCCTGGGCCTGCGCATGCGGGCGGTGACCCAGAACCGGCGCATGGCCGCCGCGATGGGCATTCGCACGCCCTGGATCGACGCGTTGACCTTCGGGCTGGGATCGGGTGTCGCTGGCATGGCCGGTGTGGCGCTGAGCCAGATCGACAACGTGTCCCCGAACCTCGGCCAGGGCTACATCATCGACAGCTTCATGGTCGTGGTATTCGGCGGCGTCGGCAATCTGTGGGGCACCGTGGTCGGCGCGCTGACATTGGGCATCTTCAACAAATTCCTTGAGCCCGTCGCGGGCGCCGTGCTGGGCAAGATCGTTGTCCTGGTCTTGCTGATCCTGTTCATCCAGAGGAGGCCGCGCGGGATGTTCCCGTTGAAGGGCCGAGCGGTGGAAGCGTGATGCTGGATCGTACGACGTCCATAACGCTGGTGCTCGTGCTGGGCATCGCGATGGTGCTGGCCGCGCTGAACCAGATGGCTCCGGTCGGATCGCCGTTTCACGTTCCGACCTATGTCATAGCGCTGGCCGGGAAATACCTGAGCTTCGCGATGCTCGCCCTCGCCGTCGACCTCGTCTGGGGCTTCGCCGGCATCCTTTCGCTCGGCCATGCGGCGTTTTTCGCGCTGGGTGGCTACGCGATGGGCATGTATCTGATGCGCCAGATCGGCACCCGCGGCGTCTATGGCAATCCGGAGCTGCCCGACTTCATGGTGTTCCTGGGCTGGAAGGAACTGCCCTGGTTCTGGCATGGGTTTGAGTGGTTTGGCTTCGCCATGCTGATGGTCGTTCTGGTGCCCGGCATCCTGGCGCTGGTGTTCGGATGGCTGGCGTTCCGGTCCCGCGTGACAGGCGTCTATCTCTCGATCATCACGCAGGCACTGACCTATGCCTTGCTGCTGGCCTTCTTCCGCAACGACATGGGCTTTGGCGGCAACAACGGGCTGACCGACTTCAAGGACATCCTCGGCTTCTCGGTCCAGGCGGACTCGACCCGATCGGCGTTGATGGTGGTTTCGGCCCTGTTGCTGGCCGCCCAACTCCTGGTCGCCCGGTTTGTGGTGACCTCTCGCTTCGGCAAGGTGCTGATCGCCGTGCGCGATACCGAGGCACGGACGCGGTTCCTCGGCTACCGCCCCGAGTCCTACAAGCTCGTCGTCTGGGTCCTGTCGGCCGTCATGGCCGGGATCGGCGGCGCGCTTTATGTCCCCCAGGTCGGCATCATCAACCCGTCCGAGTTCTCCCCCGCCAATTCGATCGAGGCGGTGATCTGGGTTGCCGTCGGCGGACGTGGCACGTTGTCAGGCGCGATCATCGGCGCGGTGCTGGTAAATTTCGGCAAGACCTGGTTCACCGGGGCGCTGCCGGAACTGTGGCTCTACGCCCTAGGCGCGATGTTCATCCTGGTCACGCTGTTCCTGCCGAAGGGCGTGATGGGCCTGTTTTCGGCCCTGAAGCGCAAGCCGAAGCGCGAAAGCGCGGAAGCGAAAGAGGCCGTGCCATGAGCGAGGCGGACACCCTGCTTTATCTGGATGGCGTCACGGTCAGCTTCGACGGGTTCCGTGCCCTGAACGCTCTGTCCCTTGTGCTGGAAAAGGGCGAGATGCGCGCGGTCATCGGCCCTAACGGCGCCGGCAAGACCACGATGATGGATGTCATCACCGGCAAGACCCGCCCCGACACCGGGCGCGTCGTGTTCGGCACCGACCTCGACCTGACCAAGCTTGATGAACCCGCCATCGCCCAGTTGGGGATCGGTCGGAAGTTCCAGAAGCCCACGGTGTTCGAACCACACAGCGTCTGGGACAACCTGCTGCTGTCCATTGCCGGCGACCGCCGGCCGAGTTTCCGCCTGTGGGCGCGGGAGACGAAAGCCGAACGCAAGCGGATCGATGAGATCCTGGGCACCATCCGCCTGGGCGATCACCGCGACCGTCGCGCCGCCGATCTCTCCCATGGGCAGAAGCAATGGCTGGAGATCGGGATGCTGCTCGCGCAGAACCCGAGCCTGCTGCTGGTCGATGAACCCGTCGCCGGCATGACCGATGCTGAGACGGAACAGACCGCCGAATTGCTGCGGGAAATCAACCAAACCCGCAGCGTCGTCGTCGTCGAGCACGACATGGCCTTTGTCCGCGCGCTCGGCGTCAAGGTGACCGTGCTGCACGAAGGCTCCGTGCTGTCCGAAGGTTCCATCGATCACGTCAGCGAGGACCCGCGCGTGATCGAGGTCTATCTGGGGCGCTGAACATGCTGGAAGTCGATCATGTCGATCTGCATTACGGCGCGGCCATCGCGCTGCGTCAGGTGTCGCTGACTGCTGAGATAGGTGCCGTCACCTGCCTGATGGGCCGAAACGGCGTGGGCAAGACGTCGCTGCTTCGGGCGATTGTCGGGGCGCATCCGATCTCCGCCGGCAAGATCACCTGGGAAGGGGAAAATATCTCGAAGCTGGCGCTGTATGATCGCGCCCGCCGGGGCATCGCCTGGGTGCCGCAGGGCCGCGACATCTTCCCGCTGCTGACGGTTAAGGAGAACCTGGAGACAGGATTTGCCGTCCTGCCGCGCGGGCAGCGGAAGGTTCCGGATGAAATCTACGACCTGTTCCCGATCCTGAAGACCATGCTGCGCCGGCGCGGCGGCGATCTGTCGGGCGGGCAGCAGCAGCAACTTGCCATCGCGCGTGCCCTGGTGATGAAGCCGCGCCTGTTGGTGCTGGACGAACCGACCGAGGGCATCCAACCCTCCATCATCAAGGACATCGGCCGCGTCATCGCCCTGTTGCGAAGCCGGGGAGAGATGGCCATCCTGCTGGTCGAGCAGTATTTCGATTTCGCAAACGAACTCGCCCAGACGATCGTGGTCCTGGACCGCGGTGATGTCGTGCTGTCGGGGCGCCGGGAGGAATTGGACGAGCAGGATGTTCGACGCCGTCTCTCCGTCTGATTCCGGCGCCATGCAGCGCGCGGTCGGACACCTGCGCGTGGCGTTCAAGCGGCGCGGGGCGGACACGGTGCTTGATACGCTGTACCAGCAGGGGTGCCTGAAGGCGCGGTTTCCCCGCGTCGATCCCGGTGCTTGGCCGGTAGCTGTAACGCTGAACACCTCGGGCGGCGTGGCCGGTGGTGATCGGCTGGACGTGGCGCTGGATATGGCAGCCGAGACACGGATGACGGTTACCGCGCAGGCCGCTGAACGGTTCTATCGGGTGATCCCCGGGACGGGGCCGTCGGTTGTGCGGACGCGGATTACGGTCGGCGACGGCGCTGCCATGGAATGGTTGCCGCAGGAAACCATCCTGTTCGATCGTTGCGCGCTGGATCGCGTGTTGGACATCGACCTGGCCCCAGACTCCCACTTCCTTGGCGTCGAAATGCTGATGTTCGGCCGTTCGGCCAGCGGCGAACGGGTCGAGACGGGGTCCCTGCGCGATTTGATCCGCGTGCGGCGAGGCGAATCGCTGCTGTGGCATGACGCGATCCGGATGGATGGCGCGATCGACGCGGCGCTGTGCCGGCCGGCGGTGGCGAATGGGGCACGGGCGATCGCCACGGTTCTGTTCGTCGCGCCCGCTGCCGAGGGACGGTTGGATGATGTGCGGGCGGCTCTGCCTGCCGGCGCCCAGGCCGGGGCTTCCGCCTGGAATGGCATGCTGTTGACCCGTATCCTCGCACCGGATAGCGCGTCGTTGCGCAAGGTGGTTGCCACGGTGCTGGCGGTTCTGCGTGATGGCCGGGCGTTGCCGCGAGTCTGGAATTGCTGACAAGGAAAGATCGATGAACCTGACCCCGCGTGAGAAGGACAAGCTTCTTGTCAGCATGGCCGCGATGGTGGCCCGCCGCCGGCTGGAACGCGGCGTGAAGCTGAACTACCCCGAGGCCGTGGCACTCATCACGGACTTCGTGGTGGAGGGCGCGCGGGATGGCCGCAGCGTCGCAGACCTGATGGCGGCGGGCGCGCATGTGATCACCCGTGAGCAGGTGATGCCGGGCATTGCCGAGATGATCCACGACGTGCAGGTGGAAGCGACGTTCCCGGATGGAACGAAGCTGGTCACCGTGCATGAACCGATCCGGTGAAAGGACAATCCATGATCCCCGGTGAACTCATCCCTGCCGACGGCGACATCGAACTGAACGCCGGCCTGCCCCGCACCACCATGACCGTCGCCAACACCGGCGACCGCCCAATCCAGGTCGGCAGCCACTACCATTTCTTTGAAACCAATCCCGCTTTGTCCTTCGATCGCGCCGCCGCGCGGGGCCAGCGGCTCGACATCGTCGCCGGCACCGCGGTTCGGTTTGAGCCCGGGCAGACGCGCGAAGTTACCCTGATCCCCTATCGCGGCAAGCGCGCGGTGTATGGTTTCCGCGGCGACATCATGGGAGCACTCGACTGATGGCCCGTATCTCCCGCCACGCCTATGCCGACATGTTCGGCCCGACCACGGGCGACCGCCTGCGCCTCGCTGATACCGATTTGATCGTGGAGGTCGAGAAGGACTTCACCATCTACGGCGAGGAAGTGAAGTTCGGCGGCGGCAAGGTCATCCGCGACGGCATGGGGCAATCCCAGGTCTCCCGCGCCAAGGGTGGCGTCGACACCGTCATCACCAACGCACTGATCATCGACCATTGGGGTATCGTAAAGGCCGACGTTGCCCTGAAGGACGGCCGCATCGCCGCGATCGGCAAGGCCGGCAATCCCGACATCCAGCCGGGCGTCGACATCATCATCGGCCCGGGCACCGAGATCATCGCCGGAGAGGGCAAGATCCTGACGGCCGGCGGCATCGACTCCCACATTCATTTCATCTGTCCGCAACAGATTGAGGACGCGATCGCCGCCGGCATGACCACGCTGCTCGGCGGCGGCACCGGCCCGGCCACCGGCACCTCGGCGACCACCTGCACGCCCGGTCCCTGGCACCTGGAGCGGATGTTGCAGGCGGCGGAGGGGCTGCCGATCAACCTCGCCTTCGCCGGCAAGGGCAACGCCGCGACGCCGGAGGCGCTGGAGGAAATGATCCGCGCCGGTGCCTGCTCCCTGAAACTGCATGAGGACTGGGGCACCACGCCGGCAGCCATCGACAACTGCCTCTCGGTCGCGGATCGTTTCGATATCCAGGTGATGATCCACACCGACACGCTGAACGAGTCCGGCTTTGTCGAGGATACGATCGCCGCCTTCAAGGGCCGCACCATCCACGCCTATCACACCGAAGGCGCGGGCGGCGGGCATGCCCCCGACATCATCAAGGTTGCCGGCCTGCCCTATGTCCTGCCGAGTTCGACCAATCCCACGCGTCCCTACACGTCCAACACGCTTGATGAGCATCTGGACATGCTCATGGTCTGCCATCATTTGGATAGCAACATCCCAGAAGACGTGGCCTTCGCCGAGAGCCGCATCCGCCGCGAAACCATCGCCGCCGAGGATATCCTGCACGATATCGGCGCCATCTCGATGATGTCGTCGGACAGCCAGGCGATGGGCCGGATCGGCGAAGTGATCATCCGCACCTGGCAGACCGCCCACAAGATGAAGCAGCAGCGCGGATCGCTGCCGGGCGACGGGCCAGGCAACGACAATGCGCGGGTCAAGCGCTACATCGCGAAATACACGATCAATCCCGCCATCGCGCAGGGCTTCGCGCATGAGGTCGGCTCGGTCGAGGTCGGCAAGTTCGCCGATCTGGTGCTGTGGACGCCGGCTTTCTTCGGCGTGAAGCCGGACATGATTATCAAGGGCGGGACCATTGCCGTCGCGGCGATGGGTGATCCCAACGCCTCGATCCCGACGCCGCAGCCCGTGCACTACCGTCCGATGTTTGGCGGCTTCGGCCGAGCGATGACGGAAAGTTGCCTGACATTCGTATCGGCGGCGTCGTTGGAGGCTGATATCGGCAAGGCGTTTGGGCTGTCGCGCCGGCTGGTGGCGGTCCGGAACACCCGCGGTGGCATCGGCAAGGCCGCGATGGTGAACAACGACGCAACTCCGGTGATCGAGGTCGATTCCGAAACCTATGAGGTGCGGGCTGACGGCGTGCTGCTGACCTGCGAACCCGCCACGGTATTGCCGATGGCGCAACGCTACTTCCTGTTCTGATGCGCGCGCATCAGGTTCTGCCGGCCGGGTCCTGGGACCCGGCCACTCAGATCGACAGCGTGCTGATCGACTTCGACCACCGGCATCGCCGGCGCATCGTGCTGCACACCGAACAGAATGCCGACCTGCTGATCGATCTGCCGCAGGCCGCGCGCCTGCGGGACGGCGACGGCCTGGCGGTCGAAGGTGGCATCGTACGAGTCCGCGCTCGGCCGGAAGCCCTGTTGGAAATCCATGCGCATGACGACGGGGAACTGGTGCGGATCGCCTGGCACCTCGGCAACCGTCATCTACCGGTGCAATTGCTGGGTGACCGCATCCGCATCCGCGCCGATCATGTTATCAAGGAGATGGTCGAGGGCCTCGGCGGTCATGTCGACGAGATCGACGCCCCGTTCGATCCCGAGTCCGGCGCCTATGCGGGTGGCGGCGGTCATCATCATCACCATGATCATGACGATCATGACCACCACCACTAAAATGACCGGCCTGCTGCGGCTGCAAGCATGGTTGTCGCCGGCCTTTCCCACCGGTGGCTTTGCCTACTCGCACGGCCTGGAATGGGCGATCGAATGCGGGGATGTCGCCAACGCCCCAGCCTTGCAGGTGTGGCTGAATGACGTTTTGCGCCACGGCGCGGGGCGGACCGACGCCATCCTGTTGCGCCACGCCCACCGTGCCGCAGGGGACATGCCCGCGTTGCGGGACCTCGCGGAACTGGCGGCCGCAACAGCGCCCGGCCGCGAACGCCGTGACGAATCACTGAACCAGGGACGGGCCTTCGTGCTGGCGGGGGCCGCGTGGGGAACGGCGGTGATGCCGGACGATCCGGCGTACCCGATCGCGGTCGGCTCACTGGCCGGCGGGCACGGCATCGACGAAGACGCAACGACCGCCGCGTTCCTGCAAACCTTCGCAACCAACCTCATATCCGCCGCGGTGCGCCTGATCCCGCTCGGCCAGACCGCGGGACTGCATGTCCTGGCGGCGCTGGAACCTGTGATCATGGAGACCGCGGAGGCGACGCGCCACGCCACGCTGGATGACATCGGCGGCTGCGCGTTCCGTTCCGACCTGGCCGCGATGCGGCACGAAACCCAATACACAAGGCTGTTCCGCTCATGACCCATTCCGCGAATGGACCGTTGCGTGTTGGAGTCGGTGGCCCCGTCGGCTCCGGCAAGACCGCGCTGATGGACGCGCTGTGCAAGCAATTTCGGGACCGGTTCGACATCGCCGCCATCACCAACGACATCTATACAAAGGAAGATGCGGAATTCCTGACCCGCGCCGGCTCGTTGCCGCCGGAGCGTATCATGGGCATCGAAACCGGGGGTTGCCCGCATACGGCGATCCGGGAAGATGCCAGCATCAACCTGGCCGGTGTTGCCGAACTGCGGCGCCGCTTTCCCGCGCTGGATGTCATCCTGATCGAGTCCGGCGGCGACAATCTGGCCGCGACCTTCAGCCCGGAACTGGCGGACATCACGATCTATGTCATCGACGTTTCGGCCGGCGACAAAATTCCCCGCAAGGGTGGGCCCGGCATTACGCGTAGCGACCTTCTCGTGATCAACAAGATTGACCTCGCCCCTTTCGTCGGCGCGAGCCTGGAGGTGATGGACCGAGATGCGCGCCGGATGCGCGGAGAACGGCCGTTCGTCTTTTCCAATGTGCGGGATGGCAAGGGCGTGGCCGACATTGCCGCGTTCATTGAGCGGGTCGGCGGGCTAACGGGTTCGTAATTCAGGCCAAGGTTGCCAACCCGCCGCCCCCGAGACAGAATGCTGTTAAGGGAAGGTGGGAGGAAGCGCGAATGGCCGCTCTGCTGGGACGTATGGCCCTGGCGTGTCTTTTGTCGGTTGGGATGTTGGCGGGAACGGCCTTTGCGCAGAAGCAAGGCGGGGTCCTGAGGGTCACCCATCGTGACAATCCGCCAAGCGCCTCGATCCACGAAGAAGCGACGATTTCGACGGCCATGCCGTTCATGGCGGTGTTCAACAATCTGGTCGTCTTCGATCCGGACAGTGAGCAGAACCGTCCGGACCGTATCGTGCCCGACCTGGCCACGTCCTGGGCCCTGTCGGATGGGGGCCGGAAGGTCACATTCCAGCTGCGCGACGGTGTCCGCTGGCACGACGGCAAGCCGTTCACCAGCGAGGACGTGAAGTGCACCTGGGACGGTGTGACCGGCCGCACCGACCTGAAGATGCGCAAGAACCCGCGCAAGACCTGGTGGTGGAACGTCAAGGAAGTGACCACCAACGGCCCGCGCGAGGTCACGTTCCATCTGGAAAACCCGCAGCCGTCCCTGCTCGTGATGCTGGCGGGCGGTTTCTCCCCGGTGTATCCCTGCCATGTCAGCGGCCCGCAGATGCGGACGGCTCCTATCGGCACCGGGCCGTTCAAGTTCGTGCAGTTCAAGCAGAATGAGGGCATCAAGCTTGCCCGTAACCCGGATTACTGGAAGCCCGGCCTGCCGTATCTCGACGGGATCGAGTACACGATCATCTCCAGCCGAGCGACGGCGATTCTGGCATTGGTGGCGGGGCGGCATGATCTGACGCTGACGGGGGAATTGAACCCCGAGAACGCGAAGGAGATCCAGCTCCAGGTCCCGCAGATGGTGTGCATGGTGCAGCCGTCGAACACCCAGGGCAACCTGCTGATCAATCGTGACAAGCCGCCGTTCGATGACGAGCGCCTGCGCCGCGCGTTGGTGCTGTCGATCGATCGCAAGGCCTTCTCGGACATCATCAGCCGGGGCATCAACAAGATCGGCGGCGCGATGCTGGCCCCACCCGAGGGCATCTGGGGCTGGTCGCCCGAGTACATGGAAACCATCCCCGGCTATGGCGGCGACGTCGAGAAAAGCCGCGAGGAAGGCCGCAAGATCATGCGGGCGCTGGGCTACGGCCCGGACAAGATGATGCCGCTGAAGGTATCGACCCGCAACGTCGCCAGCTATCGTGATGCCTCGGTGATCCTGATCGACCATCTGAAAAGCGTCTATATCCAGGGTGAGCTCGAAGTGCTCGACAGCTCGGTCTGGTATGCCAAGATGCTCAAGAAGGACTATGCCGTCGGCATGAACGTCCAAGGTACCGGCATCGACGATCCTGATGTGCAGTTCTTCGAGAACTACACCTGCGGATCGGAGCGGAACTACACCGGCTACTGCAATCCCGAGCTGGAGAAGCTCTACCGCCAGCAGTCCCAGATGACTGACTTCGACGCGCGGAAGAAGCTGGTCTGGGAGATCGACCGAAAGCTCCAGGAAGACGCGGCGCGTCCGGTCATCTACCAGTCACAGGGCGGGACCTGCTGGTGGCCAAACGTCAAGGGCCTGAAACTCGCGGTCAACAGTATCTACAACCACTGGCGTTTCGAAGACGCGTGGCTGGAACGATAAGGATAACCTGATCCCATGCTGTCCTATCTGATCCGGCGGTTGTTGCTGATGATCGTGACGCTGGTCGGCGTTTCGATGGTCATCTTCCTGCTGCTGCGTATCGTCCCTGGCAATATCGCCGACATCCTGTTCGATTCGGCGGGGCTGATCGATCCGGTGGAGAAGGCCAAGATCGTCGCGGATCTCGGGCTGGATCTTCCCATCTACCAGCAATACATGCAGTGGATCGGCGGCTTGTTGCGCGGCGACCTGGGCTATTCCTATGTGTCCGAGAAGCCGGTGATCGAGGAGATCGCCCCGCGCATTCCCATCACGGCCCAGCTTGCCGTGATGGCGCTGATCTTCTCGGTTATCATGGGCGTGCCGCTTGGAGTCATCAGCGCGGTCCGGCAGAACACGGTACTCGACTACCTGCTGCGCATCACCAGCCTCTCGGGTCTCTCGATGCCATCCTTCTGGCTTGGCCTGCTGATCCTGATGGCCTGCGTCCACTTCTTCGGAACGATCCCGATCTTCGATCGGAACCCGCCGACCTTCTGGGCGTGGCTCGCGATGATGGCGGTGCCGGCGGCGGCTGTCGGCTTCCGCAGTTCGGCGCTGATCATGCGCCTGACCCGGTCGGCGATGCTTGAAGTCCTGCGCCACGACTTCGTCCGGACCGCGCGGTCCAAGGGCCTGTCTGAACGGGCGGTTACCTATAACCACGCGCTTCGCAACGCCTTGCTGCCTGTCGTGACCATCATCGGCATCGAGGTTGCCTTCCTGTTCGGCGGCCTGATCGTCACGGAAACCGTGTTCAACATCCCCGGCGTCGCCCGCTTCCTGGTGGAGGCAATTCGCTGGCGTGACTACCCGATGGTGCAAAATCTCGTGATGTTCACGGCAACCATCCTGGTCCTCATCAACCTGATCGTCGACCTGATCTACATGGTCATCGATCCACGCATCCGGTACAGCGAATGAGCACGTCAGTCTCCGAAGCACGCCCGAGCGAACCAGGGTTCCTGAGCGAGGTTCTCTACCTCACTCGGCGCTACCCGCTGGGGGTCGCCGGCGCGTTGATCTTGATCACGTTTGTCCTCTGCGCGATCTTCGCCGACTACGTGGCGCCGCTTGACCCATTCTCGACCAACGCGCGCTCCTCGCTCGCGAAGCCGTCGGAGGTCAACTTGCTGGGGGCGGACATGATGGGGCGCGACGTGTTCTCGCGCATCATCCACGGCGCACGGGTATCGCTTGCGGTCGCGGTCGGCGCGACTGTACTGGGCAGCGGAATTGGTGCCGCGGTCGGCCTCGCCTGCGGCTATCTGGGCGGCTGGTTCGACCTGATCGTCCAGCGCGTGACCGAGATCATGGACGCGCTCCCGCTGCTCGTCATGGCATTGGTGATCACCGCGTCGCTCGGCCCGTCCCTGCGGAACACGATCATCGCCATCGCGATCCCGTTGGTCCCCCACGTGGCGCGCGTGATCCGGTCCAACGTGTTGGCGCTGCGCGAAATGCCGTTCGTCGAAGCCGCCAAGGCCACGGGCATGAGCGAGATGCGCATCGCGGTCGTGCATGTCCTGCCCAATACGCTGGCGCCCCTGATCGTGCTGGCGACGGCGCAGTTGGGATCGACGATCCTGACCGAGGCGTCGCTGTCGTTCCTGGGCCTCGGCGTGCCGGAACCCTACCCGTCCTGGGGGCGGATGCTGTCCGAATCCGCGGCGGAATATGTGCGCACGGCCCCTTGGCTGGTGATCTTCCCAGGTCTTGCCATCAGCTTGGTCGTGTTCGGATCGAACCTGACGGGTGACGCCCTGCGCGACGCCCTGGACCCGAGGCAGCACGACTGATGGCACCCGTTCTAGAAGTTTCGGGACTAAGCACCGTCTTCCACACCCGCCGCGGGTTGGTGCGGGCCGTGCAGGACGTGTCCTTCACCGTCAACGCCGGGGAAACCCTGGCCATCGTCGGTGAGTCGGGATGCGGCAAGACGATTACCGCATTGTCCCTGATGCGGTTGGTCCCCATGCCGCCCGGGGAGATCGCCGCGGGCAGCGTAAAGGTGGATGGCACCGACCTGCTGAAGCTCTCTGATAACGAGATGCGGTCGATGCGGGGCAGCAAGATCGCCATGATCTTCCAGGAACCGATGACAGCGCTGAACCCGTTGCTGACGGTCGGGAACCAGATCGAGGAGATGGTGGTCCTGCACGACAGATGCTCGCGGGAAGTCGCGCGCAAGCGAGCGGTCGAGATGCTGCACCACGTGCGCATCCCCGAGCCGGATCGACGGGCGCGGGAATATCCGCACCAGTTGTCGGGCGGGATGCGGCAGCGCGCGATGATCGCGATGGCGCTGGCCTGTCGTCCCAAGGTGCTGGTGGCCGATGAGCCGACGACCGCGCTGGACGTCACGATTCAAGCCCAGATTCTCGACCTGATCGGCGACTTGCAACGGGAATTCGGCACGGCGGTTGTCCTGATCACGCATGACCTGGGGGTCGTCGCGGAAACGGCCAAGCGGGTGGTCGTGATGTATGCGGGCCGCAAGGTGGAGGAAGCGCCGGTCGAGGAGATCTTCGCCAGTCCCTACCATCCGTATATGCAGGGACTGATGAACTCGATCCCCCGCGTCGGATCGGCGCGCGGGCTGGATGTCGCGCCGGATGAACGGTTGCAGGAAATCTCGGGCATCGTGCCGCCGTTGAATGACCTGCCGCCTGGCTGCGCATTCGAACCGCGCTGTACCAAGGGCGACGCGCGCTGCAAGACGCAACGGCCCGAACTGGCAACCAAGGCGCCCGACCACATCGCCGCATGCTGGCTGGCCTAGGACAGTGACCATGACCCAACCATTGATCGAGGTCACCGACCTGAAGAAGCACTTTCCGATCAAGAAAGGGCTTCTGCGAAACACGGTCGGCCATGTCTTCGCCGTTGACGGGATATCTTTCAGCATCAATCCTGGCGAAACGCTGGGCCTGGTGGGCGAATCCGGCTGCGGCAAATCCACCGTCGGCCGCGTCGTGCTGCGGCTGATCGAGCCAACCTCGGGCGCCATCAAGGTCTCGGGCCAGGACATCGTCGACATTCCCCGCGGGGAAATGCGTCCGCTGCGTCGCCAGATGCAGATCGTGTTCCAGGACCCGTTTTCCTCCCTCAATCCCCGAATCAAGGCCGGGGATATCGTGGGGGAGCCTCTGATGGTGCACGGCGTCGGCAACAAGCAGGAACGCGCCGAACGCGTGGCCAAGCTGTTCAACCGCGTTGGACTGCGTCCGGCACAGATGAACAACTACCCGCACCAGTTTTCGGGTGGGCAGCGGCAGCGCATCTCGATCGCCCGCGCTTTGGCGCTGGACCCGCAGTTCATCGTGGCGGACGAACCCGTGTCGGCACTGGACGTATCCATCCAGGCGCAGGTCATCAACCTGATGATGGATCTGCAGCAGGAACGTGGGCTTTCCTACCTGTTCATCTCCCATAACCTGGCGGTGGTGGAGCATATCAGCCACCGCGTGGCGGTGATGTATCTGGGCCGGATCGTCGAATACGCGGACAAGAAGACGCTGTTCGCCTCACCGCAGCATCCCTACACCGAGGCATTGCTGTCGGCCGTGCCGCTGCCGGATCCTTCGCTGCGGCGCACGAAGAAGCGCGTCGAAGGCGATGTGCCGAGCCCGATCAAGCCGCCGCCGGGGTGCCATTTCCATCCGCGTTGTCCGTATGCGGAGGCGCGGTGCAAGGTCGAACCGCCGATCCTGCGGGAGATCGGGCCGGGGCATCAGGTTGCTTGTCACCTGCGATAGGCCATGGCACGCCCGCGCAACGTTCTGCTGATCATCGCGGACCAGTGGCGCGGGGACAGTCTCGGGTCGCTCGGGCATCCATCTGCACTGACGCCGAATCTTGATGCATTGGCCCGGGATGGCGTGACGTTCACCGGTCATTATGCACAGGGGGCACCCTGCGGACCGGCGCGTGCCTCCATGCTGACCGGGCTGTATGTGATGAACCATCGGGTGGTCGCGAACGGCGTACCGCTCGATGCGCGCCATGCGACGCTACCGCGGGAGGTGCGGCGCGCTGGGATCGATGCCGCGATGATCGGCTATACGACGACCACGCACGACCCCCGCGTGGTTGGTTGCGGTGATCCGGGCTTCACGGAAATCGGTGATGTGATGCCAGGCTGGCGCGTCGTCGCGCATTGCGATGAGGTCGAGTACCGCAATTATTTCGCCTGGGTCGCCGGGCGCGGTTTCAAGCTGCCGGACCCGCCGACCGACGTGTGGCGTCCGGCGACCGGTTCGGCCGGTCCGACAGCGGCGTCCAACCGCATTCCGGCCGCGTTGTCCGACTCCGCATGGTCTGGAGAGCACGCGATCGAGTTCCTGCGCTCCACGCGGGCAAGCCGGCCCTGGCTGCTGCATCTGGGTTTCTATCGGCCCCATCCGCCCTTCGCCGCGCCGGCGCCCTGGCATGAGGCCGTGCCCATGCAATGCCTGACTGATCCGGTGCGTGGTCCTATCGAGCAGGAAGCCGCACAGCATCCGGTGATGCGGCATTTCCTGGAGACGCAGAAGCGATCATCGTTCTTCACGGGCGGCGATGGCTTGGTGGCGCCGCTGTCGGATGATGACATACGGCTGACCAGACGCGCGTATTACGGCCTGCTCGCCGAGGTCGACCATTGGGTTGGCCAGGTCCTCGATGAGCTGCGGCGGTCCGGGCAGTGGGACGACACGCTGATCATCTTCACCTCCGACCACGCGGAGCAACTCGGCGACCACCATCTCCTCGGCAAGCTCGGCTGGTTCGATCAGAGCTACCATCTGCCCTTGATCATCCGTGATCCCGGGGGTGTCCGTGGGCGGATTGTCGACGCGCTGACCGAGAGCGTGGACCTGATGCCGACCATTCTGGATTGGCTGGAACTACCGGTGCCGCGCGCGTGCGACGGGGTGTCGTTGCGGCCCTGGCTTTCGGGTGAAACACCGGCAGGGTGGCGCGACGCGGTGCATTTTGAATTCGATCTCCGGGGTGGCTGGCCGCGTGCCGCGCCGCCGCCGATGGGGTTGCCGTTCGATGGCGCGGGGCTGTGCGTGATGCGGACCGGGGACTGGAAATACGTCCATTGCCCGTCACTGCCGCCGGTTCTTTATGACCTGCGGAACGACCCGCATGAGATGCGGAACGTGGCGGGCGATCCCGCCCATGCCACTTTGCTGGCCGAGGCGACCAACCGCATGCTGTCATGGCGGATGCTGCACGCGGACCGCGCGCTGACACAGTATTGCGCGACGCCCGCTGGGTTGGTTGATCGACTGTCGAAACAAGCCCGGGGCGGATAGTTCGCCCCGGATTGTTCGTGTTTAGCGGCCGATGCCGAAGAACCGACCGATCCGCGCCAGATAGGCCTTGATCACGACCCAGATCAGCCCGCTCGCCTGCAATGGAGCAGCCGGCTGCGGTGGCGGCCGGATAGCGGCTGGCCGAGGCGGCGGCGCCGATGCGACTGGTGTCGCAACGACAGGTTCAGCCGAGGCAACGGATGGCACCGGGTCGGGGGCGGCCTCCACGACCACCTCCTCCGGTTCGTCCTTGGAGAACTCCTCCGCCGCGCGTCTGGCGAAGTCGGCCATGATGACCTGGGCCACGGCGATGCCGCCGGTGCGGGCGAAATCGGCCAGCACGCCACCCAGTTCCGCGTCCGAGACGACCTTGACGATCGTCGCGGGCTTGGGTGTCTCGGGGTCGTCACGCAGGGTGAAGGCTACCTTCACCCCGATCCGGGCCGCGCGCATGTCGGCGGTGCCGCGTCCATGCACGCTGCCGGTCAGGGCATCGAAGTCGAAATCGACGGTGGCCTTGCCCTTGAACTTGATCTTCTTGGGCCCGAAGGACACCACCATGCCGCCAGGCCAGGAACCGTCCTCAGCCTGTGGTTCCAGCACCGCGCCGGGCATGCAGGCGGACATGCGCGGCACGTCGGCGAACCGGCGGATGACATCCGCCGGCTTACCTGGAACGCTGAACTCACCCTCGAAATGCATCGGTGCTTACGCGGGCTGCCGCAGCAGCGGAGCCATGCTGGGGATGCCGTGATAGACCTTCGCATAGGGGTCCGTCGGGGTGGTGGCGGACACGCGCGCGTCGATCAGATACAGGCCGCCCTTCGCGAGACCGGCCTTCACCGCGTCACCGATCTGGTCGACCGTATCCAGCTTCACGCCGTCACCGCCGAAAGCCTTGGCGACCGCCACGAAGTCCGGGGATTCCCACTGAGCCAGCTTTTCGTTGAAGCCCTTGGCGGTCAGCTTGTGAACCTCGGCGCCATAGCCGCCGTCGTTCCAGACCACCAATGTGATGTCCAGCTTCTCGCGGACGATGGTTTCCAGCTCCTGGATGTTGAACATCATGGAGCCGTCGCCCTCGATCGCCACGTGCTTACGATCGGGGTTGCCTACCGCGGTGCCAACCATGACGCCCAGGCCCTGACCGACCGCGCCGAAGTTGTAGGAGAACTGGATCTCCGACCCTTCCGGCATCGGCATGTAGGACGCGACCCAGGAGAAGAAGTGGCCCGCGCCGCAGGTGATCAGCGCACCCTTGGGGATGGCCGCTCCCAGCTTCCGGCCCAGCGCGCGCGGGTCGAGCCCGTCGGTCGGCGGGGTGAACTGGTGGTCCGGCGCATCCAGGATCGCACGGGTTTCGGCGGTGCGCAGGCCGGTCTTGCGGATCTGGCGGCCTTCCAGAGCTTCATTCAGCGCGGCGACGGCCTTCTTGGCGTCGGCCTGCACATACAGGCCGGGGATGACGCCGATTTCCTCGGGCATCGGCTTGATGTCGATACGGGCGACCTCGGCGGACGGGAACATCAGCCCGCCTTCCGTGGTGTAGTAGCCAAGCTCCGCGCCGACGCCCAACACGAAGTCGGCTTCGGCCAGCAGACGCTCGGTCGGCTCGGAGGCGAAGGCGCCGGAGATGCCGACGTTCCATTCGTGGCCCGCGAACAGGCTCTTGCCCTGCAACGACGTGGCCAGCAGCGCGCCGGTCCGTTCGCCGAGCTTGATGAGTTCTTCCCTGGCGCCGGCCATGATGGCACCGCGGCCGGCGACGATCACCGGGCGTTCGGCGGAGGCGAGCTTTTCCACCACTTCGGCGAGGATGTCCGGAGCCGGGGTTTCCATGCGCTTCGGCAGGAATTCCCAGGACGGGCGGTATTCATAGTCCCAGTCGAAGTCTTCTTCCTGCAGGCCCATCGGCAGGTTCAGCATGACGGGGCAGCGATGGACGCGGGCGGCATAGAACGCCTCCGCGATCTCCTCGGCCATGTTGTCGGCGCTGGTGATCGTGTGGAAGCGGGTGTTGCAGGCTTCCACGAAGCGGCGCTGGTCCATCACCTGGGTGCGGTTCTTCGACCCGGGCTGGATTTCGCCGGCGATCATCACGACCGGGGTCTTACCGCGATAGGCGGCGATCAGGGACGTGCCGCACTGGGTGATGCCCGGGCCACAGGTGACCATGGCGACGCCGACCTTGCCGGTCGTGCGGGCATAGCCGTCGGCCATCGAGATCGACATGGATTCATGGCGGGCCGAGTAGCCGCGCACCTTGGGATCGCGGCAGATCGCGCCCCAGAGCCACATGTTGCCATCGCCCATCAGGCCAAAAAAATCGGTGACGCCCTCGGCAATCAAGGATTGGGCGATCGCTTCATAGACTTTCATGGTGGTCCTTCCCCATTTGGGTTCGTGTGTGGTTTGTGATCGGACAGAGTCCGGTTTTGCGCAAGGGCTACAGCGCCTCCACGGCCTTCGCCGCGTCCGATTGGTGGCCTTTCTGGTGGAAGTAGTTCTTCCGGTAGAATTCCAGCACCAGGTCCCGATAGACCGCCGGTTTGTACTGCACCGGGTTGTCGGCCGACACGCAGGACGGGAGGCATTCCAGCGTCGCGGCCGGGTTCGGGCTGTAGAAGAAAGCGATTGAGTAACGGTCGGTCCCGGATTCGTTGATCACCCCGTGCGGCGTCGAAAGGAACCGGTTGTTCGACAGCCGGCGCATGATGTTGCCGAGGTTGATCAGATAGGTCCCCTCGATGATCGGAGGCGCGAACCATTCGCCCGAGGTCAGCCTGACCGACAGCCCGGGCACATCAGTGCGGGCCAGCGCGGTCATGAAGCTGTTGTCCGTGTGCGGCGCGGCGCCGAAGGTGTTCTCGCTCAGGTCCTCCTGCGGCGGGTAATGCAGGAAGCGCAGGTTGGCATGGGCCTCATTGGCGAACATCGCGGTGAAGGTGTCGGGCGACATGTCCAGCGCGGCGGCGAAGCCGGGCAGCATGCGGTCGCACATGGCTTCAAGCGCCTTGAAGTAGGCGACCATGTCGTCCCGCAGGCCGGGCATTCCATCCGGCCACTGGTTCTGGCCACGCAATGGTAGGTCGGCCTGCACGTCCGGATGATCGGGGCCGCGATCGTGGCTGATGAAGAAGCTTTCGTTCTGGTTTGGCTTCGTCGCCTGATGGACGGTCGAGGCGCCCTGGACCGATGCGTTCATCGGCATGTAGCCGATGTTGTTCTCGTTCAGCCGGAGCTTGAGTTTGTCCTCCAACGGCATCGCATGGAACCGTTTCGAGGCCGCGAAAGCCCGGTCGATCAGGTCCTGGGGGACGCCGTGGTTATAGGCATAGAGAAAGCCCACGTTCTCACACGCGTGACGAAGTTGTTCCGCCAAACGCTCCAATGCATTCGGCTCGTTCGCGAAGTACGGTCCGAAATCAATGACCGGGATCAGTCGTGAGACTTCAGTGACGTCCTTGACGGCATGCTGCTTGAACAGGTGCATCCTCGCCCCCTTCCTCGGGAAGGGGACATCCTAGGGCAGTTCGAGGGAAAGCGGAACTGCCTGACCTGACGGGTAAGGGACAGGTTACGCCGCCTCGACGATCGATACGGCGGGGGTGAAGAAGTATCCGCCGTAGCGGACGGTCTTGATGAACGTGGGGTTCTTCAAATTCGGCTCGATCTTGCGCCGCAACCGGCTGATCTGCACGTCCACGCTTCGATCGAACACCGCGGCGGCCCGCCCATGCAGCATGTCCAGAAGACTGTCGCGTGAAAGGACTTTTTGTGGATTTTGGCAGAAAATCGCCAGGATATTGAACTCCCCGCTGGTCAACGGCATCGGGATACCCGACGGGTCCACCAACTGCCGGCGGGCCATGTCCAGTTTCCATCCCTCGAACTGCAATGTCTTTGGTGGCTGGCGGGTGTTGTCGTTCTGCGCGGTGGCTCGGCGCAGCACGGCACGGACCCGAGCCACCAGTTCACGAGGGCTGAATGGCTTTGGCAGATAGTCGTCGGCGCCGATTTCCAGCCCCACGATCCGGTCGGTCTCCGCCGCGCGGGCGGTGACCATGATGATCGGCACGGCGGATTGGTTGCGCAGGCGGCGGCAGATGCTCAGCCCGTCTTCCCCCGGCAGTCCAACGTCCAGAATGACCAGGTCGATCTTGCTGATCGACAGCACCCGATCCAGGTCACGCCCACTGCGGGCGGCGGTGACGACGAAGCCGTGCTCCGTCATGCACTGCACCATCGTCTGGCTGATGTCGGGATCGTCTTCGACGACCGCGATGTGTATGGCTTGATCCATGGCAACCTCTCTGCCCGGACATTGACACTCTGGCATCGTCTGTAACAAGCGCGGCGATGCCGGGGTGACCATTTGAAATCCAACAGCAACAATTCGTAATCGAGTCGCGAGGAAATCCGCGCTCAGGCCGCCCAGTGCGCCGGGGCGGCATAACCCACCCGTTGGGTGGGAGGGATGGTCCGAGTCGCGATCTCATGCGCCATCAGTGTCTGGACCACACCGCGCTGACCCGCCTTCATGGCTACGTGGGCCAGCATTTGATGGAGCATGTCGCGCTGGGCGTTGCTGCCGCCGAGCAGACGGATGGAATCGCGGCGTGGCAGCAACAGATTGACGACCTGTGCATGGCTCCCCTTGCGATAGGCGAGCACCGCCTCGCAGACCGGAATCACCACGTCGCGCAACGCCGCCGCGGACCAGAGCGTTTGATGTCCGGCGATGTCCTGTAACGCGCCCAGGAAACGTTGGGCCACCGCGTCGCGTCCGGTCGCGGCCAAGGCGAGCATCAGATGCGGCACCAGCAAGGGATGGCCGACATTGCCGATCTGGGCCCCAGCCTTGTCGGCCAGCTCCTCCCACCGGCTGCCGACATCGATGCCGGATTGCTCCCACCGCCACAGCAAGGCAGTCGCGTTCGGGAAGTCGATGCAGAAGTCCGGTGTGGCCTTGGTCAGCGGGTTGTCGAAATTGCGGATATTGGCGCCGTAGCTGCCCAGGACGTCGTCGAGGTCCCCGAGTTCCAAATCCATCAACGCCTGATGCCACCACAAGTGATGGATCAGCGCATTGGCGACTGGCCACAGCCCAGTCCGCGAAAGAGCCAGTCGCGCCCATCGCGGGAACGGCTTTTTAATCTCAAGGATACGGGCCTTGACGTGGTGGGCCAAGAAATTGGTGGGGTCGGCGGCATAGGCCTGGTCGATCGCCTGTTCGGCGGGGCCATAATCGCCCGTCTTCTTATGTTCCCCCCGAGGCCCCGATCCGCAGCTTCTCGCCCCCGTGGCCGCCGATATGATTTCGCAGGGCGGCGAGCAATGCAACGATCGACGGCGTCGCCCGCGGGGGGCGGCCGGCGGCGGCCCGCTCCGGGGTTTGCAGGAGCCAACGTACGGGGTGAAGGTCCGGGTCGGCGGGTTGAACGGTGAACGGCCCGGCCTCGGTTGTCAGGATGATCGCGTCCGTCGTGACCGTGACCACGGCGTCCACGGACCAGAGCGTGAGGCAATCACGCAGAACCGCGCGCAGTTCGGCTTGCGTTGTCATGCGGAACGGGGGCCAGCACGACGCCGGCCCCCTTCTCCCCTAAAGCCGGGGGCCGCTGAACATCTCCTCAGCCACTTTGCGATGCTGCCACTTGCCGTCGTTCAGGCTGCCTTTGTAGACGCCATTCTCAACCACGACCTTGCCGCGCAGCACGGTCAGGCAGGGCCAGGCGTTCATCTTGCGGCCTTCCCAGGGGGAGTAGTCGGCCTCGTGCAGTTCCGATGCCTTCACCACGCGCTGGTCGTTGGGGTCGAGCACGACGATATCCGCGTCGGACCCCGCCGCCAGGATGCCCTTGCGGGGATACAGCCCCATGACCTTCGCCGCGTTGGTGGAGATCAGGTCAACGAACTGGTTCAGCGAGTAGCCGCGGTTGCCGACCATTTCGGTGTACATCAAGGACACCCGGGGTTCGACGCCCGCATTGCCGCCGGTCGTGTCGTCGATTCGCGCGCCCTGGAGCTTCTGGGCGAGGGTGCAGCAGATCTCATCCGTGGCGACGCAGTTGATGGCGCCGTTCAGGGTGCCTTGCCACAAAGCGGCCTGATCCTCGGGCGATTTCAGGGACGGGTAGGTGTGGAACATCTGTCCGCCCGGACGTTTGTAGTCCTCCGACGTATACATCATATACTGGTGTAGGGACTCGCCGTAGATCGGCACGCCGCGCGACCGAGCTTCGTGAATCGCCGACACGCCGGACGCGGCGGAGACGTGCATCATGTACAGCGCCGTGCCCTGGACCTTTTCCGCCAGCCGGATGACACGGCGGAAGGAGATGTCCTCGGACAGGGTGTTGTGGACCTCTGCCATGTTCTCGAACGCGGTGCGGCCTTCGCGGATCAGTTTGTCATACATATGCATGACAATATCGTTATCTTCGGAATGGATCACGCCCATCCCGCGATTGGCGGCCAGGACCTGGAAGATTTCCCAGATATCGCCGAAATCCACCATCCGGCCCTTGCGGCTGGGGGTGATGTCGGTGGTGAAGATCTTTACCGTCGAGTGGCCGGCCTGGATGGCCTCCGCGATCTGGCCTGGCAGGTCCAGCGGCAGCGAGCCTTCGACCATGATGTGCTGGGCGTAGTCGCAGCCGCAATGGCCGGCCCAGTCGAGTTCCCGGTTCTCGATCGCGGCCTGCACCGTTGCGCCCTGGCTGGCGCGGGTAAAGTCGATCATCGTGGTCGTGCCACCATGTACGGCGGCGAGCGAGACGACATCAGGCGGGGCGGTCAGGCCGGCCGATCCATCCGGGTTCGGAAGGTGCCACTTGCAGTGGACATGCGGGTCGATGCCGCCGGGGATGACGATCTTGCCGGTCGCATCGACCAGGCGCGCGCCTTCCGGGATTGGGAGGGAACCGGCCGCCACGATCGCGGCGATGGTGTCGCCCTTGACCAGAATGTCATAGGCTCCGACACCTTGTGGCGTCACGACCCTATCGCCACGAATAACCAAGCTGACCATGCGATCTGTCCCCCGTGCCTGAAAAGTGGATGGTTATCCTTATTCGTTGCGAGGGCAAGGGTGGGTACGGCATTCTCATCGGTGCCGAATTCCGCTCGCGTGTGCGTGAATATATTGCTAAAACCATGCGGCCATCTCGAAATAGTTCGCCTGTATACCGCTCGGCCGCCCAAGATGAAGGAACGCGAATGTTTTCCATCGGACAGATGGTTTTTCACAAGACCGGCACGCATAGCGGCAAGATTCTGGAGATCGATGGCGCCACCGTCTATATCGTCCAGGCAAATGGCGTCGAAATAGAGTTCAAGATCAACGAATTGACCGCGACGCCTGCCAAGGCAAACGGCCCGGCTCCCGCGGTGCCGGCCAATCTTTCTCGTGTTCTGACGATCAAGGACATCACGCCCGATCACGAAAAGGTGTTGGCCATCATCCCGCAACGTACGCTCCAATCGGTGGCGTCCTTGTATGAGCGTTCGCCGGGGGCGGGACGGTTCAGTGCCCTGAACGTAGCCCAGAAGCTGAACTTCATCGCGGAAGTGACCGAGGTCCCGTATCGATCGATGAAGGAATTCAGCGATAGCCCGGGCACCTTGGGGCTGATGATGGGGCGCGGGATCGCGGCCCGAACCGGCTCGGGGCGATAACGATTTATGCGGCACGCGCGGATTTTTCTGGAGACCTGAAGCCGTTGGATATCGATACCGATCGGTTCCGCTGCCCCGAAGGCAAGCGGGTCAAACTCGGAAACTGGCCGACGCGGGTTGATCCTTGCTACGAGTCGCATGGCGACTATGAAAAGTTGCTCGCGCGCCAGGTCGATACCTTGGATAAGCTGCAGCAGTTGCTGTACGCGGCGAACTCCCATTCCGTTCTACTAGTGTTTCAGGCGATGGATGCGGCCGGCAAGGATGGCGTCATTCGACATGTGATGTCAGGCATCAACCCCCAGGGATGCCAGGTCTTCAGTTTCCAGCATCCGAGCGCTAAGGAGCTCCAACATGATTTCCTGTGGCGCTGTACCCGGGACCTGCCCGAGCGTGGCCGTATTGGTATCTTCAACCGTAGCTACTACGAGGAAGTGCTGATCGTCCGGGTTCATCCGGAAATCCTGCGCGCCGAGGGCCTGACGGAGACAGGAAGCGATCTGGCCAAGGTGTGGCGGCATCGCTACCGCTCGATCAACGGGCTTGAACAGCATTTGCATGGCAATGGAACACGCATCGTCAAATTCTTCCTGCATCTGTCGAAAGAAGAACAGCGTGAGAGGTTTCTGGCGCGGATCGATGAGCCGGAGAAGAACTGGAAATTCAGCCTTGCCGATATCAAGGAGCGCGGCTTCTGGGACGACTATATGAAGGCCTATGAGGCCTGCCTGGGTGCCACGAGTACTGACCACGCCCCCTGGTATATAGCCCATTTTATTCATCGCATGCCAGGGATTCGCTGGCGGGCGTAGCGTAATCATCTGATTTGACGCAGAGATTTGGGTGTCGAAACCAATTCCTGCCGAATCGGACGGTGCCACACCCGCCATGGTCGAAAATACTCCGCTGCCGTTCTCGTTGCCATCCGT
>CAMCDA010000040.1 GCA_945873195.1 Asaia bogorensis
CCGGTTGTACCGGGGGCGGTTTTCAGTTGTCCACATCGGGCACCTCGCGAATCGGTGCCCGTATCGAATCATGGGTGATTCAATGACTTCAAGCCCCCTGCGATAAGTGATTCAAATGACTCGCAGACCTCTCGGACGGACACTCAGACGGCGGATACGCTGGGCTGGATCCTGGTGACTTCTGGGAAAGCCGACGCCGGCCTGTCATTGCTGCGCCAAGCCTACGCGGAAGCCGCCAACGACCCGCGCATCCAGTATCATTATGCTGTCGCCCTGAAGGATACCGGCAAGAAGGATGAGGCGATTACGCATCTGAAAGGCGTGATCGCGTCACGTGGCGAGTTCACCGAAAAGACGGAAGCTCAAAAGGTGCTGGAGCAACTGGAAAAGGGTTCCTGACGACCCTCGGGCGACGCCGGCTTCCACAATGCCGCCGTTGCGTCTGCTGACGTTCTCGACGCTCTACCCGAGCGCCACGCGCCCGAATCACGGCGTGTTTGTTGAAAACCGCTTGCGACATTTGGTCGCAAGCGGGCGGGTAACCAGCGTCGTGGTCGCGCCGGTCCCGTGGTTTCCGTCGACCGACCCCCGCCATGGCGATTGGGCCCGCATGGCGGCAACCCCGCGGGAGGAGGAACGGCACGGGCTTCGCATCCTGCACCCGCGGTATCCGCTGGTGCCCAAGATCGGCATGACGCTTGCGCCGTTCTTGCTGTATCGCGCGATGGTCCCGGTATTGCGACGCCTGTTGGCGGAAATTGGCCCGATCGACGCCATCGACGCCCATTATTTCTACCCGGATGGAGTCGCGGCCATCTGGCTCGGTCGCAAATTCAACCTGCCCGTCGTCGTCACGGCGCGCGGCACCGATATCAGTCTGATCCCAAGCTATCGTCTGCCGCGCATGCTGATCGGGCAGGTGATCATCGGTTCCGCCGCCATGATCACCGTGAGCGCCGCGCTGAAGGAAGCCTTGGTGGCACTCGGCGCGCCGGACGCGAAGGTGACCGTGCTGCGCAATGGCGTGGATACCGGCCTGTTCCGCCCACCAGCCGATCGCGACGCGCTGCGCGCCGAACTCGGGTTTGTGCGACCGACGCTGGTGTCGGTAGGGCTGCTGATTGGACGCAAGGGGCACGACCGGACGATCGAGGCGATGCTCCAGTTGCCCGAATTCGACCTGGTCATCGCGGGGGAGGGGCCGGAGCGGCAGAACCTGCTGGATCTGATCGCGCGCCACGGCCTGGGCGACCGCGTCAAACTGCTGGGCGCGCGTCCGCATGCGGAACTCCCGTCGCTGTATGGCGCGGCGGATGCCTCGGTGCTGTCCTCCTCGCGTGAGGGGTGGGCAAATGTGCTGCTGGAATCGATGGCCTGTGGCACGCCCGTCGTTGCCAGCGATATCTGGGGGAACCCGGAGGTCGTGCGGCGGATCGAGGCCGGGGTCATCACCGACGAGAACACCCCGTCTGGGATCGCGCGCGGCGTTCGACGTTTGTTGGGTGCCCAGGTTTCCCGAGCGGCGACGCGCGCCTACGCTGAACCGTTTGGCTGGGAGGAAACAACCCAGGGCCAGATCGCCCTTTTCACCCGGATTGCCGGACAGAAAGCGCGGTAGGGTGCCGTGTACTGTCCGCTCCCGCAGGGCGCACCGTTGCGTTGAGCGGCATTCCGCCATAGCGTCACCCCTCGGTTCATAGAGGTGCGGGCGACAGTACGGTGAGATCGGTCCGGAATCAGTCGATTTGGTTGATCGCGGCGGTCCTGCTGATGCCTGTCGCGGCCCACGCGGACGCGATCGATGGCCATTGGTGCCACGACGATGGTCGCCGGTTCGAGATCACCGGGCCCCTGATCGTGACCCCCGCGCGCTCCCAGGCACAGGGGCAGTACGACCGGCACTATTTTTCCTATATCGTGCCGTCGAATGACCCAGGCGCCGGCGCAACCATCGACATGGTGTTGATGGGGGAGACAACGCTGCGCCTGAAGGCCGGGAACACGGCCGAGGAAATCTGGAACCGCTGCGGACCGCCGATCAGCCTGCTGGGCTGGCCGGTTTTCGGATAAAAGGACAGGAAACGCATGACCGACGACAGCCCGCCGCCTCGCCCGCAACCCACCTCCGGCCAGACCACCAAGGCCGCGCCGGTCGGCTGGGAGCCGGAGCTGGAGGAACTGCGGCTCCGCCAGACCATCGCTCGGCAGATGGGCGGCGAGGAGCGGGTCGCCCGTCAGCACAAGGGCGGTCGCCTGACGGTGCGCGAACGGATCGACCAGATGCTCGATCCCGGCACCTTCAAGGAAATCGGCAGCATCGCCGGCAAGGCGTCATACGACGAAAACGGCAACATCACCGAGTTCATGCCCGGTAACTGCGTGTTTGGACGCGGTCTGGTCGATGGGCGCCCGGTGGTTATCGCCGGTGACGACTTCACGCTGCGCGGCGGATCGGCGGACGCTTCCATCAAGGGCAAGCCCAAGATGTCGGAGCAGATCGCGACCGAGTATCGTATGCCGATCATCCGCCTGATCGAAGGCTCGGGCGGTGGCGGTTCGGTCAAGACCATCGAGACCACCGGACGGGCAAACCTGCCGGGTGGGCTGAGCGAAACGACGTCGTTTGATCTGGTGGCGAACCAGATGGCGACGGTGCCGGTCGTGGGACTCGGTCTGGGTTCGGTCGCCGGCCTCGGCGCCGCACGCCTGGTCGCCTCGCACTACTCGGTGATGGTCAAGGAAATGGCCGCGGTCTTCGTCGCCGGTCCGCCGGTGGTGGAACGCCTGGGCGAACCGCGCACCAAGCAGGAACTCGGCGGCTGGGAAATCCAGCTTTCCTGCGGCGGGGTCGATCATGCGGTTGATACCGAGGAGCAGGCGTTCGACGCCGCCCGGCGGTTCCTGTCCTATCTGCCAAGCTCGGTGCATGACGTGCCGCCGCGGGTGCGCGGCTGGGACGATCCGGGCAGGCGGGAAGAATCGCTGATGACCGCGATCCCGCGCCTCAAGAAGCAGGCCTACCACATGCGCCGCATCATCGAGGCGGTCGTCGACAAGGGGAGCTTCTTCGAGCAGGGCCGTATGTTCGGCCGCTCCATCATCACCAGTTTCGCCCGCCTGGACGGCTGGCCGGTCGCGCTGATGGCCGGTGACCCGCTGTTTGAGGGCGGGGCCTGGAATGCGGATGCCTGCAACAAGATCATCCGCTTCGTCGATATGGCGCAGACGTTCCATCTGCCGATCGTGCATCTGGTGGATTGCCCCGGCTTCCAGGTCGGGCTGCGCGCGGAAAGCAGCGCGGTGATCCGCTGGGGCGTGCGCGCTTTGTCCGCGATCAACCAGACCACCGTGCCCTGGTGCAGCGTCATCGTGCGCAACTGCTATGGCGTCGGCGGGCTCGGCCACCAGCCGGTCAGCCATCTTTGCCTGCGCTATGCTTGGCCATCCGCGAGCTGGGGCTCCCTGCCGCTCGAAGGCGGAATCGAGGCAGCCTATCGCGCCGAGATCGATGGCGCGGACGATCCGCAAGCCAAGCTGGAGGAGATCGAGGAGCGGTTGAACCGCCTGCGGTCCCCGTTCCGGACGGCGGAACCGTTCTGGGTGGATGAGATTATAGACCCGCGTGAGACGCGAAGGCTGCTGTGTGAGTTCGCGAGTCTCGCGGCCCCCTTGCGGACTCCGGGACCATCCTCATTTGGAATGCGGCCCTGATATGCGAACCCGAGGGTTTATCGGGATACGGGTTAGTAGATAGTAAGACTTGACGCGCGCGCCTGGGGACCGCAGAAGCCCCCGCGCGCCGAGAGGTGCGAGTGCCCCGGCCGACCTCGCGAAATGGGTCCAAGATAGCAATCCTCCGCCATGCCGGAGGTAAGGAGTAAGACTTGCAGCCGACGGATATCCGGGACCCGGATTACTTCCACAAGGTCGTGGACTGCCAGTGGGCGTGCCCTGCCCATACTCCAGTTCCGGAATACATCCGGCTGATCGCGGACGGCCGCTATGCCGACGCGTTCATGATCAACTGGAAGTCCAATGTTTTCCCCGGCGTGCTGGGACGAACATGCGACCGCCCCTGCGAACCGGCCTGCCGGCGCGGACGAGTCGAGGATGAGCCTGTGGCCATCTGCCGGCTCAAGCGCGTGGCGGCCGATTATAAGGGCGACGTCTCTGACCGAATGCCGCCCAAGCCAACCTCGCGGAACGGGAAAAAGATCGCCCTCGTTGGTGCCGGTCCGGCATCGCTGACGGTCGCGCGCGATCTGGCGCCGCTTGGCTATCATCTGGTCGTCTATGATTCGGACCCGCGCGCCGGTGGCTTCATCCGCAGCCAGATCCCGAAATTCCGCCTCCCCGAGGAAGTGATCGACGAGGAAGTCGGCTACATCACCGCGCTCGGCCCGGAAATGCGGCTCGGGCAACGGATCGACAGCCTGAAGGGCCTGCTGGCCGAGGATTACGACGCGATTTTCGTCGGGTCCGGCGCGCCGCGCGGCCGTGATCTGCCGATTCCAGGTCGCGAGGAAGCCGCCGCCAACATCCATATCGGCATTGACTGGCTGTCTTCGGTCTCGTTCGGACACATCAGCAAGATCGGCAAGCGCGTGATCGTGCTGGGTGGTGGCAACACCGCCATGGACTGCTGCCGTTCCGCTCGCCGCCTGGGTGGCGACGATGTGAAGGTGATCGTCCGCTCCGGGTTCGAGGAGATGAAGGCCTCTCCGTGGGAGAAGGAAGACGCGATCGGGGAAGACATTCCGATCCTGAACTTCCTGGTACCCAAGGAATTCAAGCACCACAACGGCAAGCTGATCGGCATGACCTTCGAGAAGGTCCACGCCGAGTATGATGCCCGGGGCCGCCGCAACCTGGTTCCGACCGGAGAGCCGGAGCACTTCTTCGAATGCGACGACGTGTTGGTCGCGGTCGGACAGGAAAACGCGTTCCCCTGGATCGAGCGGGATATCGGCCTGGAATTCGACGACCGCTGGGATATGCCCAAGGTCGATGAGGCGACGTTCCAGTCCACCAATCCCAAGGTGTTCTTCGGCGGTGACGCCGCATTTGGTCCCAAGAACATCATCTGGGCCGTGGCGCATGGGCATCAGGCCGCGATCTCGATCCACATGTTCTGCCAGGGGGAGGACGTGACGAACCGGCCGCCGCCGGGTGTCACCATGACCAGCCAGAAGATGGGCATCCACGAGTGGAGCTACGACAACGACGTGTCGTTGGACCTCCGCTTCAAGGTGCCGCATCGGGACAAGTTCATCGCGCTGAAGGACATCAAGTCCGAGGTCGAGCTTGGTTTCGACGAAAAGCTGGCGTTCCAGGAAGCGCAGCGCTGCCTGAACTGCGACGTGCAGACCGTGTTCAGCGACAAGCTGTGCATCGAATGCGACGCCTGCGTGGACATCTGCCCGGTCGACAGCATCACCTTCACGGAGAACGGCGAGGAAGCCGAGCTCCGCACCCGGCTCAGTGCGCCCGCGCATAATCTGTCCCAGGACATTTACGTATCGGTCCCGCTCAAGACCGGCCGCATCATGGCGAAAGACGAGGACGTCTGTCTCCATTGTGGGCTGTGCGCCGAGCGGTGTCCGACTGGTGCATGGGACATGCATCGTTTCCTGATCGACGTGGCACAGGCGGAGAGCGCATGCTGCAAATCCTAGACCGCGTGGAAGGTCTCCAGCGGGTCAACGACTTCGTCGTCAAGTTCGCGAACGTGAACGGATCTGGGTCGGCCAGCGCCAATGCGCTGTTCGCCAAGGCCGTTCTGCGCATGGGCATCACGGCGACGCCGCGCAACATCTTCCCCTCGAACATCCAGGGTCTGCCGACCTGGTACGAAGTCCGGATCTCGGGCGACGGACATATGGCGGCCCGCGGTGGCGGCGTCGATCTGATGGTCGCGATGAACCCGCAGACCTGGGATGAGGACGTGAAGTCCATCGCCCCGGGCGGCTACCTGTTCTACGACAACACCAAGCCGATGGCGCCGTCGAAGTTCCGCAACGACATCATCGTCGTGGGCGTGCCTCTGACCCGCATGAGCAACGAAGCCTACAGCGATCCTCGCCAGCGGCAGTTGTTCAAGAACATCGTTGGCCTGGGCGCCCTGGCGTCGTTGCTCGACATGGAAATCGCGGCGATCGAGCAGCTTCTGGCCGACCAGTTCAAGGGACGCGACAAGCTGATCAGCGCCAACATCCAGGCGCTGCACATGGGCATCGACTGGGTCAAGGCGAACCTCGATGACCCGATCAAGCTGAAGACCAAGCGCGTCGACACCGTTGGCGACCGTATCTTCATCGACGGCAACGCCGCGGCGTCCCTCGGCGCCGTCTATGGTGGCGCGACGGTCTGCGCCTGGTATCCGATCACGCCGTCGTCCTCGTTGGCGGAGGGTTTCATCCGGTACTGCGGGCTCTATCGCACCGACAAGGCAACCAAGAAAAACAACTACGCCATCGTGCAGGCCGAGGACGAACTGGCTTCGATCGGCATGGTGATCGGCGCGGCCTGGAACGGCGCGCGCGCCTTCACCGCGACGTCCGGGCCCGGCATCTCCCTGATGCAGGAATTTATCGGCCTGGCCTACTTCGCCGAAATTCCGGCGGTGATCTTCGACGTGCAGCGCGCTGGCCCCTCGACCGGCATGCCGACCCGCACGCAGCAGACCGACATCCTGTCCTGCGCCTATGCGTCGCATGGCGACACCAAGCATGTGCTGCTGATCCCCGAAGACCCCTATGAGTGCTTCGAGTTCGGCGCCCTGTCGTTCGATCTCGCCGATCGGTTGCAGACCCCGATCTTCGTGATGCTCGACCTGGAAATCGGCATGAACGAGCGGTTATGCCAGCCGTTCAAGTGGGACGACACCCGCAAGCTCGATCGTGGCAAGGTCATGACCGCCGCCGATCTGGAATCCGGCAAGCGGTTCGGCCGCTACCTGGATGTGGACGGCGATGGGATCACCTATCGCACCTATCCCGGCACGCATCCCTCCAAGGGCGCGTTCTTCACACGTGGCACTTCCAAGGACCGGATGGCGCGCTACTCGGAAGAGGGCGCGGACTATCAGGAGAACATGGATCGGCTGCTGAAGAAGCACCACACGGCCCGTACCTTGGTGCCGCCGGCGGTTATTCGTCCCTCAACCACACCAACGCGGATGGGGACGATCTACTACGGCTCCACCAGCCCGGCGATGAACGAGGCGGACCAGATCCTGGCGGAACGTGGCGTCAATCTTGATCTGCTGCGCGTGCGCGGCTTCCCCTTTGGGGATGAGGTCGCGGCTTTCATCGAGGAACACGACGTGGTGTTCGTGATCGAGCAGAACCGCGACGGTCAGATGCGGTCGCTGCTGGTCAACGAGCTTGAAATCGACCCCCGTAAGCTGGCGAAGATCGTGCATTTCGACGGCACGCCGATCACCGCAAGCTTCATTGTCGATGCGATCTCCAATCGTATCGAAGGCGACAAAGTGGTTCCGTTCCGCAAGGTGGCGTCATGACCTTCATCCCGAAGCCGAAACTCCATCACCCGGACCTGCAAAAGAACGCGCTCGGGTACACGCGGCGCGACTATGAGGGGCCGGTTTCCACCCTTTGCGCCGGCTGCGGCCATGACTCGATCAGCGCGGCCATCGTCCGCTCCTGCTTCGAGCTGGACGTGCAGCCGCACCGGATCGCCAAGCTGTCCGGCATTGGCTGCTCCTCCAAGACGCCGACCTACTTTCTGGGCGCGTCGCACGGGTTCAACTCCGTGCATGGTCGCATGCCGTCGGTTCTGACGGGCGCCAACCTCGCGAACCGGGACCTGGTATATTTGGGCGTGTCCGGCGATGGCGACAGCGCTTCGATTGGTATCGGCCAGTTCGCGCACGCCATGCGTCGTGGCGTCAACATGGTCTACATCGTTGAGAACAATGGCGTGTACGGCCTGACGAAGGGCCAGTTCTCCGCGACCTCCGACAAGGGCGCCAAGTCCAAGCGCGGCGTCATCAACAGTGACGACCCGATCGATCTCGCCAGCATGGCCCTCCAGCTCGGCGCCACCTACGTCGCGCGCAGCTTCTCGGGCGACAAGACGCAGCTCGTGCCTCTCATCAAGGGTGCCCTGCGCCATGGCGGCGCTGCGTTCATCGACTGCATCTCCCCCTGCGTGGCATTCAACAACCACGAAGGCTCGACCAAGAGCTTCGATTACGTCCGTGAGCACAATGAGGCGGTGAATCGTCTCGACCTGATCATGGGCCGGGACGAGATCACGGTCGACTACGACCCGGGCACGGTCGAACTGGTGACGCAGCACGATGGCTCGATCCTGAAGCTGCGGAAGCTGCACACCGACTATGATGTGCATGACCGCGTCTCGGCCCTGACCTACCTGCAGGAGCGCACGGCTGCCGGCGAGATCGTCACCGGCCTGCTGTATGTCGACCCCGAGCCCACCGACATGCACGCGCATCTGCGGACCACCGACACGCCGCTGAACGAACTCGACGACTCCGTGCTGATCCCAGGTCAGTCGGCCCTGGATCGGCTCAACGCGAGCATGCGCTAATTCGGCGCGCCCCGCGGCAACGCGGTGACATGGGCGGGGTTTTGACTCCGCCCCGCGCGCTGGGGTAGTCCCGAGGTCACAACGGTGACGGCAACAATTGGGCCGAACCGTACTGCCGGAGGTTGCCAGTCGTGCGCCATGTCAGCCTGATTGTCGCGCTAGCCGTGTTCTGGCTGCTGCTGTCAGGCTTGTTCACGCCGTTCCTTCTGATGGCGGGTCTCGGGTCTGTCCTGGCCATCACCTGGTACACCGACAGACGCATGCGGGTCCTCGATATGGAGGGGCACCCCGTCCATCTCAGCCTTAATGCGCTGACCTATTGGCCCTGGCTCATGTGGGAAATCGCCAAGGCCGGGTGGGATGTCACCAAGATCATCCTCCACCCCAGCCTGCCGATCAGCCCGGAAATGATCCGGGTGCCGACTAGCCAGGTCACGGATGTCGGCCGCGTGATCTATGCGAATTCCATCACCTTGACGCCTGGAACCATCTCCATGGAACTGGAGGATGGATCGATCTTGGTCCATGCCCTGACCCGCGCCGGCGCGGAAGGGCTTGAATCCGGCGACATGGACCGCCGCTGCACCGCGTTCGAGGCGGCGATCTGATGTTCGCCGCCGCGACCCTCGCCTTGCTGGTGGCCATCGGGTTGACGATTGCGCGGGCCTGGGCCGGCCCGACCGTGTTCGACCGCGTGCTTGCCGCCAACACGATAGGCACGCTCGCCGTCTGTCTGATCTCGGCCTATGGCTTCCTGACCGGCCGCCCCGATTTCCTGGACATCGCGATCGTCTATGCCTTGCTGAACGTCCTCAGCACGCTCGCCATCCTGAAATTCTTCCGGTTCGGCAGCCTGGGTGACCCCGAGACGAAGCCCGATGAACCACACCAGGGCGGCGGACCATGAGCCTGGTCGTTGATATCCTGAGCTGGGGTTTCATCCTGGCCGGCGGATTTTTCACGGTCGTCGGCGCGTTCGGGTTGCTGCGGATGCCTGACATCTACACACGCCTGCATGCATCCGGGGTGCTTGACCCCTTCGGCGTGACGTTGATCCTGGTCGGGCTGATGTTCCAGGCCGGACTCACGCTGATCACCGTGAAGCTTTTGTTCCTGGTTTTGCTGCTGCTGTTCACCAGCCCCGTCGCCTGCCACGCCCTGGGACGCGCCGCCCTGCATCATGGCATTGTCCCCCGTCTGTCGAAGCAGGGGGACCCGTCATCGAAACCCTGATCTATGTTGTTCTGCTGAGCTTCCTCGTCGTGACCGCCGTCGCGATCGCGCGAACGCGCAATCTCTTCGCGGCCGTGGCACTCGGTGGAATCTACAGCTTCACGATGGCGCTGGCGCTGCTGGTGCTGGACGCGGTCGATGTCTCCATGACCGAGGCATCGGTTGGCGCCGGTATCTCCACGGTCCTGTTGCTGGGCGCCCTTTACCTCACGCGGATGGAGGAAACCCCGAGTCGGCGCATCGCCGTCATGCCGTTGCTTGTCTCCGTCGCCGCCGGTGCGGGTCTGCTGTACGGGGCCTGGGGCCTGCCGCCCTTCGGCACGCCTGACGCCCCGATCCACCGGCATGTCGCGCCACGCTATTTGAATGACGTCATGGCGGAAACCGGCGTGCCAAATGCGGTCACCGCGGTTCTGGCGAGCTATCGCGGCTATGACACGCTGGGCGAAACCACCGTCGTCTTCACCGCGGGCCTTGGTGTCTTGCTGCTGCTCAAGGGCCGCCGCAAGCGTGCGCCGGAGAAGGACCCGCCGGCATGATGCATCGTGAGACGATCCCTCGCGTTGTCACCAAGCTGCTGTTTCCCTTTCTCCTGCTGTTTGCCTTGTATGTTCAGTTCCATGGAGAGCTTGGTGCCGGGGGCGGGTTCCAGGCGGGCGTCATCGTTGCCGCCACCATTATCCTGTTTGGCCTGATTTTCGGCTTGCGGGCGGCCCATCTGGTCGCGCCGCCGCAGGTGGTTGAGTACATGATCCCCCTCGGCGTGCTGATCTACGGGGGCGTCGGCGTTGTCGGCATGCTCGCCGGCGGGAATTTCCTCGATTATTTCGTGCTGGATCACGATCCGGTGCATGGGCAGGAGAGGGGGATTTTCTGGGTGGAGATCGGGGTTCTGGTCACCGTTTCATCGACCCTTGTGGCTTTCTACTACGCGTTCGCGGGCCGAGGGCGCTGATCCGGGCCATGGACACCGTCATCGTGCAATTCAGCAACTCGGTCACCGTGCTCCTCATGGTGCTGGGTCTCTATATCGTCCTGGCCCGCGGTAACCTGATCAAGAAGCTGATCGGCCTGGGTATTTTCCAGACCTCGGTCTACCTGCTGTATGTCGGCCCCGGAAAAATCCTGGGCGGCACCGCGCCGATCATCGCGGACGGGTTCACGGTGTATTCCAACCCGCTTCCGCATGTCCTGATGCTGACCGCTATCGTCGTGGGCGTCGCCACGCTGGCCCTTGGACTCGCGATCGTCGTTCGGATCCACGAGGCCTATGGCAGCATCGAGGAAGACGAGATCCTGAAGCAGGACGACGACGCGTGATCAGCCAACACCTGCCCGCCCTGCAGGTCGTGGTGCCGCTGCTGGCCGCGCCGCTCTGCGCGATGCTCCGTAGCCCCAGGCTCGCCTGGGCCTGGGCGACGCTAGTTTCCTGGACATCGTTCGTCATCGCCGCGCTGATCCTGCGGCAGGTCCTGAACGACGGCACGATCTCCTACTGGATCGGCAATTGGGAGCCGCCTTGGGGCATCGCCTATCGCATTGATACGGTCAACGCGTTCCTGCTGCTGCTGGTCACCTTCATCGGGGCCGTGGTGATGCCCTACGCACGGGTCAGCCTGGCGCGCGAGCTGCCCGCCGACCGGCTGCCCTGGTACTACACGATGTACCTGCTCTGCATGGCCGGGCTGCTGGGCATGACCGTAACCGGCGACGCGTTCAACATCTTCGTCTTCATGGAGATCGCGTCGCTGTCCAGCTATGTGCTGATCGCCATGGGGCGCGACCGGCGCGCGCTTCTGGCCGCCTATCAGTACCTGATCCTCGGCACGATCGGCGCGACATTCTACGTGATCGGCATCGGGTTCCTCTATCTCGTCACCGGCACCCTCAACATCATGGACCTCGCCGCTCGGCTTCCCCTCGTGGAGAACCAGCGGCCGGTGATCGTGGGCCTGTCGTTCATCGCGGTGGGCCTGTCACTCAAGTTCGCGCTGTTCCCGCTGCATTTCTGGCTGCCCGGGGCCTATGCCCACGCGCCTTCGGCGAGCGCGGCGTTCCTGGCGGCGACCGCCACCAAGGTGGCCGTCTACCTGTTGCTCCGGTTCTTCTTCACGATCTTCGGAGAGACGTATCCGCTCGCGGAGATCGCCATTCCGGCGATCTGGATCACGCTGTCGGTCGCGGCGATGCTGCTCGCCTCGGTGATGGCGATCTTCCAGGATGACGTCAAACGCATGCTCGCGCTCTCCAGCGTGGCGCAGATCGGCTACATCACGCTGGGGATTGGCCTCGACTCGGACACCGGCCTGACCGGATCCATCGTCCATCTGTTCAATCACGGCATCACAAAGGGCGCGCTGTTCCTGCTGGTGGGTGGCATCGCCTTCAGCACGGGGCCGGTGACCCTCGCGCGCATTTCGGGCATGGGCCGCCGGATGCCCCTGACCATGGCCGGGATCGTCATCGCCGGCATGAGCCTGGTGGGCATTCCAGGCACCGCGGGCTTCGTCAGCAAGTGGTACCTGATCCTCGCGGCCATGGAACGGGGCTGGTGGTTGCTGGCGGTCGCGATCGTCGCCAGTTCGCTGCTCGCGCTGATCTATGTGGGCCGCCTGCTGGAGGCAGCGTATCTCCGTCCCGCGCCCGAGGGCTCGGACGCCCGCGAGATGCCCTTGTCCATGCTGGTCCCCGCCTGGATCCTCGTCTTTGCCTGCCTGTTCTTCGGTCTCGACACCGGCCTCACGGTGGAGATCGCAAGCCGAGCGGCGAGGGATTTGTTGGGTGGCGGGCTGTGAGCGGGGCGGGGTTGATGCTCCTGGCGATGCTCATCCCGCTGGTGGGGGCGGTGCTGATCGCGCTGCTGCACCGCGCGCCCAACCTGCGGGACGGGGTCACGCTGGTGACCGCGGCCGCGATGTTCCTCGTGGTGATCCAGCTTGTGCCCGAGATCCTGGCTGGCGGACGCCCGGCCACCGATCCGTGGCAGGTGCTGCCGGGGCTGGACCTGCGGCTGGCGCTCGAACCGCTGGGCATGTTGTTCGCCCTGATCGCGTCGAGCCTCTGGATCGTCAATTCCCTCTATTCCATCGGCTACATGCGCGGGAACCAGGAGGAACGGCAGACCTCCTTCTACGTGTTCTTTGCCGTCGCCCTGTCGGCGACGCTGGGTATTGCCTTCGCCGGGAACCTGTTCACGCTGTTCCTGTTCTATGAGCTTCTCACGCTGGTCACCTACCCGCTGGTCACCCACAAAAGGGATGACGCGGCGCTCGCGGCCGGGCGCGTCTATCTGATCATCCTGGTCGGCGGGTCGCTGGTGCTGTTCCTGTCCGCGATCGGCTGGGTGTTCGCGGCCACCGGCAATCTGGATTTCATCCCCGGCGGCACGCTGGCCGGAGTCCTGTCCCCGCTCGAAACCGGCCTACTGCTGGCGCTGTTCGTCTTCGGCATCGGCAAGGCGGGCGTCATGCCGATGCACCGCTGGCTGCCGGCCGCCATGGTCGCGCCCACGCCCGTCAGCGCGCTTCTGCATGCGGTGGCCGTGGTCAAGGCCGGCGTCTTCAGCATCGTCAAGATCGCCGTCTATGTGATCGGGGTCGATAACCTCTCCAGCCTCGGTGCGGGGGAGTGGCTGGCCTATGTCGCCGGAGGCACCGTCATCCTGGCGTCGATCATCGCCCTGCGGCAGGACGACCTGAAACGGCGCCTGGCTTATTCCACGATCAGCCAGCTTTCCTATATCGTGCTCGCCTTGGCTGTGCTGACGCCGCTGTCGGTGGTCGGCGCCACGCTGCACATTGCCGCTCACGCCTTCGGCAAGATCACGCTGTTTTTCGCCGCCGGCGCCATCTACACCGCCGCGCACAAGACGAAGATCAGCCAGTTGGACGGCATCGGCCGGCGCATGCCCTGGACCATGGTGGCCTTCACGATCGGTGCCCTGAGCATGATCGGCGTCCCGCCGACCTTCGGCTTCGTCAGCAAGTGGTTCATCGTCGGCGCCGCCTTCGCGGATCACCATTATTTCGTCCTGGCGGTGATCGTTCTCAGCACGATGCTCAACGCCGCGTATTTCATGCCGATCGTCCATGCCGCGTTCCTCAAGCCCGCCCCGCATGATCCCCATCCCCATGGCGAGGCGCCCTGGCCGATGGTGGTCGCGCTGTCCGTGACCGCCGCCGCCACCCTCCTCCTGTTCCTCCTCCCCACCCTGCCGCTCACCCTTGCTCGGCAATTGGCGGGACTGTCATGAGCACGCTGCATCCGTTCA
The DNA here is from genome assembly GCA_945873195.1 of Asaia bogorensis. Classification (GTDB taxonomy): domain Bacteria; phylum Pseudomonadota; class Alphaproteobacteria; order Acetobacterales; family Acetobacteraceae; genus Rhodopila; species Rhodopila bogorensis_A. Next base: position 14,078 of record CAMCDA010000040.1, read on the forward strand.
CCGACCGTACCGCGAAGCGCCTGTGGATCATCTTCATCGCGATCCTGGCCGCCACCCTGGTCGCGGGCCTGTTCGTCCACCTGCACGGGCTGGGCGGGATCGAGGAGAGTTTCGGCTTCCCGGCCTGGTACGGGTTCCTGGGCTGCGTGGTCCTGGTCGGCGTGTCGCGCTTGATCGGCTTCATTCTCAAGCGGCCGGACACCTACTATGACGGCTAGCCTGATCCTGCCCCCGGCGCTCGCGCTGTTCCTGGGCGCCGCGATCCTGACGGTCGCGCGGGGTTGGCTGCGGTCGGCCGTTATGCTGCTGGCGCCACTCGCCGCGCTCGGGCTGGTCTGGATGGTGCCCGATGCGAGCTGGGGTGTTGGCGGCTATCTCGGATACGATCTGGTCTTCGTGCGCGGTGACCGCCTGAGCCGCTGGTTCGGCACGATCTTCGCCATCATGGCCTTTGCCGGCGGGCTGTTCGCGCTGAAGCAGGAAAACCGCCTGGAAACCGCGGCCGCCCAGGCCTATGCGGGCGGCGCGCTGGGGGTTGTGTTCGCCGGCGACGTGCTGACCCTGTTTGCGTTCTGGGAGGTAATGGCCCTCGCGTCCACCGCCGTGATCTGGAGCGCGGGTCCCGAAGCCAGGTCCGCTGGCCTGCGCTATCTGGTCATGCACTTGTTCGGCGGCGTCCTGCTGATGACCGGCCTGGCCGGGGAAGTGCAGGCCACCGGCAGCGTGGCGTTCACGGCGATGGCGCCCGATACGCCGGCCCGGTGGCTGATCCTGGCCGGCTTCCTGATCAATGCCGGCGCGCCGCCGCTGTCAGCGTGGCTGCCGGATGCCTACCCGAAGGCGTCGTACACCGGCATGGTCATGCTGTCCGCCTTCACGACCAAGACCGCCGTTTTCGTGCTGCTGCGCGGGTTCCCTGGTGCCGAGGTGCTGATCTGGGTCGGCCTGTTCATGGTGTTCTACGGGATCGTTTACGCGATCCTCGAAAACGACATGCGCCGCATCCTGGCCTACAGCATCGTGAACCAGGTCGGCTTCATGGTGACCGGCATCGGCATCGGGACCGAGCTGGCGCTGAACGGCGCGGCGTCCCATGCCTTCGCCCATATCATCTACAAGGCCCTGCTGCTGATGTCCGCCGGCTCGGTCCTGTATGCGACCGGCAAGTCGAAATGCACCGAGTTGGGCGGTCTGTTCCGCAGCATGCCCCTGACGGCGGCCTGCGGCATCGTCGGCGCGCTGGCGATCTCGGCGTTTCCGCTGACCTCCGGCTTTGTGACCAAGTCGATGATCGGGGATGCCGCGGTGCAGGAGAAGCTGACCGTGGTCTGGTATCTGCTGGCCGCCGCTTCGGCTGGCGTGTTCCTGCACGCCGGCATCAAGTTTCCCTGGTTCGTGTTCTTCCAGAGGGATTCAGGCCTGCGCCCGGCCGACCCGCCCTGGAACATGCGGCTGGCGATGGTGTTCCTCGCGTTCCTGTGCCTGTTGTTCGGGGTGGCGCCCGGGTTGCTCTACGCATACCTGCCGCACGCCTCCGCCTATGCGCCGTATGACGCCGCCCATGTCGTGTCGCAGTTGCAGCTTCTGCTGTTCTCCGGCCTGGCGTTCTTCATCATGCTGGGGGCATTGCGGCGCACGCCGACGATCACGCTGGACACGGACTGGCTGTATCGCCGCCTCGGCCTGATCATCTGGCGCCGCGCGTCCGAGGCGATCTGGACCGTTTGGTACCTCGGGTCGCTGGTGGTTTGGACGGTCGCCACGCAGGCGCGGGTGGAGATCAGGCAGATCGTGCGGCATGGGTTTCTGGCCGAACGCCAAGCGAGCTCCACCATGGCGATGTTCGCCGTGGGGATGCTCGCCCTCTATCTCGCGGTAATGCTGATCTTCTGATCCGGACCGATGGCGTCAGGCCGATCCGAACCGCCGCACCACATTCTCCAGCAGGCGTGACACCGGGCCGTTCCAGCCATCGCGCCACAGGCTGCCGCAGAACGTGATCGACCCCACCGAGAACACCGCGCCGCCGCCGAGCGTTTCGAAGGTGACGATTTCGGCGCGGAGGAGGGCCTTGGGGGATTCGCCCGTGATGGTGCGGGTGCCGGCCAGGATCTCCTCGGGGACGGTGAAGAAGGACCGCGGCGGGTCCTCCGATCGTGCCAGGATCACCGCGTCATAGGGGGTGCCGAGGTCGGTATCGGCGCGGTCCAGTTCAAACCCCGCCGCGCCGCCGCCGGACAGGCCGTAGTCGCCGATGATGTCGTCGTTGATCCCCTCGAACATCCAGGCGAAACGCGGGTCGCGGGCGGTGGGCAGCAGGCGGTAATGGGTGCCTTCGAACAGGCCCTGACCGGAGAAGCCGACGCCGGCGATCATCTGCGGCGGCCGGCGGTTGCGCCGCCAAAGGCCGCCATATTGCCCGTCGAGCTGGTGGTAATACTCCGCGGGCTCCGCCGCCCAGGTCCGGATACCGCCCTCCGCTCGGCGCAATTCCAGCGCCCAGGGCATCGATTTGTCGCGCGCCACCCGCCAATAGAAGCCGTTGCCGCCCAGATAGGCCATGCGCCCGCCGCCCTTGGTATAGTCGGCCAGGGAGTCGAGCGTCGTCAGCGTATGATACTCCGGATGCGTCCCGGTCAGGATCAGCGCATAGGGCTTGAGGAGTTCCAGCCCCTCATCATCCAGGTCTTCATCGGTGATGACATCGAACGCGATCCCCTTCGCGTCCAGCCAGGCCAGCAGATGCGTGTCGGCCGGGTAGTGGCGCAGTCCGGAGCCGCGTGCGTCGTTGAAGGTCAGGAATCCCGGCCGCAGGGTCAGGATGGGGCGCAGGCGGGAGGAGAACGAAATCCCGCTGGAATCGAGATGCACGTTGTACATCGACCGCCCATACAGCGGGTAATGGTCAGGATTGTGCGGACTTGCCCCCCAGGCCGCCACGCGTGCCATGTAGTCGGCGTCCGCGTTGTCGCGCGCATGGTTGGCATAGGCCTGATAGGTGAAGGTCGAGGCCAGGAACGCCACCTTGGCAAAGGGTCCGGTCCGCTTCGGCAGTACGTACAGCGGCAGGTAGTCCTCGCCCTCCGCGCATGTCAGCCGTAGCGCATAGGCCCCGCTCGGTAGGTCGTCCGGCACGGTCCAGGTCAGGCTGGGCTGCCAGCCGCAGTCGCCCAGGTCGTCGGCATGAAAATGGATCGCGGCATAGTCCCGCGGCGCGTGGCGCCAGCAGAATTCGGTCCCGCTCCATCGCGCGCCCGCCATCGCCCGGGTTGGTAGATTGACCAGATGCCCGTGGCAGCCATGCGGACCGATATCGATCACGGACTGGCTCGACATCTCGCGGGAGAAATCCCAGCCAGCGATGATGGTGGCGGGCATGATCTCGACCGGGGTCAGCGGGTCCGACCAGGCGGAGACGAAGCCCTGGAGGATGGTCGGGTCCTCCAGCTTGCCGGTGTAGTGGCCGGTGGGCGCGTTGGGGTCGCGCGCCGCCAGCAGCACGGGTCCGTCCGCCGGCAAGCTCAGGCTGGCGACCGAGGTTTCCGCGACGGCGGCCGGACCGCCCTCCAACGCCTGCTGTCCCACCAGCACGCGGCCGGTGGCCGGATCGGCGCTGATCCACACGCGATACCAGCGACGGGCATGCATTGTGGCGCCGGTGGAGACCGTAACGCCGTTCACGACCGCCGATGCGCCGCCGTCGCCAAGGGTCAGCTCGACCGAGGCCCCGTTGCCATAGGCCGAGATGACGGCTTGGCCTTCATGTGTGACGCCCGGCCAGACCAGGGCGGTCCAGGTCACGGCCTGCCGCCGCGGATGGCCAGGCGCGCGGTCGACCGTGGCATAAGAACCCAGATTGATGGGCTGATGGATTCCCTCCACCCGCTGATCCAGGACCTGGGACAGGTCATCCAACCGCAAGCCTGGGCCGGCCGGGTTGGGATCGCCTGAAACAACCCGGGTCAGCCGGACCCGGAACGACCCGGGTGCGCGGAGGCCGACATGGGCCACAAAACTTTCACCCGGCCTGCGCGAGAAGCGATCCAGGTAGCCGGTGATGGGCATTTCTTCATAAGGCATGGCCCGACGGTGCTTCGTAACGGTTGCGGTTGTCAATAACGCGAACGGAACGCTTGACGAGGTGATGGCTGGCGCTCAGGTTCTGCTGACGGAGGCGATGCCCCGTGTCCGAAGTGACAGGAGACCTGGGATGCGAATTGCGGCTTCAACAGCCATTATTGTCTCCATCGGCCTTGCCCTGACGGGAACAACGGCCGCGGCTGCCACGTTTAAGTGCCCCAATGTCGGCGGGAACTTCGTCTTCGGTCAGGAAGCGAACATCAACACGCTCGACCAGATGACGTCGCTGACGATCTCGACCCGCAACATCGCGATGAATATGTACGAAACGCTGATGACGCGGGATGAGAACAACAATCCCATCCTCGAACTCGCGGAATCGATGACGGAGGGGACCGACCGGCTGAGCTACACGTTCAAGCTGCGGGACGGCATCCGGTTCCATAACGGCAAGCCCATGACGTCGGCGGATGTCGCGGCGTCCTTCGACCGCTATGCCAAGGTCGGCATCCAGCGCAGCACGCTGGTCAACGTCGATCGCTGGGAAACCCCCGATCCGCTGACCTTCATCATCCGCATGAAGCAGCCGCAGCCGACCTTCATTGAGGCCCTTTCGTCGTTCAGCGCGCCAATCGTGGTCTTCCCGTCCGAACTGCGCGACACGCCGTCCATGCAGATGACGAAGCCGATCGGCACCGGCCCGTTCGAACTCGTTGAAGTCAGCCCCGGCAGCCATGTCCGCATCAAGCGATATGACGGCTACAAGCCGAACACCGGGTATGAGCAGCGGACCGGCTTCGGCGGCTACAAGCAGGCCTGCCTGGACAGCGTCACCTTCCGCATCGTGACCGAGCCAGGCGCCCGCGTCGCCGGCCTGAAGACCGGCGAACTGCATGGCGTCGAGGATCTGCCCACGAAATCACTACCGGACCTGAAGAAGGACGCGGGAATCACCGTCCTGCCGCTGAACAACTGGTGGATTCAGATCGCGCTGCCGAACACGTCGCTGGCGCCGATCGACAATCCGCTGGTGCGCAAGGCGATCCAGGCTGCACTCGACATGGATGAGATCCTGGACGCGGCATCCGACGGCAACTACCGCTTGAATGTCGGCTTCCAATACCCGAACCAGCCCACCTACACGGACGCGGGAAAAGAAACCTACAATCTGCGCGACCCGGCGCTGGCGAAGAAGCACCTGTCCCAGGCTGGCTACAAGGGTGAGCCCGTCGTCCTGCTGACGAACAAGGACTACGCGCCGATGTACAACTCGGCCCTGGTCATGCAGCAGCAGCTCCAGGCCGTTGGGATCAACGCGCAGATGAAGGTCGTCGACTGGCCGACCTCGGTGCAGATGATGCAGAACACCACCGAAGGCTGGCACTTCTTCTTCACCGGGTGGGGCACCCAGCCTGCGCTCGGCCCCCTCGCCACCATGCAGTTCCTGGTCGAGCCCGGCGCGCAGTACAAGCCCAAGGGCGGCGTCGACGATCCCGTCCTGCTGGCCGCCTGGAAGGACATGAACGACAACCCCGACGCCGCCGGCCGCCAGGTAGCCTTCGCCCGGATGCAGCAGGCCGTGCTGGAAAAGGTCTACGCGGTGCCGTTTGGATCCTTCACCAAGGTCCAGGGCGTGCGGGCCAACGTGAAGGGTTTCACCCCGTTCCGCATCCCGCGTATGGCCAATGTGTGGATGACCAACTGACCCATGCGTGTCGTGGCCGCGGCCTGACGGGATAGCGCCGCCGTGCTCGCTCTTCTGACGCGTCGACTGGCCAGTGCCGTGCCGATCATGGTGATCGTCAGCCTGCTGACCTTCACCATGATCCATATGATCCCCGGCGATCCGGCGGCGGCCATCGCCGGGTTGTCGGCGACCAAGGAGCAGGTTGCCAATATCCGCGCCGACCTGGGTCTCGATCAGCCGCTGATGACCCAGCTTGCGCGGTGGTACGGAAACCTGCTGCGAGGGGACCTCGGCCGTTCCCTGCTGCTCGGCCAGCCCGTCCTGCAGGCGACGATGGAGCGGCTGCCGGTGACCCTGGCGCTGGCGGCCTATGCCATGGTACTGACACTGCTGATCGGCCTGGGCAGCGGGATCATCGCCGCACTGAAGCAGAATACCTGGATCGACCAGGCGGCCATGCTGTTCGCGATGATCGGAATCTCCCTGCCGAATTTCTATCTCGGCCTTTTGATGATCATCCTGTTCGCCGTGGAGCTACGCTGGCTGCCGACGGGTGGCTATATCCCCTTCATGCAGGACCCGTTGGGTTGGCTGGCCACGTCCACCATGCCCGCGGTCTCCCTCGCGCTGCTGCTGGCCGGGTTGCTGGCCCGGATCACCCGTTCGACCATGCTGGAGGTCCTGCGGCAGGACTATATCCGTACGGCGCGCGCCAAGGGCCTGCCGCGCCGCCAGGTGGTGATCAAGCACGCCTTGTCCAACGCCCTGATCCCGATCACCACGGTTGTGGGCATCATCGTCAGCCTGCTGATCTCCGGCTCCGTCGTGACCGAGACCCTGTTCTCGATCCCCGGCATCGGCCAGTTGCTCACGCAGGCGGTGCTCAATCGCGACTATCCGATGGTGCAGGGCGGTCTTCTGATCACGACGGCATTGCTGGTACTGGTGAACATCGCGGTCGATGTCTGCTACGCGGTGCTGGACCCCAGGGTACGGTATGACGAGTCCTGATACGCATCTCGACGACACGCTGTCCGAGCGACGGCAGTCCCCGGCGAAGGCGACGCTCAAGCGGCTGTTCCAGCACCGGCTGTTCGTCCTTGGCCTGATCCTGACTGGCGTGGTGTTGATCCTGGCGATCCTGGCGCCCTGGATCACCTCGGTCGACCCCTTCAAGCTGTCGATGCGGAACAAGTTCAAGCCGCCGGGGGAGGACTTCCTGTTCGGCACCGACAATTTCGGCCGGTCGCTGTGGTCGCGGGTGGTCTGGGGCGCGCAGCTTTCGTTCTTCATCGGTGGCATGGTCGTGCTGATCAACGCCGTCCTCGGCACCGCGATCGGCGCGGCGGCGGGGTATTTCCGCCGGCTCGACAACGTGCTCATGCGCTTCAACGACGCGCTGATGGCGTTCCCCGCGGTGCTGCTGGCGATTGCCGTCACCGCCATCCTTGGCCCGTCGGTGAACGACGTGATCATCGCGCTGGGGATCGTCTACACGCCGCGCACGGCGCGGATCGTCCGGTCATCGGTGATTGTGTTGCGCGAGATGGAGTATGTGCAGGCGGCCGTTGCCGCCGGGGCGGGCCATTGGCGCATCCTTCGCTACCACATCCTGCCGAACGCGATGGCCCCGCTGATCGTGCAGCTTTCGTTCCTGTTCGCCTACGCCGTGCTGACCGAGGCGACGCTGTCGTTCCTGGGCGTCGGCGCGGTACCGCCCACCCCCACCTGGGGCAACATCATGGCCGAGGGGCGCCAATACATGATCGAGGCCCCCTGGATCATCACCATCCCCGGCGCGGCCTTGATGGTCACTGTACTGGGATTGAACCTTCTGGGGGACGGGCTGCGCGACGTCCTGGATCCTCGGCTGAGGATCCAGTCGTGACAGACGTCGCCCGTGTCTTACCGAACCTTGCGCACCAACATGCGGCTGGAAATATGGTCGCCACCGGCCGCGCTGTCTTCCCGCATTTCCAGCATGCGGCAGCCGGCGCTCTCGATCAGGGCATGCAGTTCCGGCTGCGGGATCACATGCATTTCCGGCACGCCCAGGCGCAGCGGCGTCGCGAGGTACTTCTCCACGTCGAACGAGTACCCCAGGCGATAGGTCGGGACCTGGAAATAGGCGATCCCACCCAGCTTGAGCCGACCCAGGATCGTCGTCAGCAGGTGGTGGATGATCGGCGGCGGGTTATGCTGCAGGACGATGATCGAGAAGAACGCATCGAATTCAGGCGCCGATTGCAGCCGGGACAGATCGGACACATTCAGGAAGCTGATGTTCGGCCGGCCGAAACGGGTCGCCACCTCGGCCGCCATCCGCAGATGCGGGGCGGAGATATCAGCGCCGATGACGTTCCGGAACGCCTTCGCCAGCCAGATCGTGCTGCGGCCCAGGCCACAGCCCAGTTCCAGGCACGAGTTGAAGTTCGCGAGGTCGATCCCGCATCGCGCCGCCGTCGATTGCAACTGCGTGACCGGCATCTGGCCGGACTCAAAGAACTCCGCCTCGGTCGTGCCGATATTGTTGGCCAGGAACTTGTCGGTGCTCAAAACGGACCAGTGCGGTTCGGTTTCGCCCATGTGCCGGAAATTGCGCTCAACCCGCTCTACCATCTGGCGGAACTGCTCGGGCGCGACGACCGTATCGACCTTGATCGGCGGCCAGGTCAGGGGTTTCAACTGCGGAGCGGCTGCCATGGGGCGATCCTTCTTCGACGACCAGGGATGGGATGGCGGTCTCCATACACTAAAGCCCCCCACGCCACGCAACGTTCAAACCGTTTTCGTGACAGAATCTCGTCTTGGCCCTTGCTACCGCCCATCCATGCCGGCCGCGCGTAGATCATCATGAGTGTGCTGGAAATCCGCGACCTGACCACGGCGTTTCAAACCGGCAGCGGGCAGATCACCGCGATCGAAAACGTCAACCTCGACCTTGATGAGGGCGAAATCCTCGGGATCGTCGGGGAGTCCGGCAGCGGCAAGAGCGTGACCGCCCTGACCGTGATGGGCCTGCTGCCCCGCCCGCCGGCCCGCATCCTCAGCGGCTCCGTCCGTTTTGATGGCCAGGACCTGATCCAACTATCGGACTCCCGCATGCAGCGCATCCGTGGGCCGGGGATCGCCATGGTCTTCCAGGAGCCCATGACGTCCCTGAATCCGGTGTTTTCCATCGGGGACCAGATCATGGAGACCATCCGCGCGCATGAGCGTCTGTCGCAGCGGGATCTGCTGCACCGCGCCATCGAAATGCTGGAGAAAGTCGGCATCCCGTCGGCGGCCAGCCGGATGACCGATTACCCGCACCAATTGTCGGGCGGCCAACGCCAGAGGGTGATGATCGCGATCGCCCTGGCCTGCCGGCCGCGGGTGCTGATCGCCGATGAGCCGACCACGGCGCTGGACGTGACGATCCAGGCGCAGATCCTGGACCTGCTGATGGACCTGCGGGATGAGTTCGGCATGTCCATCATGATCATCACCCACAACATGGGCGTCATCGCCGAAACCGCCGATCGGGTCGCGGTGATGTATGCCGGCCGGGTTGTGGAGGAGGCGCCGGTCGGGCGCTTGTTCGACGCGCCCCTGCATCCCTATACGCGTGGCCTGCTCGAATGCGTGCCGTCCTTGGCGGATGAGCGGGAGCGGCTGGTCGCCATCCCCGGTACCTTGCCCGAACCGTCCCGCCGGCCGGCTGGTTGCCGCTTCGCGCCACGTTGCAGCCACGCGATCGCGGCCTGCGGGAAGGAACTGCCGCCCTTGGTCACGTATGAAGCCAACCACCGCGCGGCCTGTATCCGCGCCTCGGAATGGGCCACCGCATGACGGCGCTGATCGACGCAACGGGGGTTACAAAGCATTTCCCCGTACGCATGGGCGGATTTCTCCGCCGCCGCGTCATACCCCTCCGCGCCGTTGAGAATGTCGCTCTCCAAATTCGTGAAGGAGAGACGCTTGGCCTGGTCGGAGAATCGGGTTGCGGCAAATCGACGCTTGGACGGTTGCTGATAAGACTAATTCCGACAACTTCCGGTCGTATTCTGTTTAACGGAACTGATATCACGACATTGGGGCATCGCGACCTTCGTGAATCCCGCAAATCGATGCAGATCATATTTCAGGATCCTTACGGTGCCTTGAATCCCCGCATGACGGTGGAAGACATCGTGATGGAGCCGCTTTTTATTCACGGCGCGAAATTAAATTCCACAACACGCAACCTGGTCGCGGAAATGCTGTCGATGGTTGGATTGCCATCCCGAGCATTGGAAAGATTTCCCCATGAATTTTCTGGAGGACAGCGGCAGAGAATTGGTATCGCGCGTGCCTTGATTCTGCGGCCGCGCTTCGTGGTATGTGACGAACCCGTGTCGGCGCTGGATGTTTCGGTGCAGGCGCAGATCGTTAACCTTCTGCGGGATCTCCAGCGCGAACTCGGACTGACCTATCTTTTTATCGCCCATGATCTGGCGGTCGTAAAACACATCTCGGATCGTGTTGCCGTCATGTATCTTGGCAAGGTGGTGGAGGTCGCGGAGAAGCGCGAACTTTATTCCGCGCCGTTGCATCCTTATACGCAGGCCCTGATCGCCGCGGTGCCGGTTGATCACCCGTCCCGTCGCAGCCGCGGCCGAGCGGATCGGGAACGGGTGGTGGGGGATATCCCGAGCCCGTTACATCCGCCGTCTGGCTGCCGCTTTCATACCCGGTGTCCGCATGTGATGCCGATTTGTCGAGAGCAGGAGCCACCGGTTGTGGAGCCAACGCCGGGCCGTCAGGTTGCATGCCATCTTCAATCGTAATCGATCGTAAAGATTCTTAACGAATGCCCTTCAATCCGGTTACGTGGCGTTCATCTTGGGGTCAGTCCATCGAAACGGGTGGATTGAAACAAAAAAGTAGACCGAGCCATGGAACCAAAACACGCTCGCACGACGGTTGTCGTGTTGGACCGTCACGCTCTGTTTCGCCGGGGTGTGGTTGGGCTGTTGAAGGATGCACATCCCGACTGGGAGTGCTCCGATGCTGACTCATTGGACGCCGCGCGCACCGCTTTTCAGACCGAGACGCCGGTTGTTGTCCTGGTCGATCTGAATCACCCGGACCTGCATGGCGATGACAGCCTCGCCAATTTGATTGCGAGCCACCCGGATCACTTGTTTGTTGGTCTATCAGACGACAATGACCGAGTGTCGGTCATGAACTGTCTGACGTTGGGCGCGCGGGGCTATGTCCTTCGTGCCACCAACACGACGCAGTTCGTGCGCGCGCTTGATACGATCGTCGACGGAGGCGTCTACGCGCCGGTGGTCCTGACGGCCGCGGCCCCGCCGCGAGAGCGCGAGGTGGTGGATGTTGCCAGCGCCACGCCGCTGGCCACGTTGACAGACCGCCAGCGCGATGTATTCAATCTGTTGGCGGAAGGATGCGCGACCAAGACAATCGCGCGCCGTCTCGATCTTGCCGTTGGTACGGTCAAGGTTCACCTCGCGGCAATCTACCGCGCGCTTGGCGCGAACACGCGTCTGGAGGCCGTTGCGAAGGCCCATCGTATCTACGTCATGGGCTGAAGCATGACCGGCCGGCGCCAATACGTCACAGGCCGCGACTCATGCAATGAAACAAAATGCTAGAGCGCGTTCGCCGGTACCAACCGGGCTGAACGTGCCCCGGCCGATCGTTACGATCTGATCCGTTCGAGGGCGGGCCTTTCCCGCGGCACCGGTGTCGTCACGATCCCACGCGAAACAGCACATGCCCCGACGCGGGATCGACCGCGACCACGCGCAACCAGGGTGGCGTCTCGCCGCGGCTCAGCCGGTCCAGCAGCGTGGTTTCCGGTAGGTCCCGCACCAGCGCTGACCGTTCGGGCACATGGCAGAACAGCACGTAAGAAATCCTGGCCACCGCGAACTCCGGTGGCGGCCCGTCTGTCGCCTGGCTACGCCACGCGGCCCGAAGGCGCATGAAGGCCACCGGGTTGCGATGATACAGCGATCCGACGGTCACGATTCCGGACCTGTACTGCAGCTCGGGAGAGCGATTGATGTCCGTCAGCACGACCTCCCCCGCATAGGGCGCCAGCATGCGGCTCAGGCCCGCCGCGGGGCAGTTGGAGCCAGTGGCGGGGGCCGCCGCGCGCGCCGCCTTGGCCGGGGGCAACACATCGGCGGCGAAGGGCACGAGCACGAACAGGATGATCGTTCCCATGCGCGGCAGGGGCTGGCGCCATGCGGGCCAGGCGGCAACGCGCTCCCCCCACAGGGAGACGACGATCGGCAGCATGACGGCGCCGAGGGCTTCCGGGTAGGATGCGAACCGGACGTGCAGGTGCCCCAGGAACACAAGCAACGCCCCGCACAGCGCGGCATAGAATAACACCAGCAGACGGGTGCGAAGCGCGAACACCGCGAGAGCGAGCACCCCAAGGCAGCCGGTGAACAGATAGTTCAGCCACTCGGTGACTGTATCGACGGGAGCCATCTCCGAGATATCGCGGAACAGAATCCGTGACATTTCATCGCGCCCGATGTCGGGTGATCCGAAAAGCGCCGTTGGAAACAGCGCAATCCAGATCGCGGCAAACAGCGCGCCACCCAGCGCGCTTGAGGTCATGCGGTGGATCGGGTGCCGCACCACGCCATCCAGGGCGCGGATGACCAGTCCCGTGGCGGCGATGGCGGCGGCGAGGGCCACGAACACGATTGATACGCGATCGATATCCTCGGCCGTATGGCCACCAAATGGCGGGTCGATCAGCCAGGCAAGCCAGGTTGTCACCAGAAGCGCCTGTCCGGCGTGCCCGATCATGCGTGACAGCGAGGCGCAGCGAGGCTGCCGTATCCATGCCAGCCACATCGCGCCGAAGGCCATCACCGACAGGGGCAGCGTCTCGGGGGTCAGCCACACACCGACTCCGGCCCAGGCGCCCAGCGCCCAGCCGGCGTGGCGCGGCGCGATCCCGGCAACGGCGCGGGCAGCCCATCCGCAGCACATCACGGCTACCGTGACGCAGGCCACATGGTGATGCGCGACACCAACCAGGCCATACAACAGGATCGCCGGCCCCAGGCACACCGCCAAGGGACCCAGCCATAGCCAACGACGATCGCAGAACGGCGCGGCGGCCCATGCAATGGCCAGCCCGAGGGCCGCGAGATTGAGCGGCCCGAATACCGCGGCCGAAAGGTGCAGCGCGACGTCGTCAGGCGCAACGATGCTGAAAGGCAACGCGAGCAGGCACAGCATGCTGTCGATCAGATGTGACCAGTGAATGACGGTTCCGAGTCCGGAACCATCACGCGTCATCTCATGCACTTGCTCACCCAACCGCAACGACTCTCGCAGCCGCGCAATGCGCATGTAGGAATCAGGATTATGCAAGACACCTGAAAAGACAGGCCCCAACTGCCGAACGCTGAGAATGGACACGAGCACGAGTGGAAGCCCCGCATAGAGGGTACCCTCGAGCCATCCGATCGGTTGTCGCCGCGGCGTCATTTCGGTTCGTCCGCCTTCCTAATCCCTATGGCCTAGGTCACTCGCCCGCCTGATTGGCCATCTGGCGGAATTTACGCGACCGATGGTTTTGCCCAGGTTTCACCTCAACGAAAATTAACCGAGGGATGCAGGACATGCTGGTCTTACGGGTTGGTCGGGCGCCATTCTGCCGTGGCGGTCAGGATATGACAGAGATGAAGGCACGCGGCTTGACCGTGGAGCACGCGTTGTCCGGCCGTGACGGGTTGGAGTATCTGCGGAGTTACGATTTCGATTTGATTCTGGTCGACGCGCATCTGCAGGACATGCCGGGCCACGAAATGATCCGCCTGGCGCGCGCGGCGCGTTTCGATGTTTCGGCGGTGGTGCTGGCGGATACCGCGACGGCCCAGGCCAAGGCGCGCGCGCTGGACCAGGGCGCCGACGATTTCATCATCACGCCGTGCGAGATTGACGAAGTGATGGCCCGCATCCGGGCCGTCGTGCGCCGCAGCCGTGGCCATGCACGGTCCGTACTCTATTGCGGACCGGTGGAGCTGAGTCTCGACCGGCGGGAGGTTCGCGTTCGCGGACAGCGAATGGTCGTGTCGCGGCGCGAGTTCTCGGTGCTGGAGCTGCTGTTCCTGAAGCAGGGCACGATTCTGAACAAGACCGCGTTTCTCAACCGGGTGCGAACCAAAGTTGTGGGATCAAGCGGCGGCGTTCGATGACGCTTCTGGCTGGTTGAGATTGGCGGGTGCCGACGGCCTGTCGGCCAGCGCCGCCCAATAAGCGTCCCAGTCCCGGTTCAGACGATTGATCCGCAACGCA
>CAMCDA010000041.1 GCA_945873195.1 Asaia bogorensis
GGTGTCGGAAAAGGGCCGGATATTCAGTGTCGTCACGGCTCCGCACCCGTGCCCCACGGGATGGAAACCCGATGCTTCTCGTCGTTGACGCGGGCAATACAAACGTCGTTTTCGCCGTGCGCGACGACTCCGGTTGGCGCGGCACGTGGCGTATTCGCACCGATCCGCAGCGGACCTCGGATGAATACGCGGTCTGGCTGCTGGCCCTGATCGGTCACGCGGGCCTGCGCCGGGAAGACGTGAGCGCCGCCGTGATCGGCACCGTCGTGCCGGCCGCGCTGTATCACCTCCGCCGCCTGTGCCGTGAATGGTTCGAGGTGGAGCCCCTGATCGCCCGCGCCTCGCTGGACTGGGGCTTTGAAATCCGGATCGACAACCCCGATGAGGTCGGCGCCGACCGGTTGTTGAACGCGCTGTCCGGCCACCGCCGCTTCGGCGGCCCGATGATCGTCGTCGATTTCGGCACCGCCACGACCTTCGATGTCGTGGACAAGAACGGCGCCTATCTGGGCGGCGTGATCTGCCCGGGCATCAACCTGTCGATCGAGGCGTTGCACCAGGCCGCCGCCCGCCTGCCGCGCATCGGTATCGGCCGGCCGCAATCGGTAATCGGGCGCTCGACCGTGCCCGCCATGCAATCCGGCGTCTACTGGGGCTATATCGGCCTGATCGAAGGCCTGCTCGGCCGCATCAAGGCGGAGTTCGGCGGCCCGATGAAGGTCGTGGCCACCGGCGGCCTCGCGCCGCTGTTCGCCGAGGGCACGATGATGATCGAACATATCGAGCCGGACCTGACGCTGGACGGGCTGCGGTTGCTGGCGGAGCGCAATCCGGCCCCCGCGCTGCCCCGGGAACGGACCCGGATGCTGGAGACGGAATAGGGTTTTTACGTCAGCCTCGACGGGGGGGGCGTCACGCATGTATAATGGTCGCCAAGCGTGCGGCCGCGTGGCCGCTTTTTCTCTGAGCATGGGGTAAAACAGCACCGGATGGATGACGAGATCGGCGACTTGGCCTTCCTGCCGTTAGGCGGGACGGGCGAAATTGGCATGAACCTTAACCTGTACCGGTGCGACGGACGCTGGCTCGCGGTGGATTGCGGGATTGGCTTTGGCGGCGCGGCACACCCCGAGGTCGATGTCATGATGGCCGATCCCGGGTTCATCGCCGACCGGCGTGACCGGTTGGCCGGCCTGGTGATTACCCATGCCCATGAAGACCATATTGGCGCCGTGGCGTGGCTTTGGCCGCGCCTGCGCTGCCCGGTCTTCGCAACCCCCTTCGCCGCGGCCGTCCTGCGCCGCAAGCTGGGGGAAGTCGGGCTGGTCAACCAATGCAAGGTGACCGTCATCCAGCCAGGCGGGTCCTTTGAACTCGCGCCGTTCAAGCTGCGCTTCATCCGCATGTCGCACTCGATCCCGGAATCGCAGGCGCTGGTGATCGACACGCCCTATGGCATCGTGCTGCACACCGGCGACTGGAAGATGGACCCCGAGCCGCTGGTCGGCCCGCAGACGGATGAGGCGGCGCTGGCCGAACTCGGCGCCCGCGGCGTGCTGGCGATGGTGTGCGACTCGACCAACGCGATGGTCGAGGGGCATTCGGGCAGCGAGGCCGAGGTGCGGCGCAACCTGACCGCCCTGGTGCGCGGCCTGCGCGGACGGGTTGCGATCACCTGCTTCGCGTCCAACGTCGCGCGCATGGAAACCGTGGCGATGGCCGCGCGGGAGGTCGGGCGATCCACGGCCCTGGTCGGCCGGTCGCTGCGCAACATCGACACCGCCGCGCGGGAATGCGGCTATTTCAAGAACCTGCCGCCGTTCCTGACAGAGGATGATGTCGATGACATCGCCGACGACAATCTGCTGATCCTCACCACCGGCAGCCAGGGGGAGCCGCGCAGCGCGCTGTCCCGCATCGCCTCCGACACCCATCCGCGCGTCGCGCTGGGCACGGGCGACACGGTCATCTTCTCGTCCCGCGTGATTCCAGGGAATGAGCGGGCGATCGGCCTGGTGCAGGACAATCTGGTCCGCCGCGGCGTGCGCCTGATGACCGATCGGGACCATATGGTGCATGTCTCGGGCCACCCCGCCCGCGATGAGCTGCGCCGGCTGTATACGCTGGTGAAGCCGCGCCACGCGGTGCCGGTGCATGGCGAATGGCGGCATCTGTCCGCCCACGCCGAACTGGCGCGGGAAATGGGATCGCGGCCGGTGATCATGGAGGATGGCGACATCCTCAACCTGGCTCCCGGCACGGTGGAGATCGTCGATAGCGCCCCCACCGGGCGGTTGGTGCTGGATGGCACCCGCCTGGTCCCGTTCGAGGGCGAGGTGATGAAGGCCCGCCGGCGGATGGTGTTCAACGGCATCGTGGTCGGCAGCTTCGCGGTCGATGGCAGCGGGCGGCTGATGGGCACGCCTAAAATCTCCGCCCCCGGCCTGTTCGGCGCCGAGGACCCCGAGTCGGATCGTGTCACGTCGGATTTCGCGGCGGCCATCGGTGACCTGCCGGCGGCGACGCGGCGGGATGACGAGTCGCTGGCCGAGGCCGCGCGTTCGGCCCTGCGGCGGGCCCTGGGCCGGCGCTTGCAGAAGCGTCCGCTCGTGGATGTCCATCTGCTGCGGGTCTGATCCCGATGCATTTGGTCTCCGGCGTCGTTCTCTACATCATGATCTGGTGGGTTACGTTGTTCGCCATGCTGCCCGTGGGCATCCAGCCCCGGGCAGGGGCGGACAGCACCAGCGGCTGGCGGGGCGCGCCGCGGAGTCCGCGGCTGGTCATGAAGCTTGTCCTCACGACCGTGGTGGCGAGCGTCATTTGGATTGGCGCTTATTTAGTCATTACGAATGACTATCTAAGTTTTAGGCACGGTATCCTGGCGCTGCCTGCGCAATAGGCGGGCGCTGTTTTATTATGCGGAAATACATGCGCGCACGTTGAATTGTGATTTGAAGTCACAACCAACGCGCGCATTTGTATCAAACGGGATTGTCGTGGACGTAGTGTGTTTTGTCGGGACACCATCATCACCTCGGTCAGGCTGAGGATTGAACCTCTACCTGCCGGGCGACTGGCGTTTCCTCCCCAAACTTGGCCCTGAAGCTCGCCGAACTGACGGACCATAATCTTGTTAGCCAATCAGAGCGCCGGAGTCACGTTGTTTTGTTCGCAACGACCCCATGATTCGAGATTTTCTTGCGGTTCGTCATGTTGCATTGCACAATAGTTGCACTGCCCGATCCGGAACTTGAGGCGTCTGGCGGCGATGCCCCGCGCGGGGTAGGGTCTCCCCTAATCCTTGCCAACCCGAGATGTGAGTGTCCGATGCGTTTGTCCCGCGGCTTTATTCCGACCATCAAGGAAACACCGTCCGAGGCGCAGATCGCCTCGCACCGGCTGATGCTGAGGGCCGGCCTTGTGCGCCAGACATCCGCCGGTATCTACGCCTGGCTTCCGCTCGGCCTGCGCGTGCTGCGGAATATCGAGAGACTGGTGCGGGAAGAACAGGCCGCGGCCGGCGCGCAGGAAGTCCTGATGCCAACAATTCAGCCCGCCGAACTGTGGAAGGAAAGTGGGCGCTACGACGACTATGGCAAGGAAATGCTGCGTATCACGGATCGTCATGAGCGGGAGATGCTGTACGGCCCGACGAATGAGGAGATGATCACCGATCTGTTCCGCCAGGCGGTGCATTCCTACCGCGATCTGCCGCAGATTCTGTACCACATCCAGTGGAAGTTCCGTGATGAGGTCCGCCCCCGCTTCGGCGTCATGCGCGGGCGCGAGTTCCTCATGAAGGACGGGTATTCCTTCGACCTCGATCACGCCGGTGCGGTGCGGTCGTATCGCAAGATGATGCTGTCCTATATGCGGACCTTCCAGCGCATGGGCCTGAAGGCGATCCCGATGGATGCTGATACCGGTCCCATCGGCGGTGACCTCAGCCATGAGTTCATCATCCTGGCCCCCACGGGCGAAAGTGACGTGTTCTACGATGCCGCGTTCGAGGGGATGGATTATCTCTCCAACGACGGCGCTGGCTTTGATTATTCGGATGATAACGATCTCGCGAGATTTTTCACGCAGATGACCACGAACTACGCCGCGACCGACGAAAAGCATGACGCCGCCCGGTGGGAGAAGGTGCCGGTCGAACAGCGCCGCGAAGGCAAGGGGATCGAGGTCGGGCACATCTTCTACTTCGGTACCAAATATACCAAGGCGATGTCCGCCACCGTCGCCGGCACCGACGGCAAGCCGACCTTCCCGGAAATGGGCAGCTACGGCATCGGCGTCTCCCGCCTGGTCGGCGCGGTGATCGAGGCGAGCCATGACGAGGCCGGCATCATCTGGCCGGACAGCATCGCGCCCTTCAAGGCGGCGATCCTGAACCTGAAATCCGGCGACGCGACCTGCGACGCGCTGTGCGAACAGCTCTACGCCAGCCTCGACGGCAACGCGCTGTATGACGACCGGCCGGACCGCGCCGGCGTGAAGTTCAACGACGCCGACCTGATGGGCCACCCCTGGCAGATCATCGTCGGCCCCCGCGGGGCGGCGGCCGGCAAGGTCGAACTCAAGCGGCGCGCGACCGGCGAGCGCGTGGAACTCACCCCGGCGGAGGCGCTGGCGAAGATCGGGTAACCCCCCGATGTTCGGGCCCTTCGAACGGATGATGGCCGGGCGCTACCTCCGCGCCCGCAAGGGGGAGCGCTTCGTCTCCATCATCGCCATCTTCTCCCTGGTCGGCATCGCTCTGGGCGTCGCCACCCTGATCGTTGTGTCATCCGTCATGAGCGGGTTTCAGGCCGAACTCGTCTCCCGCATCCTGGGCGTGAACGGGCATGCGACGATCGAGGCGCCCGCCGGCCAGAAGATCGAGGGGTATCAGGACATCGTCGCCCGCATCCGCGCGCTGCCGGATGTTGCCTCCGTCGTGCCGATGCTGGACGGGCAGGCGATGCTGAGCACCGAAAGCGGCGGCGCGCGCGGCGGCCTGGTGCGCGGCATCGCGCTGGACGACCTGCGCCGGCTGCGCCCGATCAGCGATCATATCGTCGCCGGCAGCCTGGACCAGTTCACCGGGGATGACGCGATCGTGATCGGCGTGGCGCTGGCGCGGTCCTACCGGCTGCGGATCGGCGACATGCTGACCGTGCTGTCGCCTGACGGCGCGGCGACGGCCTTCGGCACGATCCCCCGCGTGCGCTCATACCGGGTTGTCGCGATCTTCGACGCCGGGCTGCACGACTATAACTCCTCGATCGTCTTCCTGCCGCTGAAGGCCGCGCAGGTGTTCTTCCAAAAGCCCGATGGCGTGACGGGCATCGAAATCCGCATGACCGATCCGCAACTCGTCGGCTCCCTGGGGCCGCCGCTGTCCGAGTTGCTGCGCGGCCGGCAGGTCTATGCGCGCGACTGGCGGCGGGCGAACGACACCATCATCGGCGTCCTGCAGATCCAGAAGAACACGATGTTCATCGTGCTGGGCATGATCGTACTGGTGGCCGCCTTCAACGTCGTGTCATCGCTGATCATGCTGGTGAAGGACAAGCGCGGCGACATCGCCGTCCTGCGCACGATCGGCGCGTCCAGCGGCGCCATCCTGCGCATCTTTCTGATGTGCGGCGCCTTTGTCGGTGTCTCCGGCACCCTCATCGGCACCGCGCTCGGCGTCATCGTCTGCCGCAACATCGTGGCCATCCAGCACTTCATCGAGGGGATGACGGGCGGGCGGGTATTCGATTCCTCGGCCTTCATGTTGACCACGCTGCCTGACCGGGTGGATTGGGTGGATGTGTCCCGCGTCGTGGCGCTGGGCCTGCTGCTGTCGCTGCTGGCCACGCTGTATCCAAGCTGGCGCGCCGCCAGGACCGATCCGGTGGAGGCACTGCGCCATGAGTGACCCCCTGGTGCTGCGCGGCATCGAACGCACCTACCGGTCCGAAAGCGGCGACCTGCCCATCCTGATCGGCGCCGACCTGACGCTGCGGGCGGGAGAGATCACGGCCCTCGTCGCGCCCTCCGGCGCTGGCAAGTCCACGCTGCTGCATATCGCCGGCCTGCTGGACCAGCCGGACGCGGGGTCCGTCATGATCGGCGGGCGGGAGGCCGGGACGCTGTCGGACGGCGCCCGCACCGCGCTGCGGCGTGACACGATTGGCTTCGTCTACCAGTTCCACCATCTGCTGGCCGAGTTCACCGCGCTGGAAAACGTCGTCATCCCCCGCATGATCGCCGGCCAGCCTCGGAAAGCGGCGGAGGCGCATGCCATGGACCTGCTGCGCGCCTTTGGCCTGGGCGACCGGGCCGGCCATCTGCCGGGCAAGCTGTCGGGCGGGGAGAAGCAGCGGGTCGCCATCGCCCGCGCCCTGGCGAACGGCCCCGCGGTGCTGCTGGCGGATGAGCCGACTGGCAACCTCGATGTCGCGACGGCCGAGAAGGTCTTCGCCGAACTGCTGGCGACGGTGCGAGGGCAGGGGGTCGCGGCGCTGATCGCGACGCATAATCCGGACCTCGCCGCCCGCATGGACCGCCGCGTCACCTTGCGTGATGGCAGGGTGGTCGATGTCTCCGATCCCCCGGTGGCCTAGCCGCCCTTGCCCCGCGGGCGGAACCCCGCGAAACTCCTGGCCAGACGATCCCAGGAGGAAACCATCATGTCCCTGCGCGAAGCGGGCGCCGTTACCGGTGTCGGTGAAACGAGCTATATGCGCGGCACCGACCGCTCATCGCTCTCCCTGCAACTCGAAGCCTCGTTGAACGCGATCAAGGACGCGGGTCTCAAGCCCTCCGACATCGACGGGCTGATCCCCTATGGCCATGGCGCCGTGGCCGAGGACTTCATCACCAATTTCGGCATCAAGGACCTGCGCTTTTCCGCCACCACGCCGATGGGCGGCGCCTCGGCCGTGGCGTCGATCCAGTGCGCGCTCGCCGTCATCGAGGCAGGAATCTGCAAGCACGTCCTACTCTCGCTCGGCCGCACCGGCTTCTCCGGCGGGCGCATCGGCACCCGCGTGCAGCAGATGCCGCAGTTCAAGATCATCGGAGAGTTCGAGATGCCGTCAGGCGCCATCGCGCCGCCGCAGCTCTACGCCCCGATGGCCCGCCGTCATTTTGAGATGTATGGCACGACGTCACGACAGCTCGCGGAAATCGCGGTGACGACGCGGCATCATGCGTCGATGAACGCCAACGCGACGATGCGGAAGCTGATCACGATCGACGATCACCAGGCTTCCCGCATGATCTCCGACCCGCTGCGCCTGCTGGACTGCTCGCTGGAGAGCGACGGCGGCTGCGCGGTGGTGATCAGCGCCGCCGACATCGCCAAGGACATGGCGAAGCCGCCGGTGTGGATCATGGGCGTGGCCGAGGGCCATCCCGACAGCCCCTCCGCCATCACGCAGCGCCCCGACCTGACGACATTGGGCCTCGCGAAGGCCGCGCCCAAGGCGTTCGCGATGGCGGGCGTGTCGCGCGACGATATCGACGTGGCCGAGGTCTATGACTGTTTCACCTATATTGTCATGTGCCAGCTTGAAGATTTGGGATTCTGCAAGAAAGGTGAAGGCGGCTCCTTCGTCGAAGGCGGGGCGCTCGGCATCAACGGCGGCCGCCTGCCGGTGAACACCCATGGCGGGCTGCTGAGCCAGGCGCACATGGCCGGCATGAACCACATCGTCGAACTCGCCCGCCAGATGCGCGGGGAAGCCAATGTGCAAGTCAAGGACGCCGAGATCGGCCTGGTGACCGGCTATGGCGACATGGGCGATGGCGCCGTCGCCATCATGCGGCGGAATTGAGCACCATGAGCGAAACCTTATACGACAAACTCGTTCCGTCCCCGACAGCCGACACGAAGCCCTACTGGGACGGGCTGATGGCGGGCAAGCTGGTGCTGCAACGCTGCGCCGATTGCGGCACAATTCGGCACTACCCGCGGCCGGTCTGCGATCACTGCTTCTCGATGAACGCGGAATGGTTCGAGGCGTCTGGGCGCGGCACCGTCCATAGCTGGACCGAGACGCATTACGCGTTCCATCCCGGCTACAAGGGCGATCTGCCCTATCTGCTGCTGACCGTGGATATGGCCGAGGGCGTGCGGATGCAGGCCCAGGCACGCGGCATGAAGCTGGCCGATGTAAAGGTCGGCATGCCGGTGAAGGTTGATTACGAGAAAGTAAAGGACGACCTGACGCTGGCGGTCTTCGTGGCGGCCTGAGGTTGGACATGGGCCGTGCCACCTGACGTCGGGGCTGTCCCCCTCGTCGTGGTGGGCCCCCGGGTCGGGCCCGAGGACAGGCTCCAGCCCACCATCCACGGCTTTCGCACAATAGAAGCCGTGATGGCCCGCCTTCGCGGGCCATCACGGTGCTGGGCTATCCGATTAGAACGGTGCGTCGCCGCATACCGTGATGCGGTGCATGATCCGGGTCTCGGCCGGGTAGTCGTTGATCGCGTTGTGCTGGGTGCAGCGATTGTCCCAGAACGTCATCGTCCCGGTCTGCCAGCGCACCCGCGCG
Organism: Asaia bogorensis; assembly: GCA_945873195.1. GTDB lineage: Bacteria > Pseudomonadota > Alphaproteobacteria > Acetobacterales > Acetobacteraceae > Rhodopila > Rhodopila bogorensis_A. The sequence continues at coordinate 8,535 of CAMCDA010000041.1, forward strand.
GTGAACTCGGGCTTCGTCGCGTGCTGCATGAAAAAATCGATCAGCGGCTGCGCTTCGGCCTCGGTCAGCCCGTCCAGCCCCTGCACATGCGCGCCGACATACAGCGCCTTGCGCCCCGTTTCCGGATGGGTGCGGACAAGAGGATGCACGCTGACCGTCTGTTCCTTGCCCGGATCGACCACGGTCATGGAGTTGATCTGGCCCGGATACGTCTCCCGCCGCGACTTGCCGCCGTCGTGGCGGAAATTGTCGCCCGCGCAGACGGTCTTCAACTGCCCCGCCAGCTTCTTCATGCCGTCCGACAGCGCGTCATAGGCAAGATACAGATTGGCGAACAGCGTATCCCCGCCAGCCGAGGGAACTTCCTTGGCATACAGCATCGTCCCCATCGCGGGACGCGGAGAGAACATCTGGTCGGTGTGCCAGGTACCGCCGAAATTCTTCTTGTCGGTCGGGCGCTTCACGATCTCCAGGATTTCCGGATACGCGTCCATGCCCTTCATGAAGGGGTGGAAATGGATATCGCCCCAGCGGCGCGCGAAGGCGAGTTGCTGGGCGGGCGTGAAGTCCTGGTCGCGGAAGACGATCACGAGGTTGTCGAGCAACGCGGCGCGGATTTCCGCCAGGACCTCATCCGAGACCTCCTGGGAAAGATCGACGCCGGTGATCTCGGCTCCCATGGCGCCGGCGAATTTATGCGCCTCGATATGGCGATACCGCGTGTTGGTGGGTGCGTTCATGATCCTGGAGCCCTTTGATTGGTTGCCCCGATGATGCCGGGGAAAACCGCGCGGTGGAAGGGCGATGGCGATTTGCGAAGCAGGATGGAGTTTTTTATACGAAACACGACATTTGGATCATATTCATGAATCAGACTCGTTATTGGATCCGCGCCGCCACCGTCGCAGCCGTAGTTGCAACGACCGCCCCGGCCACCGCGGCCGTCACATTCTTCACCAGCCAAGCCGCGTTCAATGGCACGGCCAATACGACGGTGATCGAGGATTTTGAGAATACCGGCGCGGCCCTGCACACCATCCTGGCCAGCTTCAGCCATAACGGGCTGACATTTACCGGCCTGACCGGTGGAACGCCGTTCGGCAACGTCTACCTCTACCCGCCCGGCGGGACCGAGTTCGGCGTCGGCGTCCCGCAGCCCACGACCACGACCGTGCTGACCAGCAATGGCGAGGAGCATTTCTCCATCGGCTTCGACATCGCCCGATACGCGGTGGGGTTCGACGCCTATCTGAACGGCCTGGGGCCGCTGGTGATCAACGTATTCAGCGGCGCCACCCTGTTGGACAGTTTCAGCTTTCCCGGCAGCCAGGCCGACAAGGCGTATCTCGGCATTGTCAGCACGACGGCGATCACGTCGCTGGAATGGACGGCCTCGGGCGGCGGGCTGGTGAACACCGCCATCGACAATATCGCGACCGAAGTGCCGGAGCCCGCGGGCCTCGGGCTGCTGGCCCTGGGCCTCGGCGTACTGTTCCGGCGCCGGCGGGGCTAACGTAAGGGGCTAACCCAGGGGGACAGCGCGTCCCCCCAGCCTGGCTTCCCGTCAGTACATATGCTGCCCGCCGTTGATCGACAGCGTCGATCCGGTGATGAAATCGGCATCATCCGCGGTCAGGAACGCAACGCCGCGAGCGATGTCCTCGGCATGGCCCAACCGTCCCATGGGGATCTTGGCGACGATCTTGCGCAGCACCTCGCCCGGCACCGCGCGCACCATTTCCGTATCGACATAGCCCGGCGCGATGGCGTTCACCGTGATGCCGAACCTGGCACCTTCCTGTGCCAGCGCCTTGGTAAACCCATGGATGCCCGACTTGGCCGCCGCGTAGTTCACCTGTCCATACTGGCCCGACTGCCCGTTGATGGAGCCGACATTGACCACGCGGCCGAATTTGCGCTCGCGCATGCCCTCGAACGTCAGCTTGCACATGTTGAAGCAGGACCCGAGGTTGGTATCGATCACCGCGTCCCACAAATCGCGCCGCATCCGCAGCATCGTCGCATCCCGCGTGATGCCGGCGTTGTTGACCAGGATTTCGACCGGCCCGACATCCGCGACAATCAGCGCCAGGGCTTCCGTGCAGGCATCGAAGCTGCTGACATCGAATTTATAGGTGGCGATGCCGTGTTCGGCCTTGAACGCCTCGGCCGCCGCGTCGTTGCCGGCATAGGTTGCGACAACCGTCCGTCCCTGCGCCTTCAGCGCCAGGCTGATGGCGGCCCCGATCCCTCGGGTTCCGCCGGTCACCAGAGCCACGCGTGCCATTGTTTCTTCTCCCTGTTCAGCCCGTTACCGCGCTGAGGTCCGGTGCCCGGGCGTTACCCGGGCACGCGGCCTAGCGTTCGAGGCACATTGCAACACCCATGCCACCACCAATGCAAAGCGTGGCCAGGCCCTTCTTCGCGTCCCGCTTGCCCATTTCGTGCAGCAGCGTCACCAGCACCCGCGCGCCGGAGGCCCCGATCGGGTGGCCGATGGCGATCGCGCCGCCGTTCACGTTCACCTTGGCGGTATCCCAGCCCAGGTCCTTGTTCACCGCCAGCGCCTGGGCGGCAAAGGCCTCATTCGCCTCGATCAGGTCCAGGTCACCGACCGACCAGCCCGCCCGTTCCAGCGCCCTGCGCGTGGCCGGGATCGGCCCCGTGCCCATCACCGCCGGGTCGACGCCCGCGGTCGCGAACGACGCGATCCGCGCCAGCGGCGTCAGGCCCCGGCGTTCGGCTTCCGACCCGCTCATGAGGATCAGGATCGCCGACCCGTCATTGATCCCCGACGCATTGCCGGCGGTCACGGTGCCGTCCTTGCTGAACACCGGGCGCAGGCGCGTCATCGTCTCCAGGCTCGCGTCGTGGCGGATATATTCGTCATCGGAGACGACGGTCTCGCTCCGGCGGCCCTTGATCGTGACCGGCACGATCTCATCGGTGAAGCGGCCGGCCTTCTGCGCGGCGGAGGCCTTCTGCTGGGAGGCGACGGCGAAGGCGTCCTGCTCCTCCCGCGTCAGCTGATACTTGGTGGCCACGTTCTCGGCGGTGTTGCCCATATGATAGCCATGGAACGCATCCCACAGCCCGTCCTTGAGCATGGTGTCCACGAACTCCACCCCGCCCATCTTGGTACCATCGCGCAGATGGGCGGCGTGGCGGGAGCGGGACATGCTCTCCATCCCGCCGGCGGCGACGATGGCGCTTTCACCGGTGCGGATCTGCTGGGCGGCGAGCGCCACGGCGCGCAGGCCCGACCCGCAGACCTGGTTGATGCCGAAGGCGGTGCGGGCATCGGGGATACCGGCGGCGCGGGCGGCCTGGCGGGCGGGGTTCTGGCCCTCGCCGGCGGTCAGCACCTGGCCCAGGATCACCTCATCGACGTCGGCGGCGTCCAGGCCGGCGCGGGCGAAGGCGCCTTGCAGCGCGATCGCGCCCAGCTCATGCGCCGAAAGCGACGCCAGCGCGCCATTGAAGCTGCCCACGGGGGTGCGGGCGGCGGAGACGATGACGATGTCTTCCATGCCTGACTCTCCATTCACGGGTTTATCCCGGATGGCTGTCAGGATACCGCCCTTCACCCGCGTTTGGTAGCGATGATGGCGTGACGGGCGTTTCCCCGGCCCCCTTGGCGCCCCCCACCACGGCGCGCAGAGTCAGGGACAGGCGCTCGACGCTGACGGGCTTGGTCAGGAACGCGTCCATCCCGGCCGCGAGGCACGCGGCCTCATCCTCGGCCTGCGCATTGGCGGTCAGCCCGATGATCGGCATGGCGCGGAGCGGATCGGCCTCCGCCCGGATCGCCCTTGTCGCCGCGAGGCCATCCATCCCCGGCATCATCAGGTCCATCAGCACGACGTCATACGGGGTCTGCCGCAGGGTCGCGACCGCCTCGGCCCCGTCCTCCACCGTATCCGCGTGATGCCCCAGCCGGGTGACCATGCGCGTGGCGACCAGCCGGTTGGTCGGATTGTCCTCGGCGATCAGCACACGCAGCGCCGGCGCGGGGGAGGGAGGGGCAGGGGCCGGCGCTTCCGCCGTCGCCGCGGCGGTCAGCCGGACATCGAAGCGGAAGACGCTGCCCTCATCCGGGTGGCTTTCAACGCTGATCGAGCCATCCATCAGCTTCACCAGCTGGTGGCAGATCGCGAGGCCCAGGCCGGTCCCCTCGAACCGCCGCGACCGGGAGCCATCGACCTGCGTGAACGCCTCGAACAGCTGCGCGCATTTCTCCGCCGGAATGCCCATGCCGGTGTCGTGGACGCTGACCGCCAGCCGGACATGCCCGCCATCCTCCCGGGTCGCCCAAGCTTCCAGACGCACGCCCCCACGCGCCGTGAATTTGATCGCGTTGCCCACCAGATTGAGCAGAATCTGACGCAGCCGGCCGGCATCGCCGATGACTGCCCCGGGCATGTCGGGGGCGTCCAGAGTCAGGAACAGGTCCTTGGCCCGCGCCTCCGGCGCCATGATGTCCACCGCGCCCCGGACCAGGTTCGCCAGATCGAAACCCGCGTGCTCCAAGGTCAGCCGGCCGGTGTCCAGGCGCGTGAAATCCAGGATGTCGTCCACCAGCATCAGCAGGTGGCCGCCGGCCTGCTGGATGATATGGGCGTAGTGGTCCGCCTCGGGCGGCAAGGCCAGGCCGCGCAGTAGGCCAGCCGAACCCAGGACCCCATTCAGCGGCGTCCGGATCTCATGGCTCATCATCGTCAAAAACTCCGAGCGCGCTCTGCTGCCCGCCTCGGCCGCGTCGCGGGCGGCGGCCAGCGCTTGCTCGAACCGCCGCCGGTCGGTGATGTCGGTATAGGTCCGCACCGCGGCCCCGTTCGGCAGCACCGCGGTGCGAACCTCCAGCACCTCTCCGGTCGGGCGGATGCGTTCGTACACGGGCAAGGTCGCGTCCAGGCCACCCCGCCGCACCAGCGCCGCGACCTGTTCGGCGCCGACCGCGGCGAATTCCCCCTGGGAGACCTGCCAGCGCAGGATATCGCGGAAATCCGCGCCCGGACGCGCGATCTCCGTCGGCAGGTCGAGCAGTTCGGCGGTGCGGCGGTTGATGACGGGGACGTGTTGGTGCTGGTCCACCATGATGATGCCCTGGGACATGTTGTCCAATGTCACCGTCAGGGCGTCCTGGAACCGGCGCACCCGGCGCCGGTAGATCATGTCCACCGCCTGCAGGCACAGCACCAGCACAGTCAGGCCGATGCCGATCATCAGGTATTGCGCGCGATCATCCCGATATCGGGCGAGCGCATCGGCGACCGCCTGTTCCACCGCCACGACCATCGGATGCGCGCCGACGCGGCGGAACGCGACGATCCGGCCGGTATCCTCATCGCCGGAACGGTAGGCGCCATGCGGTTCGGCGCGCGCGGCGGCGAGCAGGATCGGGTCCGGCAGGGTCCGTGCGGCCAGCGCATCGTCCGGGCTGCCCGCCCGTGCCACGCCGTCGAGGCCGAACAAAACGACGATGTCGCGCGTCAGTCCGATGGAGCCATAGAGTTGGCCTATCGTCCTGGGATCAAGCGATGCCACGACGACCCCCCTGAATTGCCCATCAGGCCCCAGGATCGCCCGCGTGAACTGCACGGATGTTCGGCCTGACACCCGTCCGACCACGGGCTGGCTGATGAACAGCCGGTCGGCGGCGCGCGGGCCGTCCGCGCGATACGGCGTGGCATGGGCCAGGAAATGCGCCCGATCGGCGATGCTGACGGACCCGGTGGCCAGGCCGAGGTTGCTGGCGACGATCAGCCCCGTCTCATTCGCGATGGCGAGCTGGATGCTGAAGTCATTCAGGAACGGCGAGTCGCGGGCCCAGCCCACCAGGTTGAAGCTCGCCGGGTCGCGCCCGTACAGATCGCGCGTGAGCAGCAGCACCTGGTCAACGGCGTCGATGACACCGATCGTCATCGATTCGACCACGCGGGCCTGGTTGGCGCCCTCGGTCATCGATCCCGTGAGCGCGCGGTCATGTTCGCTGACCAGATGCGAGCCGATGTTGGCCCAGACCGCGATGATCACCGTCCAGGCCAGGGCGCTGCGCACCAATGCGTTCAGCCATCTCCGACCCGGCCGCCTGGACCTGTCCGGGGCGGTCTTGCCGGATGCCCCGTTGGGCACGCCGCCGCCGGCGGGCTGTCCGTCTTGTGCCGATCCAGCCACCGCGGTCATGCGGTCATCCCAGCCTTCTCATCCAGCCACGGCCCCAGTTCGGCTTCGGGCATCGCGCGGGCGAACAGCCAGCCCTGGCCGACATGGCAGCCGGCATCGCGCAGCATCTGGGCGATGACCGGTGTCTCCACGCCCTCGGCCACCACCGACAGTCCGAGTTCCCTGGCCATGGAGATCGTGGCGCGCGTGATCTTCCAGGCCTCGGGGTCGGTGTCGCAGTGGCCAACGAAGGATTTGTCGATCTTCAGTTCCGAGAACGGCAGCCGCAGCAGGGACAGCAGCGACGAATGCCCGGTGCCGAAATCGTCGATCGACAGGCCGATCCCCTTGATCCGCAGCCGGGTCAGGACCTCGGCCGCGATCAGCGGATGCTGGATCACGGTGCTCTCGGTGATTTCCGCGACCAGCGCGCCGGGGACCAGCCCGCTTTCCTGCAACAGCCGATCGATCTCCTCGGGCCATCCGGGATCGGCCAGCACCAGGGGAGAGATGTTCACCGCCACCGTGCAGTTCGGATGGCGCCGGCGCCACCGGCGGCAGGCCCAGAGCGATTCGCGGAGGACGTGGATGGTCAGCGGGATGATCAGGCCGCATTGCTCCGCCAGCGGGATGAATACATCCGGGGGCACGGGCAGCATCGTGGGATGCGGCCAGCGCGCCAGCGCCTCCACCCCCACGACAGACCCGTCGGAGAGGGATATCTTCGGCTGGTACTGCACGCCAATGGCGCGCAGCCGCAGCGCCTCCGCCAGGTCATGCGCGGTCGGAGGCGCCTGCGCGGCCAGTCGCCGTGGCGTGGCGCGCTTCGGCAGGGACCCGAGCGCCTGGCGCAGATCGTCCTGGGTCACCGGTTTGCGCAGCGACCCGGCAATCCGCAGCCCCATCCCCTCGGCGAGGCGGGAGGACGCGGATCGCACCCGCTCCTCCAGCCCCGAGACGATGATCACCGCCGGGTCGCACTGGCTGTCGCGGACGGTCTGGAACAGGCTGATCCCGTCGGAATCACCGAGCGAAAGGTCGAGCAGGACGGCGTCGTAGCGCGTACGGGCGAGACAGGTCGCGGCAACGGGCAGCGTGGCCGCCGTGTCGGCGGCGATGCCAAGGGCGCGGAGCCGCCGGGTCAGGGTTTGCTGCTGCAACTGATCGTCATCGACGATCAGCACCCGCCGCTGGTCCCCGCCGTCCCTGTCCATGCCTTGCTGTTCCACAAGGGGCCTCGCTACTGCTACCGATCCCTTCATGACGCGGAAAGATGAATCAGAGATGAACGCGCGGGCCTTGATTCGGTTGACAGCGCGATTTTTCGGCTACTTTCCTGGCGTCATGCGGTCCTTGGTGTTTGTCCTGGCGATTCTGGCGGCCTCGGTGGCGCCCTTGGGGGCGACGGCGGTGGCCCAGGGCGCGCCGCAGCCGACACAACGCCCAGGTACCACGGCGGTGTCGCGGGACCGGTTCGTGACCGTGAGCGACGGCACACGCCTGCATCTGATCGAGGCCGGATCGGCGCGCGCCAACACCATCCTGTTGGTGCCCGGCTGGACCATGCCGGCGTGGATCTGGGAACCGCAGATCAAGGCCCTGTCCCGGACCTGGCACGTCGTCGCGATGGACCCGCGCGGGCAGGGGGCCTCGGACGTGCCGGCGACCGGCTATGACCAGGCCCGCCGAGCGCGCGATATCGCGGAGGTGATTGATGGTTTGGGCGGGCGGCCGGTGGTCGTGGTGGCCTGGTCGCTGGCGGTGCTGGAAACGCTGACGATGATCAACACGCTGGGCGACCGGCGGCTGGCCGGGATGATCCTGGTGGACAATTCGGTGGGGGAGGACCCGCCGCCGCCGCCTCCGCCGCCCAAACCCGCCAAGCCGCCGCCGAAGCCGCCGCATGCCGAGGCGATGCGACGTTTCGTGCATGGCATGTTCCGCCAGAAGCAGGACTCGGCGTGGCTGGACCGGCTGACCCAGGCGACATTGCGCACGCCCGAGCCCGCGACGCGCGCCTTGCTGACCTTTACGGTGCCACGCAGTTATTGGCGTGACGCGCTCTATGCGACCGACCGTCCCTTGCTGTATGTGGTCCGCCCGCGCTGGGAACCCCAGGCGGCAACCCTGATGCGCAACCGGGCCGGCACGGAGACGGAAATCTTTCAGGACGCTGGCCACGCGCTGTTCGTTGATGAGCCCACACGGTTCAACACCGTGGTGGAGTCGTTCATCCGTCGCCGGGTGTGGCCTTGAATCTGATTGCCCTTTTCCTCGTGGCGATGGGCGCGGTCGGGTATGAGACCGCGCTGATCCGCTATTTCGCGGTCTCGAAATGGTCGGAATACGGCTATTGGGTCATTTCCATCGTCATGGTCGGGTTCGCGCTCAGCGGTGTCGTGCTGGCGCTGTATCGCGACGCGTTCGTCCGCCATGCCGACCGCCTGATGACGTGGCTGCCGCCGGCTTTGGTGGCAACGGCGGCGGCCGGGTTCCTGCTGACCAGCATGAACCCGTTCAACCCCTTGCAGTTGCAGAATCCCGCAACCTGGCAGGGGCAGATCTGGCACATCGCCGAATATTACCTTTCGTTGCTGCCGTTCTTCTTTCTGACCGGCGTCTTCATCAGCCTGTGCTTCATCCTCCAGGCCCGCCGGATCGGGCTGGTCTATGGCTTCGACCTGACCGGCGCCGCGCTCGGGTCGGTCAGCGTCCTGCTGGCCATGTATCTGGTGCACCCGTTCGACCTGGTGCCGCTGCTGCTGGTGCCGATCGCCGCCAGCGCCCTGTTCGTCGCCGTCCGCGCCCGCTGGGTCTCGATCGTGGCAACCCTGGTGGTGCTGGTGGCGTCCCAGGCGCTTCTGATGTTTGGCGGTCGAGCGGAAATTAATGATTTCAAGGCGATCTATGCGCCGCTGAACACGCCGGATGCGGTGGTGCTGGCGGAAATCCGTTCGCCCCGCGGCGTCTACACGCTGCTCGACAACTTCACCGAGCGCGTGGACACCGACATCTCCAACAACGCCGCGATGATGGGGATCGAGGGGCCGCCGCGCTCGTTCGGCCTGTATCGCGACGGCAACCGAATCGCCGCGCTGCCGATGCCCGGCGGCGCGACCGCGCACCACGCGAACGCGACCCTCGGTGCCCTGCCGTATAAGTTGATCCCAAACGCCCGGACCCTGCTGATCGGCGCCTCGGGCGGGTTTCGCATCGCCGAGGCGCAGGCGTTCGGGGCGTCCCAGATCAGGGTGCTGGAACCCGAGCCGGTGCTGGCCCGGGCGCTCGCGCATGGACTTGGACCTTCTCCGCCCGAGACGGTGAACCCGCTGGTGCGGCTATCGGACATGGCACCGCTGCAGGTGGGCTGGCGCGGTGTCCACGACGTGATCGACATGTCGTCCGACTTCCTGGACACGGCGGAGGCGAATGCCACCGCCATGACGGTGGAGGCGATCACGGGCTATCTGCATGTCCTGGCGCCGGGGGGCATCCTGTCGCTGCCGGCCTCGATCCGGGATTTCCCGGTCTATGCGCTGCGCCTGCTCGCCACGGTCCGTGAGGCGCTGCTGGAATCGGGGATCACGAACCCGGCCGATCATGTCGTCATCTACCGCTCGGCCTGGAGCGTTCGGATCCTGGTGTCGATGGTTCCCTGGTCGGCGGAACAGGTGAAGGCGATCAAGGCATTTTCCAACACGCGATCCTTCGATGTGTCGTGGTACCCGGGCATGGATGTGCGGGCGGCGCGCGCCGGGGTGTTCAACGACCTGCCGGCGGTGTCGCTGGAACACGGGACGGTGTCGGACACCAGCCCGAACGACGCCATCGCGGATGAGGCGGAAGCGATCCTGAACGGGCAGGACACCCCGTCCCGCCATGGGTTCAACCTGTCGCCGATCACGTTGGACCGCCCGTTCTGGTACGCGCTGCCGCGGCTGGATCAGTTCGGCTCCATCCTCCAGCGGCTGGAGATCCTGCCGCAGCCCGAGGTCGGGGTCGTGGTCAATGTCGTGGTGCTGGCACAGGCCACGCTGATCGCGATCCTGGTCCTGCTGCTGCCGCTGATCGCGCCCGGCCGCCTGCGCACGCCGGTCGCCGGCCTTGCACATGCGGTGGTGTTCTTCCCGAGCCTCGGGCTAGGGTTCCTGTTCATCGAGATCTGCCTGATCGACAAGGCCAGCCTGTGGCTGAACGACCGCACGACCGGGTTTGCCGTGGTGCTGACGACGATGCTGCTGTTCTCCGGCATCGGCAGCATGATGGCCGACCGGTTCCGCGTGCGTCCCCGGCGGGCGATGGTGGTGGCCGGCGGCGTGGTGCTGGCCTGGCTCGTCTTTGCGCTGACCGGCCTCGATCCCCTGATCCTCGCCACATTGGGGGAGGACCCGTTTACCAAGATCGCCATCCTCGTTCTCATCCTCGCCCCCGTCTCCCTCGCGCTTGGCATGCCGTTTCCGCTGGGGCTGAGCCGCACCGGCGATACCGGGTATCTGCCCTGGGCGTGGGGCCTGAACGGAGCGTTCTCGGTCGTGGCGACACCGCTCGCCAATCTCATCGCGCGTGAACATGGGTACAGCCGCGTTTTGGTCTGTGCCGCCATCCTGTATGGTCTCGCGATACTTGCCTTCCCTGCGATAAGGAAACCAGCCGCGTGGCAGACCGCTCATTCTCGCTCACCCGCCGAACCCTGATTGGGGCTTCGGCCGCGGCGGCGCTCGCGCCGGCCGCGCGCGCCACGACACCGTGGAACCGAGCCGCCTTTGAAACCGCGATGCGGGAGTCGGGCCGGCCGGTCACGCTGTCGGATGCGCAGTTCGACGCGATCCAGCGGCGCAAGGTCGCGGTGCAGAAACGGATCGAGTCCTACCTGAAGGAACGCCTGGGCAGCGCCGATCCCGCCGTGATGGCGGCGTTCGAGGCGGTGCCGCGCGAATACTTCCACTATCTGTATTCGGAAAAGCGCGCGACGCCGGGTGATTCCTACGAGGACACACCGAAGCCCTGGGCGCTGGGCTATGGGTCGGCGCTGTCGGATTACCTGGGCCAGGCCTACATGACCCAGATCTGCCAGCCCAAGGCCGGCGACGTGACGCTGGAAATCGGCACGGGCAGTGGATTCCAAAGCTCCCTGCTGTCGCGGATCGTGAAGGATGCCTACTCGATCGAGATCATCGAGCCGCTGGGCAAGGCCGTGGGCCGCATCTTCGCGCCGCTGGGCTATACCAATGTCCACACGAAGGTGGGCGATGGGTATTTCGGCTGGCCCGAGGTCAAGGATGGGTTCGACATCATCATCGTGACCTGTGCCGCGACCTTCGCGCCGCCGGAGCTGTTCCGCCAGCTGAAGCCGGGCGGGCGGATGATCATCCCCATCGGCCAGCCCTTCAAGCGCGGGCAGGTGCTGTTCGTCTACACGAAGGACGCCGAGGGGAAGATCCACTCCAAGCGTGATGTTGGCGTGTATTTCATCCCGATGACCGGCGCGATCCAGAAAAGCCAGCCAGCCCCAACCCCCACGGCGGCCAAGGCCCCCGCGGAAGCGCCAGCGGCAGACGCTCCCAAGAAGGAATAACCCCCGTCACTTCCCCCTCCCCCCTTGAGGGGGAGGGTCGGGGAGGGGGGTAGACCCAGCACGACCAACCCTACTCCCCAGCCCACCCAACAATCCGCCCCGCGTTCCCGCGCCAGGTATGATCCCGCCGGATCAGCTCCGCCCGCGCCGCCGCCCCCAGCGCCACCCGCAACGCGGGATCCCGCAGCAGCCGCCCGATCGCGGCCCATTGCGCGCCAGGATCGGCCGGATCGAACAGCAGCGCCGTCCGCCCGTCCTCCAGGATTTCGCGGATATTCGGCTGATCGGGCGCCACGATCGCGCAGCCGGCCGCCATGTAATCGAATATCTTCAACGGGCTGGCATAGGCGGTGACACTCGGCTGCAAGGCGATGTCAAAGCCCAGCACATGCCCCGCCACCGCGTCATGCGCCACCAGTCCGGTGAACCGCACCCGGTCCGCCACGCCCAGCCGATCCGCCTGCGCCTCCAGTTCTTCCCGCACCGGCCCATCCCCGACGATGACCAGCGTGACATCGGCCGCCTCCGGCTGTTCGGCCAGCGCGTCGATCACCGTGTCCAGCCCGTGCCAGGCGCGCACGAAGCCGACGAAGCCCAGCACGACACCGGCCCGCGCCGCCGTGTCCCGAGGCGGGAAGCGATCGAGCACGATCCCGTTCGGCACCACGCGGATGCGCGCGTCATCCACCCCGCCGGCCACCAGCATGTCGCCGAGTACCCGCGTCACCGGCAGCACCCGCGTGGCTGACCGCCAGGTCCAGCGTTCCAGCGCGAAGGCCAGGGATTTCAGCCGCAGGCCGCCGAAGCGCGACCGTTCCTCGGCCAGGGGGGAGTTCACCTCCAGGAACAGCCTGGCCCCATCCAGGCGGGCGAGCAGGGCGCCGGCGAGGAAATAGAGATTGCACCGCTCGTAGACGAAATCCGGCCGGAACGACCGGTACGCCTTCCGCAGCCGCCACCAGGCCGGCAGGTTGTAGGCGAGTTCAGCCAATTCCCCGAGGAACCCCGGCAGCAACCGGCGCAGGATCGCGATCGTGCGGCTTTCCCCGCCAAAGTCGGATTGTTCGTAGAAGCTGGGGCCGACGACCATCACCTCGTGCCCCGCTTCGCGGAAGGCGCGGATCAGTTCCTCGACATGCACGCTTTGCCCGTCTCGGGATTGGATGCGGTGGCTGTACAGGATGCGCATGCGGGGGGTTGTACCATCGCGCGGGGCGCGTGCCCAAGGGGACGTTGGGGGCCGTGCAATCGGGGGGCACCCACATCCCGTCATCCCCGGCCTTGTGCCGGGGACCAATCGCGGCAGGGTGCTGGTGTTGGTCCCGGCACGAGGCCGGGATGACGCGTTGAGGGTGGCGGCGGTGGGAATCACTGCCACAAGACCCGATAGGGTCCGTCCCCCCGATATCCGCCCAAGGGATTGACGCGCCGCCCACCGTCGGCACCCTGGCGACCGCCCCAACCTCGAGTCCCGCCCCGATGCCGCAGCCCGACGCGAAGCGCCTGGATGATCTGGTGCAAGCCCTGAACGCCGAGGTCCGGCGCCTGATCCCGCCCGGCAAACCGGCCGTGACCGCGGGCCAATGGCTGGGCCGCGCCCGCGCCGCCGGCGCCGATCCGGTCTGGGATCGCGCCCTGGACCTGGCTGCCGAACTCGCCGTGATGACCCCATCCTTGCTGGGCGTCACCGCCTTCGACCGCCTCGCCCGCGCCATGGCATCGCATGCGCCCGAACATCGCGCCGCCGCCGATCTGCTCCGCCGCTCCCAGCTCCGGCTGCTGCGCCTGTCCGGGCGGCATTGCGAGGACCTCGCGACCGGGGCGCACCCGCCATTCCCGCGGGAGGGCACCGGCGTGCTGTTCGGCCGCTTCGCCGAACTGGCGGATGGGCAGGTCGTGCCGGCCGGCCCGCTGTTGACGCTGGATGCGGACGCGCTGCGGATCGCCCAGGGCTTCATCCGCCCGGGCGGAAAAGGCCTCGGCAATGCCGCGCGCTGCGCCGAGGCCGTCTTTCGCCACGTGGTCATGCAGGCCGCCCTGGCCGTGGCGGTGCGGCCGGCTTTCGACCCCGAGCACAACAGGATCGACCAGCTTGCCGCGCGCTGGGCCAGCCTGGGCCGGGACCCGAACGAAGCCGAGATCGCCCGCGCCCGCCCCTTCGCGGCGGTGGGCACCCTGCTGGATACGCTGGTCAGCGTCTCGGTTGCCAGCGACCGCGGCATGACGGCGCTGGCCACCGCCTATCGCTGGATCGCCGCGATCATGGTGGAAACGATCGCCCTGCGCGGCGCGAACGGGTCCGCTCGGCTTAACCTGGACGTGGTCGCCGCCGAATTGGCGGCCGGTGATTTCCCGCCCGAGGCGCGGGCCTTGTTCGAGACTTTGCGCGCCGGCGTCCGCCATGCCCGCGCATCCTCGGGGGCCACGTCGGACAAGGCGCCGACCGATCTCGACAAGCTGGTCCAGCGCATCCAGGGGCTTCGCGCCAAGACCGTCGAACAGGGCTGCACCGAGCAGGAGGCGCTGGCCGCGGCCGAGAAAGTCGCCGAACTGCTCGATCGCTACGGGCTGAGCCTGAGTGAGCTCGATCTGCGCCAGCAGGCGTGTGAGGGCATCGGCGTCGAGACCGGGCGCAAGCGACGCGGCCCGATCGATGACTGCATGACCACGATCGCGGCCTTCTTCGATTGCCGCGTCTGGGCCGAGACCAACCCGGACGAGACGTTGCGCTATGTGTTCTTCGGCATGCCGGCGGATGTGCAGGCATCCGTCTATCTGCATGACCTGATCACGCTGGCGTTCACATCGGAAACCGCCACGTTCCAGGCCGGCCCCATCTATCGCAAGACCCCGTCAGGCGTGCGGCGCAGCGCGACGACATCCTTCCAGGCTGGTCTGGCGCAAGGGATCATTGGCAAGCTGGACGCGCTGCAACGGGCGCGGGACAGCGTGGCACCCAGCGGCGGCGAAACCAGCGGGCGCGCGCTGGTGCCGGTGAAGGAGTCGCTGATCGATGCGGAGATGGAACGCCTCGGCCTGAACCTGCGCCGGCGCGGGGCGACACGGCGCTATGTCCGACAGGACGCCTATGGCGCGGGGCAGGAGGCGGGCGAACGCTTCGAATACCGACCAGGGATCGAGCGGGCGTAACCAGGCCGTTGATACGGTTCGTTACCAAAATGTCGGAACTTTCATGCACGGCCCGTTGACCGGTCGTTAACCCGCTGACCATAATTCAAAACTCTGCGGCCCGTGGCCGTTAGTTACAAGACCGCCAGTCAGAAACAGGTAATCCCGATGACCGCCTTGAACGTCAACCTCAGTGCCACGTTGCAAGGGCAGCTGTCTCAACCCGGCGCCTGGGCCTATGCGGTCTACAAGGACCCGACCTCGTCCTCCGGTGCCCTGGTTTGGTCGTCGCTCGTGGCCAATGGCGCGGTGGCGTCGGGGGGAACGGTCTCGATCACCCTGCCGGCGCCGTTTGATGGCGGCAAGGTCTATTTCCTGATCCAAAGTCAGGCCGCGACCGACCCGCAGCCGTTCAACCTGGAAACGCTGATCACGACCGAGAGCCAGATCAACTGGGGCACCGCGTCGCAGTACGGCTATCGCTATGACAGTTTCGAGGTCACGCTGAAGGACCAGGGCGCCGATGCCGGCAACCTGACATCCGTCAACGGTTTCGGCCTGCCGATGGCGGTCAGCATTCCCTATGACAACGGCACCACCGCGACCGCGGGCTATGGCATCACCGGCGCGCAGCTTGTCACCGACATCCAGGCGATCAATCCGGCGCTGGTCTATACATACAACTATACAACAGGACCGCTGGCCGGGCAGTTCCGCGCCGGGCTTTCGCCGTCCGAGGCCTTTGCCTCCGGCATTTCCGACCCGCCGTTCAAGCCGTCCGACTGGACCGACTACATCGACAGCCTGAAGGGATCGCAGGCGGAAGATATCATCCTGACCGGTCAGTTCAACGGCGCGCCGGATGCCGCGAAGGTCTGGCACAATGGCGGGTATTTCGCGTTCCAGCTTCAGTGGGATAACGCCGAACAGGTGTTCTGGCTGGCGCCGCTCGACAGCAGCCAGATCAAGGGCTTCATCCGGCTGACCCCGGACAACCTCGCGAACAGCATCTATTCGACCCTCGGCGCCGCCGACATCTATACGTCCAAGACCGATGCCGCGCCGTTCCTGGCCGACATGAATACGGGTGCCAACAACCAGTGGGGCAAGGTCCTGCTGGACCTGCTGACTGGGTTCACCGCCGGGTTCTACAACGCGACCGGCCAGTCGCCGAACGACAGGGTCACGACCCCCGTCGATCTCAACCGGGACAATAACTGGGAGCCGACCTACGCCTTCGGCCAGAACCTCGCCAGCCCGCCGTCCACCGCCTACCAGACCAACGACGCTTACTCGAAGCTGTTCTACGCCAACACGAACTCCTACGGTTCGGGCTATTCCGATGCGCTCATGAGCAAATACACCGTGGGCGGGCCGTTGCTGTCGGTGTCGGAGCCGGATACCGGGCTGAACGTGCCCAATATCAACCTGACGATCTTCGCCGACGGCGAAACACCGACCGGCTATACGCCGCCGCAATACTATAATTTCGCTGATCCCGGCGCCGGTGGCTTCGCGGTGCCGGACATCGCCAATCCCACCGCCAATTTCGTCCTGAGCCTGGCATCCAGCGTGCAACACAACGTTGGCGTGGTGCTGGACCCGACGGCGACGATTACGTTGCGGATCATGACCTCCAACGGCGGCACGGGCGCGCCGACCTGGAAGGACGTCGCGATCGACGGTTCCACGGGCGGGACCTTCGGCCTGTGGCAGAACTGGAACCTGAACCACGACGCCGGCACCGACACCTATACCGCCGTTCCCTTCAGCCCGCCGGTGCACCAGCCTGCCGGATCGTTGCTGATCAACCAGCTGCCGACCGCGAGCGCGGGCGTGTCTTGGTACCAGATCTCGATCAGCGGCAAGGACTTCAATCTCTACACGACCAATGCCGGCAGCGGTAAATTCGTCAATCCGGGTCTGAGCGGCAATGCCGGCGCGCTGGCGATCGACGGGTTGGCGACGATCACGCCGCCGGCGGTTTCCGATGCGTCGATCGGCACGTTCTCGGTGATCTTCGCCTCGGGCGACACCGTGGCCTATGACCCGACCCAGATCGTGGTGAATACGGCGAATGTCGGCACGCTGTCGCTGCCCTTCGCCCCTGTCGTGGGCACGCTGTCCGGGGCGGCATTCACCGCGCTGTCCGGCCAGAACAGCCCAGTGTCGAACACCGTCACGGCAACCGTCAGCAATCTGGCCTTTGGCTGGACCGGGCTCAATCCCTTGTCGACGACGGGGGACACGCCGTGGATCATGAGCTACACGAACAAGATCGACGGCCTGACGATCGCGCGCCTCACCGTCACCAGCACGGTTGACTCCTCGGTTGCCGCCACCACGACCGCGACCGCGGATATCGACGGGGCGTGGCAGACGTCGTCCATCCATCTGGCGAATGGCAGCTACACGGTCACCATGCAGGGCTTCCTGGCTGGCGACAGCAGTTTCGCGGCGCCGGTCACGCCGGTCACGCCGGTCAGTGAGGTGCTGAACCTGACCGTCTCCGATCCGAGCAACAGCGTGCCGTGCTTCGCGTTGGGCACGCGGATCGCCACGCCGGATGGAGAGGTCGCGGTCGAGTCCCTGCACGTGGGCGACCTGGTGCTGGCCGATGGAGCCGAACGGGATGTGATCTGGATCGGGCATCGCACGGTCGATTGCGCGCGTCACCCGAACCCCGCCCAGGTCTGGCCGATCCGGATCGAGGCCGGCGCCTTCGGGCCGGCTGAACCGCGCCGGCCGCTGTATTTGTCGCAGGACCACGCGGTGTTTCAGGACGGCGTGCTGATCCCGGTGAAGTATCTGGTCAACGGCACGACGATCACGCAGGTGCCGATGGACTCGGTCACGTATTTCCACGTCGAACTCGCCCGCCACGCCGTGCTGCTGGCCGAGGGCCTGCCGGCGGAAAGCTACCTCGACACCGGGGATCGCGCGGATTTCGCCAATGGCGGCGGGGTGGTGACGCTGCACCCGGATTTCGCGTCGCTGCGGCGGGAAGCCGGGGCCTGTGCGCCGCTGGTGATCACCGGGCCGGTGCTGGACGCGATCCGGAACCGGCTGGCGGCGCGGGCCACCAGCCTGTCCCAGGCGGCCTAGCCCATCGAGAAGGCCCCGTTTGCCCGCAGCGCCGCGATCCGTTCGGCCGGAAGGCCGAGCGTGTCGGCGAGGATGGCGTCGGTGTTGGCGCCAAGGATGGGGGCGGCGGTTGAGGCCGTGCCACCTCCCTCGGCCAGCTTGAACGGCGTGCCCACCAAATCCTGCATGGTCCCGTCCGCGCCCGCCGCCTGGATGCGCAATTCGTTCGCGATCACCTGCGGATGGGTCATCACCTGATCCACGGTGTGCAGCGGGGAACAGGCGACACTGCCGGCCTCGAACCGTTCCACCCAATAGGCGACGGGTTTCTGGGCGAAGCGAGCCTCCAGCATCGGGATCAGCGTGTCACGCTGCTCGACCCGGGCGACATTGCCGGCGAAGCGCGGGTCGGCGGCGAGTTCCGGCCATTCCAGCGCCTCACAGAAGCGTCGCCACGCGCCGTCGTTGGGGGCGCCGGCCAGCATGAACCCATCGGCGCAGCGGAACGCCTGATACGGCACGAGGTGCCAGGAACCGGAGCCTTGCGGCAGCGGCAGCACATCGGCCTGCATCCAGGCCACGGCGTGATAGCCCAGCAGTGACACGGCGGTTTCCAGCAACGATCCGCGGACCCAGGTGCCAAGCCCGGTCTTCTCCCGCGCCAGCAGGGCGGTGACGACGCCGCCATAGCAGGAAATCCCGGTCGACATGTCGATGAAGGACACGCCGCAGCGGATCGGCGGCCCGTCCACGACCCCGGTTGTCGACATCGCCCCGCCAAAGGCCTGCACCATCAGGTCATAGCCGCGCTTCTCCGCCAGCGGCCCCAGCGCGCCGTAGCCCGAGATCGTGCAGACCACCAGCCGCGGGTTCGCCGCCCGCAGATCCTCCAGGCTGATGCCCAGGCGCGCCGCCGTGTCGGGCAGGAAGCTGTGGATCAGCACATCGGCCTTGGCCGCCAGGTCCTTCAGCACCGCCCGCGCGCCGTCGTTCTTCAGGTTCAGCACCAGGCTGCGCTTGCCGCGGTTGACCGAGCCAAAATTGGCGCTTTGCCCATCCGGGCTCATGGGCGGCCAGCGGCGGTTCTCGTCGCCCTCCGGGCTTTCCACCTTGATCACGTCGGCGCCAAAATCCGCCAGCAACTGCGCGCAATAAGGGCCGGCCAGCACGCGGCTGAGATCGACGACCTTGATGCCCTCAAGAACCTTCATGGGCCAGGGTCATTCGGTTCTCCGCCCCCGCACGGCCTCGATTGCGGCAGTCCGGTTCTCGGCGAAAAACTCGAACCCTTCGACGACCTTGTAGCCAAGGCGCCGTATGAGGGTAAGAACGGTGTTGCGAACGGCGGCAAGCGCTTGAGGTGC
>CAMCDA010000042.1 GCA_945873195.1 Asaia bogorensis
CTGACGGTGATGACAAGGCCAACCGCGATCCAACGCCGGGCCTTCGACCTTCTGGGGATCGCGGTGTAGACAGTAAGGCCAGCTGCGAACTTCAAATTGTAATTTCTTATCAGTGGTTTGTTGTTTTTTGAAGAGGGAACTTCGGCCTATTCGATATCGTCGAGGGAGAACTGCTCCGCTTCCTCATCGTAGCTGAAGATCTCGGCGTAGCGGCCCCAGCCGATGACCGTGCGCAGCGTGTCCTCGGCATAGGCGGCCGACATGTGGTCTTCCAACTCATCACGGAACCGCACCGCCGCCGCGCGGTGGTTCCAGCGTTCGTCCAGCACCTGCCGGATCAGCCCCACCAGCGGCACATGGGCGCGCAACGCCGAACCAAACAACTGCTTGCGGTCATCGGTATCGGCATCGACAAAGCGCCGCCCCGTCTCGGTCAGCGCGAGGTCGCCTTCCTCAAGACGCGCGAAATCCAGCAATTGGAGGGTTTCGCCGAGGGGCAGGAGTTCATCGACCTCATACTGCAGCGCGGCGGCCAAGGCGGGCAGATCAGCGCGCCCGACATAAGGCGGGCCGGCCAGCGACTCCATCAGGCCCGACATCTGGTTCAGGCCAACGCGTTGCAGCGGCATGGCCAACGGATCGACCGGCGCGGCCGAGGCCCGCGGCCCGACCGCCCGCCGGGTCATCAGCGCATAGATATCGTCCACCATCTGCCGGAACGACGGGTCGAGCCGATTGCGCGGATGGGGGAAAGTGATCCGGACCTCATGCGCCACGCGGCCGGGGTTGGATGCGAAGACCAGGATGCGGTCGCACATCAGCACCGCTTCCTCGATGTTGTGCGTGACCATCAGCACGGCGCGTGCCGGCAGCCGTCCATCGGCCCATAGCTCGATCAGGTCGGTGCGCATCGTCTCGGCCGTCAGCACATCCAGCGCGCTGAACGGCCCGTCCATCAGCAGCAGGTCGGGATGCACGACCAAAGCGCGGGCGAGGCCCACCCGCTGGCGCATGCCGCCGGACAATTCGCGGGGATAGGCGCTCTCGAACCCGCCCAGGCCGATGAGGTCGATCGCGTCCTCGGCCCGTTTTTCGCGTTCGGCGCGGGGCACGCGGCGCGCCTCCAGCCCGAGTTCGACGTTTTCCTGCACGGTCAGCCAGGGGAACAGCGCGAAGCTCTGGAACACCATCGCCACGCCCTCCGCGGGGCCTTGCAGCGGCACGCCGCGCCAGAGGACCTCTCCCGCGGTGGGGCGCAGCAGGCCGGCGACGATGCGCAGCAGGGTGGACTTGCCGGAGCCGGAGCGGCCCAGGAGGGCGACGATCTCGCCCTCGGTCAGCGTCAGGTTGACGTCGTCGAGCACGATCAGGTCGGCGCTGGATTCCTTGTGGTAGGCCTGCCGGCAGTTCCGGACGTCCAGCAGGACCGGCTTGGGAGACGAGGGCGGGGGTGATACGGGACGGGTCAATCCAGCGTCATCCGGCGGGCGGCATAGGCCTGCATGGGACGCCAGATCACCCGGTTCATCGTCACGACGAAGGCCGACATCACCACCACTCCCAGGATCACGCGGGCGATGTCCCCGCGTTCCGTCGCCTGCGCGATATAGGCGCCCAGACCGTGCGCCGTCAGCCTGGTTTCGCCCCAGGACGCGACCTCGGCCACGATCGCCGCGTTCCAGGACCCGCCCGATGCGGCGATCGCCCCGGTGATGTAATGCGGGAAGATGCCGGGCAGGATGACGCGTCGCCACCAAAGGAAGCCGCCGACACGGAAATTGCTGGCGGCTTCGCGCAGGTCGCCCGGGAACGCGGCGGCGCCGGCCACGACGTTGAACAGGATGAACCATTGCGTGCCCAGGATCATCAGCGGCGTCAGCCAGATGTCCGGGTTCAGCCCGAAATGGACGATGGTCAGCACGAAGGGCGGGAACAGCAAATTCGCCGGAAACGCCGACAGGAACAGCGTGACCGGCTGCGCTCGGCGGGCCCAGACCGGGCGCAGGCCGAGCGCGACGCCGATCGGGACCCAGATCAGGCTGGCGAGGACGATCATCGCCATCACGCGCAGCATCGTCAGCGTACCCAGGCCCAGCACGTCCAGCAGATCGCCCCAGACCAGCCAGTCGGAGGCGAACGCGGTGACCCGCCAGCCCGCCCAGGCCAGGGCCACGCACAGCAGCCCGGCCCAGATCGTGTCGGTGACCCGGGATGACGCGGGTTCGGCGAAGCGCGCGCGCCGGCGGGGCGACAGGCGCAGCCCGCCGATCGTCGCCATGGCATCGGCCAGCATCCCGCCGGCGGCGCTGAGCAGGCGGGTGCGGCGGATCAGCCGCAGCACCCAGGGATCGGCGGCGGTGGCGCCGGCGGTCGTCTCCGACCGGAACTTGGCCGACCAGGCGACCAGCGGGCGGAACAGCAACTGGTCATAGGCGATGATCACCAGCAGCATCGCCAGGATCGCCCAGGCGACGGCGGCTAGGTCCCGCTGCTCCAGCGCCACGGCGACGTAGGAGCCGATGCCCGGCAGTTTCCAGGTCTGATCGCCGACCGACACCGCCTCGGACGCCACGACGAAGAACCAGCCGCCGGACATGGAGATCATGGTGTTCCACACGAGCCCCGGCGTGGCGAAGGGGACTTCCAGCCGCCAGAACCGCTGCCAGGCGGAAAGCTGGAAGCTGCGGGCGGCCTCCCGCAGGTCGGGGGGCAGGGTGCTGAGCGACTGGTACATGCTGAAGGCCATGTTCCAGGCCTGGCTGGTGAAGATCGCGAAAATCGCGGCGAGTTCCAGACCCAGCACGCTGCCGGGGAACAGGCTCATGAAAAACACGACCGTGAAGGTCAGGAAGCCCAGGATCGGCACCGATTGCAGCACGTCCAGCAGCGGCACCAGGATCACCCGCAGGCGCCGGCTTTTCGCCGCCGCGGTGCCATAGGTGAAGGTGAAGACCAGGGAGGCGAACAGCGCCGCGAACATCCGCAGCGTCGTGCGCACGGCGTATTCCGGCAGGTTCCAGGGGTCGAGCGTCACCTCGATCGCGCCGGGCGTGTCGATGCCGGCAAAGCCGCCGCGCGCGACCTGCGCGACCGCGATCAGCGCCGCCACCACGCACAGGATCGCCGCCGCGTCCCAAGGGTTGGGCAGGCGGCGCGTCGCGGCGAAGGGGAGCGAGAGCGCGGGCATGGGCGGCGGTGTGATCCTTTCGGGGTCTTTTGCCCCCACCGGCGGCGGGAGTCACCTGCCGGCGTATGGCAATTGCATGACGCGACCAGCGCGGAAGGATCAGCCGGTGTCGTCGGTCCTGGTGTCCGGAGGAGGCTCGGCCCCGGCTGGAGGCGGATACAGCGCGCGCAGCAGCCGGGGGACCGTCAGCCCCTGGATCACGATCGTCATGATCACCACCGCGTAGCAGATCGTCAGCAACTTCTCGTGATACGGGTTGTCAGGCAGGGTCAGCGCCAGCGCGATGGAGATACCGCCGCGCAGGCCGGTCCAGCTCAGGACCGCGACGCCCCTTAAGCTGTCGCGCGGGGGCAGGCGGGCCGCCGCCATCGGGATGCCGACGCTCAGCGCCCGGGCGATCACGGCCAGCCCGAACACGAGCGGCAGCAGCAGGAACCCGGTCGACCCGGGCCGCACCGTCAGGATCTGGAACCCCATCAGCAGGAACAGCCAGGTGTTCAGCAGGTCGTCGATCACCGCCCAGGATGACGCGATCTGCTCGTGCTGGTGGTCGCGCCCGCGCAGCCGGCGCGGCGCGTGCCGCCATGCTAGGCCGGCCGCCACCACCGCGATCGGCCCGGATACGCCGATGCTGGCGGCGATCCGATAGGTGCCCAGGGCCAGCGCGAGGGAGATCGTCAGCTCCAGCGTCCGATCCCGCAGCCTGCGCGACATCGCCACCGCTGCGAAGCCCGCCGCCCAGCCCAGCAGCCCGCCGCCCACGACTTCCTCGGCGATCTTGAGCACGAGGCGGCCGTGGCCGTAGCGGTCCGGCTCCCCGGCGGCGATGGCGAGCGCGGTCAGGAACAGGACGACGGCGGCGCCATCGTTGAACAGGCTTTCTCCGGTGATCATGCCGCGCAGGGCTGCTGGCATGCGGACATGGCGCAGCAGGTTCTCCACCACGACCGCGTCGGTGGGGGCCAGGATGATGCCGGCCACCAGGCACCAGATCAGCGGGATCGGCGCGCCGATCAGCCAGGTCAGGCCATACAGCCCGACGCCGAAGATCACCGACGCGACAATGACGCCGAGCGTCGCGAGGGTCAGCACGGGCCAGGCGCGATCGCGCAGTTCCCGCGGGTTGACGTGCAGGGTGCTGGCGAACAGCAGCAACGCGAGGACGCCGTCGAGCAGCACCGCCGACAGGTTCGCCCGGTGCATCCGCTCGCTCCAATAGGCGGCGACCGGGCCGTCGAGGCGGACGCCGTCGGCCAGCAGCACCAGGGCGGCGGTGATCATGGCCCCGATCAGCAGGGCAATGTTGCGCGGGACGCCGAACCAGCGGTCGTTGATCAGCCCGATCGCGGCGGCCAGGACCAACAGGACAGCGGCGACGTCATAGGTGCCCAGGGCCCCAGCCCGTGCGGTGCTTCCGGGGATCCCACGCGCTCGGCTCCGCGCCGGCCGGCCTACCGGTGGAACCGGCCTCCCTCGAAGCTGCGTCCCTCTGCGCCGCGTCCCTCGAAGCTCCGACCTTGAAAGCTTCGGCCTTCCGCGCCCGTGCGCCCGGCCATGCGGGCCTGCCGGTCCTGCTCCAGTTGCTGGAAGCTGGACTGGCTCATGGTCGGGGCCTGGCGCGTCGGCTGCTGGGTTGGCGCGGTCCGGGCGGCGGGTTGCTGGGGGGGTGGTGGCGCGGTCCGGGTGGTCTGCGGCTGGCGCTGGGCGGCCCCCGTGGTCCCGTTCGCACTGGTCGGCTTCTGCACCGACTGCCACGATCCTTTGTCGTAGCTCTGCCAACCGTTGTCGGTGTGCTTGTAGACGTTGCCGTCATGCCCCGCGTAGACGTCGCCCGACTTGGTCTGCACCGCCGCCGTCCCGCCGCGGGCGGTGTTCACCCCCGCACCCTGCGCACCGGAGGTGGACTGGAAGGCGCCGGCCGATCCGCGCGGGCCGGATGCGCTCGCGGTGTTCACGGTCTGCGTCGGCGTGCTGATCGTGGAACTGCCCCAGCGCTGATACATGTTCGTGTTCTGCGTGGTGGTCGCGGCGCGTCCGGTCTGGGCGTTGTAGGCGCTGGCGTTCATGGTGCCGCCATAGGCATTCCAGCTCGCGCTGCCGCGGGCATAGCTGCCGGTGGAGGGGTTATAGGCCGACCAGGCGCCGGCCCCACCATAGGGACCGTAAACCGCGCCGCCCCGCGCATAGGCCCCGCTCGCCGGGTTATAATATGCCGCGCCCTTCGCCCCGTAGTATGGCCCATAGACCGCCCCGCCACGCGCCCAGGCGCCGTTGTTGTAATAAACGCCGCCGGCATAGGAGTACGGGTAGGGCATATAGGCCGGCACCCGGCCCGGATACACGTAGGGCGGATAGTAATACCCCGTGCCGTAGACCAGCACGCCCGCAGTGATGAACCCCATCATATAGCCGGCCGTATAGGCATAGGTGACCGAGGCCGGGTTGTACGACTGCACCGTCACATACGTGACCGGATACATCGGGCTGGAGGGCGGGATCGTATAGATGACCTGCGGGACGCTCTCGGCCAGGACCCAAGGACCGGCGGGGGTGGCGGACACGAACCAGGCGCCCTGGTGGCAGACATAGAACCGGCCGTTCACCTCCAGCACCTGGAACGGAGAATTGGTCGCGTATTTGATCGGCGTGCCGGGGATCGGCGCGAAGGCCGGCGCCCCGCCGACATAGCTGACCGCCACCGTCGCCGTGTCCCGCTTCAGCGTGCCCTGTTGCGGCATTTGCGCCTTCAGGACCGAGGCCTGCGCCTGCGCCGTGTTCGGCACGGAGGGCAGGACGGCCCCGTAATTGCCCTCCGGGTCGATCATCGCGAAATCAGGCGGCAGCCGGTCGGTGGCGAAGGTCCAGGGACCGTCCAGCCCGCCGGCCGCAAACCAACGCCCTGAGGTCAAATAATAGAAATCGCCCTTGGCGGGATCGAAGAACAGCGCCGAGGATGCGTTCCGGACCGCCTGCAACGCGGTGCCAGGGACGGGGACGAATTGCGGCGCGCCGTCGGTCACGATGATCTCGGCCGGCTTCATGCTGACGATGATCTCGGGTACCGGCGGCTTCTGCGGCTTGGGCGGGATCGCCTTCTTGACCTCGGCGAAGTTCTGATCGGCCGGCAATCCGTTGAAGGCGGGCGGCAATTTGGCGGTGGGCTGCCACGGGCCGTTCGCCGCGGGCGCGGTCAGCCACAGCCCGCCGACCAGCAGGTACCAGGCCTTGCCGTCGGAGAAGACCGGCCAGTTGGTGTTGACCGCGAAGCTGAGCCCGGCGGTCCCGATCGGGGCCGGCACCGGCTCTCCATCGAACACGACCAGGCTGGCGGGCCTGGCGCGGTAGAAGATGGCCGGCGGATCGTTGTTCACGGCCACGGGGCGGGCCTGCTGGGTTTGTTTCAGGCTGAGAAGCACGGTTTCCAGTGGCACGGTCTTGCGCGCCATGGTCGGCAAGGCGGCGCGCACCCGGCCCTCGATCTGGGCCGCCTGGGTTGTGTCGAGCATAGGGAAGCGGGAGGACACGAGCTTCGGGTCGCTCAGGGCCACGATGCCGGCGGCGGGATCGACGGCGGTCGTCAGGGTGATTTCCAGCGTGCCGAGGATCGGGTCTTTTGCTCCGGTCGGGGTTACCGCGACGGCGACGCGGGCGGTCAGGGTGGCGCGATCCTCCCACGTGATGGCCTGCGGCTGGTAGACGGTGACGCTGCCCTGTTCACCCTGGATCAGATGCGGCCAGGGCGCGGACTGTTCGGCGACGGGGCGGGCGGCGTTCGGCTGGGTCTGCGCCAAGGCGGGGCTGACGACCAGGGGTTGGATCAAGGGGAGGATCAGGACCAGGGAGGCGACCCCGGATCGCAGGTTGTTTCGCATCGTCGCTTCCAATCCGTGTCGCTTCGCGTCCGTATGGCGGTCCGGGCGGTCGTGCCCTGTCGTCACGCGTGCCCCGCCGGCATGGCCCGGGTCGGCGCGACGGCCCGGCCGGCGCACAGTATCAATTCCGGCGATCCGATACCAAGCAGGCTCTTTCAATCGGGGGGACGGGTTGCCACATGTCGGGCCTGTTCGAGCGGCGGGAGCCAGCCTTGATCGTGGAAACGACGCCGCTGCCTGGGTTGATGGTGATCCGGCCCCAACCGGTCGGCGACGCGCGCGGGCATTTTGTCCGGCTGTGGTGCGCGGATGATTTCGCCGCCGCCGGCCTGGATTTTCGCCCGACGCAGATCAGCGCGTCGTTCAACCATCGCGCCGGCACGCTGCGGGGGCTGCATTGGCAGACCGATCCGCATGGAGAGACGAAGCTGGTCCGCGCGTCCCGCGGGCGGGTGTTCGATGTCGCGGCCGATGCGCGGGCGGGATCGGCCACACAGGGGCGGTGGTTCGGGTTGGAACTCGATGCGGATCGGATGGATGGGCTGCTGATCCCGGCCGGCTTCGCGCATGGGTTCATCACGCTGACCGACGCGGCCGAGGTGACATATTGTATCGACACCCCATTTGTCCCCTCGGCGGGACGGGGCGCGCGGTACGACGATCCGGCGTTCGGCGTTGCCTGGCCTCGGGCGCCTGCCGTGATCTCCGACAAGGATCTGTCCTGGGCGCCGTTCGCGCCGGGGTGACATGGCGTCCGGCTCGGGTTATCCGGCCGGTCGAATCGACGAAGGGAACCGATTTCATGAAGATGTTGTTTGCCGCCTTGGGCGTGGCGCTGCTGGCCTCGGGGCCGGTCCTCGCGCAGGACGCGGCGGCGGGGGCGAAGGTGTTCAACCAATGCCGAGCGTGCCACCAGGTGGGGGAGACGGCGAAGAATTTGATCGGGCCGAAGCTGAACGGATTGTTCGGGCGGACGGCCGGATCGGTGGAGGGGTTCAAATACTCCGACGCCAACGTGAAGAGTGGGATCGTGTGGTCGGAGGCCATTTTCGCCGAGTATATCCGCGATCCGAAGGCGAAGATTCCGGGCACGAAGATGGTTTATGCCGGATTGAAGAACGACCAGCAGGTCGCGGATCTGACGGCGTTTCTGAAGCAGTATGATGCCGATGGGAAAGTGAAGTAGCGACGCGTTCGGCACTGGGCGGGTTGGACCCGCCCAGTGCCGGTTGCGGCGTTCAGGCCTTTTCTTCCCACTGCTTCAGCTCATCCAGCAGCGCCGGCAGTCCGACCGAGATGGTGTGGACGCCGAGGACGCTCGTCAGTTCCAGGACTTCCATGATCTCGGCCGGGGTGGCGCCCTGTTTCAGCGCGTTCTCCATATGGATCTTCGTGCCGGGATCGTACAGATGTGTCGTGGCGGCGTCGATTGCGATGTAGATCAGCTCCCGCACCTTCGGTTCCAGCGTGCCGTGCTTCCAGGGCACCGAGGAGAACTCGGCATAGGCCTCGAAGTAATCGGGCGACAGCAGCAGGACGTTGTCCCACAGGTCCGCCCAGTAGCCGCGGGCGGCGATGAAATCGGCCTTCAGCTTCTCCTGCCTGGGGCTGAGCGGGCCTTTCGGCATCTCGGCTCCGCGGCCGGCGTTCTTCAGCACATCCACCAGGATCGGCACGCTGGAGGTGATGGTG
The DNA here is from genome assembly GCA_945873195.1 of Asaia bogorensis. Classification (GTDB taxonomy): domain Bacteria; phylum Pseudomonadota; class Alphaproteobacteria; order Acetobacterales; family Acetobacteraceae; genus Rhodopila; species Rhodopila bogorensis_A. The sequence continues at coordinate 8,752 of CAMCDA010000042.1, forward strand.
TGGACGCCAAGGACGGAGGTGAGCTGGTAGACCTCCATGATCTCATCGCGGGTCGCGCCGTAGCGCAGGGCGTTGCGGATATGCACCCGCAGGCCGGGCTCGTACATGTGCGTCGTGGATGAATCGATCGCGATGTAGATGAATTCCTTCACCTTCGGCGGCAGGGTGCCGTTCTTCCAGGGGGCGGAGGAGAGCTTCGAATAGGCCTCGAAATAGGCGGGGGAGATATCGAGCAGGGTATCCCAACTCCGGCTCCAGTAGCCGCGGGCGTCGATGAAATCCTGCTTGATCTGGTCTTTTCGTTCGGCGGCGGGGACGGTCATGGCGGTTTCCTTATGCTGGGCCGGTCTTGCGGCGGATGATGCGGGCATCTTCCCCGTCCGGTTCGGCTGTGTCGAGTTTGCCCATCTGGGCTGGCCTGCCTAACATCCCCGCCTTCCAGGCGGGTCGGTTGTGATCCGCGGCACAGTTTCGGATCCCAGCCCCATGAGCGGACCTCTCGCCGGCCTACGTATTCTCGACCTGACCACGGTGCAGATGGGCCCGTGGTGTACCCGGACCGTGGCGGATTTCGGCGCCGACGTGATCAAGGTAGAGGCGCCGGAGGGCGACTCGAGCCGCTATACCGGCGTGCCGCGCAATCGGGGCATGAGCGGCACGTTCCAGCATAATGCGCGCGCCAAGCGGTCCATCTGCATGGACCTGAAGCAGCCAGAGGCGAAGGAGGCCTTGCTGCGCCTGGCCACCGGCGTCGATGCGCTCGCCTCCAACATCCGCCCCCAGGCGCTCAAGCGGCTGGGGCTGGATTACGAGGGCGTTAAGGCGGTCAATCCCGGCATCGTCTATCTGAACATGGTCGGCTTCGGCAGCGGCGGGCGCTATGCGGGACGGCCGGCCTATGACGATCTGATCCAGGCGGCCTCCGGCGTGGCCATGCTGCTGGAACGGTCCAGCGGGCAGCCGCGCTATATCCCGATGGCGGCGATCGATCGGATCGTGGGGTCGGAGGCGGCGAACGCCTTGTTGGCTGGGCTTCTGTGCAAGGCCCGCACCGGCGTCGGGCAGTTCATCGAGGTGCCGATGTTCGAGACGATGGTGCGCTTCGTGCTGTCCGAGCACATGCAGGGGACGACGTTTGATCCTCCCACGAGCCCTGCCGGCTACCCTCGGACCCTGTCGCGCAACCGCCGGCCCTATGCGACGTCGGACGGGTTCCTGGCGGTGCTGCCCTACAATGACGGGCAATGGCAGCGGTTCTTCCAGGCGGCGGGGAAGGGGCATTTGCTGGAGGGGGACCCTCGGTTCGCCGACATCGGCGCGCGGACGGCGAATATCGATGATCTGTACGGGATGGTGGAGGCGGAGTTGAAGCACCGTACCACCGCGGAATGGGTGGAACTGCTGCAGAAGAACGACATCCCCTGCATCGAGCCGCATACGCTGGAGAGCCTGATGGATGACCCGCATCTGACCGACCGCAAGTTCTTCGTGTTCCGCGATCATCCCTCGGAAGGGCGGATCCGGACGATGCGGGAGCCGAGCGTTTGGTCAGAGACGGAGCCGAGGGAGGGCGGGTTCGCGCCGCGGCTGGGGCAGCATACGCGGGAGGTGCTGGGGGAGGTCGGGTACTCGGCCGCCGAGATTGACGGGATGGTGGCGAAGGGTGTGGTGAAGACGGACGGACGGTAGGGGCGGGGCTCCGCCCCAAACCCCACGAGGGGGCAGAGCCCATGCGCGCTACGATTGTTTTCGACAGGACGCGAATCGGCATGATCCTGGGGACGGATGCAAAAAACATCGTTCCGCCCGGACCAATGGCCGGGCATCGTCGGGCACGTATCGTCCGTCGTCGACCTGGATGTCAGCGCCCGCACCCACAAGGCGGACTTCATCACCCGGATCGGGTGGCGCTCGGTCAAATTGTTCAATGCCGCTAACCGGCCGTTCGATCTGATCGCCGCCGTGCTCATCGAGACTTCGCTCAGCGATGATCTCGACTCTCCCCCGTGAGCCACGGTCGGCCAGACAGCACGCCACGCCAGCGTTCGGCGCCAATGGAAATCCAACCATCGGCGCTTGCGGTTGGCGCTCTTTGCACGCCCAGGCAGACGTCCGGGCCTGGCGGCACGCCGATCCGCACGAAGACGTCTCGCGGAGCCGCACCGGAAACGAATGTCACAGGTACTCCTGGCTGGGCTAGGCTGATGTTAGCGCTTATGGGGCTTTGCCCCTTTGTGGGGTCCGGGGCAAAGCCCAACACTTCAAACATGCTTTATATCTGGTGACGGTTATGTTCAACGTCCTGCACTATGACACGATCGGGTCCACCAATGACGAGGCGCGCCGGCTGGCCGCCGAGGGGGCTGAACACGGCACGGTCGTGCACGCGGATGAGCAGAAGGCGGGGCGCGGCCGGCTCGCGCGCGCTTGGTTCAGCCCGCCCGGCAACCTGTACATGTCGGTCTTGCTGCGTCTCGACCTGCCGCCGAGCCGCATCTCCGAACTCAGCTTCGTCGCCGCGGTTGCGGTGGCCGAGGCGGTGGCGGCTCTTGCGCCGAAGAAATGCGAGATCATCGTGAAATGGCCGAACGACGTGCTGGTCGATGGCGGCAAGATCGCGGGCATCCTGGTGGAGAACGCGGACGATTCCACCATCCTCGGTATCGGGTTGAACGTGTTGGAGGCGCCAAAGACCGCTGGCTACAAAACGATGACGCTGGCCGGGTGCGGCGGCATTGCGTCCGTCGACGGCGCGCGGGATTTGCTGCTGCTCGAACTGGAACGGCTGATCACCCATTGGCTCGACCAGGGCTTTGCCCCGATCCGGGAAGCCTGGCTGGCGCGCGGCCATAAGCTGGGAACCGCCTTGCGGGTGAACATCCAGGGCCAGGGGATCGAGGGCGCGTTTGCGGGCCTCGATCAGGACGGCGCGCTCCTGCTGGACACGCCGGAGGGACCACGCCGGATCGTGGTGGGCGACGTCAGCGCGGTCTGAGGTCTTCCAGGCGGGGCCAAGCGGCGCTACCGTTTCCCCGACCAGAGGAAACGCCTTCGCATGATCAACAAGATTGTCGCCTCCATGGCCGAGGCCATGGCGGGCATCAAGGACGGCTCCACCGTCCTGCTGGCCGGTTTCGCCGCCGGCACACCCGAGCAACTCGCCTACGGCCTGATCGAACAGGGCGCCCGCGACCTCACGCTGGTGTGCAACGCCGGTGGCCGCATGGACGGGCCGATCGCCGATATCCTGGCGACGGGGCATGTCAGCAAGCTGATCTGCAGCTTTGTCCGCGCGGAAAGCATCGCCGGCCAGCGTTTCGCCGCCGGAAAGCTGGAGCTTGAGATCGTGCCGCAGGGCACGCTGGCCGAACGCATCCGCGCCGGCGGATCGGGCGTGCAGGCCTTCTATACGCCGACGGGCGCCGGCACCGCGATCGCCGAGGGCCGCGAATCCCGCGTCATCAACGGCCGTGAATGCCTGCTGGAATACCCGATCCGCGGCGACGTGGCGCTGATCGATGCCTGGCAGGCCGATCGCTGGGGCAATCTGACGCATCGCGAGAGTGCCCGGAACTTCAATCCGATCATGGCGATGGCGTCAGACATGGCGATCGTGCAGACGAAGCACATCGTCGAACTCGGTGACCTGCCGCCCGAGGGTATCCACACCGCGGGCGTCTTCGTCCGCCGCGTCCTGCACATTCCAGGCTGAAGAGGGCATCCCAATGGCCGACATCGCATTCCGCCCGCTCGATCGCCTGGGCGTCGCCGCCCGCATCGCCCGCGACATCCCCGAGGGCTGGTTCGTCAACCTGGGCATCGGCATCCCGACCACCGTGTCCGACTTCGTCCCGGCCGACCGGGAGGTGATCTTCCATGCCGAGAACGGCGTGATTGGGATTGGCCCCGCGCCGGCCGCCGGCTCGGAAAGCCCGTTCCTGGTGAACGCGGGCACCCAGCCGATCACGTTGCGCACCGGCGGGGCCTATGTGCACCACGCCGACAGCTTCGGCATCGCCCGCGGCGGCCACCTCGATCTCTGCGTTCTCGGCGCCTTCGAGGTGTCGGAGACAGGCGACATCGCCAACTGGGCGCGCACGGCGAATGACCCGACGCGGCAGATCGGCGGCGCGATGGACCTCGCGGTGGGGGCCAAGCGGCTCTGGGTCGCGATGGAGCACAACACCAAGGGCGGCGGCACCAGGCTGCGGCGGGTGTGTTCCTATCCGCTGACCGCCAAGGGCGTGGTGCGGCGCGTCTATACGGACCTCGCGGTGATGGACGTCACGCCCGAGGGGTTCCTGGTGATCGACATGATCGACGGGCTGACGCGCGACGAACTCCAGGCCCGGACCGAAGCCACGCTTCGCTTCTTATGATCCCTGGTCGCTTCGCATGATCACGGGCATCGAAATCCGCTCTCGCGCGCCTTTGGTGGGCGGGGCGGAGTTCGGGGCATCCGGCGCCTATGAGCGGATCGAGGGAACGGCGTCCGGCACGCTCGATCCGCTGCATCCGGGCAATCGCGGGATCGCGCTGCTCGACCAGGCGCCACGCGACGCGGCGGGGCTGGTTTCGTATCGCTCCGACTTCATCCTGCTGCGGCCTGCCGATCCGGTGCGGGGCAACGGACGGCTGCTGCATGAGGTGAACAACCGCGGCCGTATCATGATGATCCATAACCTGTGCGGCGGTCCGGCGGGGAATGCCTGGACCAGCGCGGATCAGTTGGGCAACGCGCTGCCCTTCCGCCTCGGGTTTACGCTGCTGTGGACAGGGTGGGACGCCGGCGCTCCGAAGGCCACGGGACTGGGGCTGGACACGCCGGTGATCGCAGGGATGACGCGGCGCAGCCGGGATGAGTTCGTCTCCGGCACCCGCCTGGGCATCCACGAGACGTTCCGGCTGTCGCATGAGGCCGCCGATACGGACGCCATCGTCACCGTGCGGCGAACGCAGAAGGCGGCGCGCCTGCCCGTGGCGTTTGATTTCGTTGACAACCGGACGATCCGGCTGCTGCCGGAGGGGACCAAGCCGGATATCGGCTCGATCTACGAAGTCCGCTACACGGCGACCAATCCGCGCGTGCAGGGCGTGGGGTTCGCGGCGACGCGCGATATCGTCAGCCATCTGCGCCGCCATGGCGCCGACCTGATCGGGCGCCCGGTGACCCATACCCTGGCATTTGGGATTTCCCAGGCCGGGCGCTATCTGCGCGACCACATCGCCCAGGGCTTCAACGCGGATGAGGACGGGGCGCGGGTCTTCGACGGCATCCTGACCCATGTCGCCGGCGTCGGGCGGGTCTTCCACAACACGCCCTTCGCTCAGCCCTTCCGCACGCGCACCTGGCACGAGGATCACGACTTCCCCGAGATCGAATTTCCGTTCTCGGCCGCCGTGACAACTGATCCGATCACCGGCCAGGCCGGCGCCCTGCTGCGCGGGGACGCGACCGATCCCAAGCTGATCGAGACCAATACACCCACGGAATACTGGCAGAAGGGGGCATCCCTGCTGCACACCGATCCCTCCGGCCGTCAGGACGTTGCGCTGCCCGACCACGTTCGTGGCTTCATGATCGCCGGGACCCAACACGGCGGGCGGCCCGGCAGTCCGTCGGACCACGGCCCCTGCGCCGCGCCGCGCAACCCGCATGATCCCAGCCCCGCGATCCGGGCCCTGCTGGTCGCTCTGGATGAGTGGGTGGCCTTCGATCGTCCCCCGCCCGACAGCCGGCTGCCTCGGATCGACAATGGCACGCTGGTGCCGGCCGATCGGCTGGGCTTCCCGGCGATCCCGGGCCTGACCACGCCGACCTCGGCCAATGTCGTGGCGTCCTTGCCGGATTGGACCGATCCGGCGGAACCGGCCTCGGCCTATACCCCGCTCGTGCCCGCGGTGGATGCGGACGGGAACGAAACCAGCGGCATCCCGCTGCCCGATATCGCGGTGCCCCGCGGTACCTATACCGGCTGGAACATCTACCGGGCGCCGCATCCGGCGGGTGAACTCGCCGACCGGGACGGCACATTCCTGGCCTTCGCCGCGACGCGGGCGGAGCGGGAGGCCGCCGGGGACCCGCGTCTATCGATGGCGGAACGTGCCCCCGAAGCCCCCCGGCGGCGGGAAGCGGCCGCCGCACTGGTGCGCGACCGGCTGTTGCTGGCCGAGGACGCAGCGATGTGGGACTGATCCTCGGCGTCCTACACCCGCGTGAACGGCCCCGGGTTTTGCGCCCCGCCACCTGATATGCGGCTGGCAAGGGTAGACGCCGGCCGCCTTCCACGGGCACAACCTCGACAACGCCGGAGCTATCAACCAACCGCGCCCCGGGGCATAATCGGCCCGGCCTGACCGCCAATCGGAAAGACGAAAGCCTATGAACAAATCAGATATCGAGCGGGTACAGACCTATCTGCGCCGCCTGCTTGGCTCGGAACGCATCAACCTGCTGCCGCCGGCCCGGGCCAACATGTCCGTCGAGGTCGCCGTCAATGACGAGGTGATCGGCACCATCCACAAGGACACCGAGGACGGTGAAACATCCTACGCCGTGCACATCACGGTGCTGGAGGAGGACCTGCCGCCCGTTCGTCTCGCGGCCCCCGCGCCGGCTCCGCGCGCGAAGCGCTGAGGGCAGACTCTACGCGGAAAGCGCTGATCACCAGCAATGGCACCAGCGGGACCGTGGCGCTGAGCGTGACCAGCGCCCAATAGCCGGACAGGGGCATGATGCCGGAGGCATACAGCCCCCCGACCGCGACCCCCGACACGAATGCGACATCCCACAACGGCGCGGCAAAGGCGAAGAACACGCCTTGTTGCCGCGGCGTGAGTCTCTGCTGGAAGGCGGTGAACCAGCTTGCGGTGGAGATGATCTCGGGCATGCTCGCCAGCGCGAGGATCACCATCGCCTGCGTCGTTGTCTCCACGAACACCAGCGACAGCAGCAACACGCCTTCCAGGATCCCGGTCAGCAGCGTCAACTGATAGGCGCCGATCCGGCGCAGCAAGGCGGTGCTGAAGAACCCGGCCAGCAGCGCGCCCGCCAGCGCCCCCGCGCCCTGCGCCGCGAGCAGTCCGGTCCAGGCGGCATCCGACGCGCCGAACCAGTCCCGGTTGGCCCAGAACAGGAAGGGCCGCAGCCCGCCGAGCATCACCATGTAAGTGACGGCGGCGGTCAGCAGGCCGATGAGGCGGGTGTCGTCGCGCAGCATCCGGCCGAACTCCATCGGCAGGCGCAGCGCGTGCCAGCGTCCGGTGGGGCTGGTGCTGTCCCTGGGCACGTCGGGCAGGCGGCCGATCGCGACGCTCGCGGCCAGCAGGGCGATCCCGAACACCAGGAAGGCGGGAACAAACCCCGCCAGCAGGATCGCCCCACCCAGCACGGGGCCCGCGAACTTGGCCGCCCGGTCGGCCACCGAGCACAAGGTGTTGCCCGCCATCTCTCGCCCCGGCGGCGTCACCGGGCCGCGCAGGGACAGCAGGCCGGGGGTCAGAAACACCTCCAGCGTGCCGATGGCCGCGATCACGCATTGCAACAGGATGAAATCGTCGCACCAGGGCAGGGTGGCGGTCAGCACCGCCATGGCGGCCAGCGACCAGCTCGCCAGCTTCGTGGACCCGAGGCGCTGCACCAGATCGCCCGCCAGCGGCGCCAGCACGATCTTCGGCAGCACGCGCAGGCCAAGGGAGAGGATCAGTTCCTCCCCCGCGCCGAACTTCGCCGCGACCAGGATGGGCAGGCTGGCAATGACGCACCAGTTGCCCAGGTTGTTGGTCAGCAGCGCCAGCCAGAACCGCCGGAACAGCGGGCTCGCCAGCACCAGCCGCCATTCATTCATCGTTCGGGGCCGGACCCTTTGTCAGGCGATCAGTGGATCTCGCCGAGACGCGACAGCAGGAAATCCCGGAAGACGGCGACGCGCTTGGAGTTCCGCAGTTCCTCCGGATAGACGAAATACACGTCCACCTTCGGTCCCTTGAGGTCGGTCAGGATGCGCACGAGGTCGGGGTTTTCCTGCACGACGTAATCGGGTAGGGCGCCGATCCCGAGGCCGGACTGGATCGCCAGCAGCACGGCATGGGTGCTGTTCACCTCCAGCACCGCGCGCCGGGGATTGCCCGGGCGGCGGCCTACCTCGGCCAGCCAGTTCACATCGGTGATCGGCGGGTGATGGCTCCCGAACAGGATCAGCTTATGCGCGTCCAGTTCCTCGGCCCGTTGCGGCACGCCGTAGCGCTTGAGGTAATCGGTCGACGCGCACACGTGCCATTGCAACGCCGACAGATGCCGCTGCACCAGGTCGGGCTGCTTGGGCGGATGCATGCGGATGGCGACATCGGCTTCCCGCATCGCCAGATCCAGTTCCGCGTCGTCCAGCAGCAGGGAGACCGAAACCTCGGGGTAGGCTTCGAGGAAGGCGGTCAGCCGTGGCGCCAGCCAGATTTCGCCGAACCCCACCGTCGTTGTCACCTTCAGGCGACCGGCGGGTTTCTCCTTGCTCTCGGTCAGCAGCGCTTCGGTCATCGCCAGCTTGGCGAACACGTCCCGAACCGTCCGGTTCAGCGATTCGCCTTGCTCGGTCAGGATCAGCCCGCGCGCGTGGCGATGGAACAGCGGCACCTGGAGCGCTTCTTCCAAGGCCGAGATCTGACGCGACACAGCGGACTGGCTGAGATTCAGCGTGTCACCGGCATGCGTGAAGCTGCCAGCCTCGGCTACCGCGTGGAAAACGCGCAGCTTGTCCCAGTCCATCTCCTCAGCCTCTCCCTGCGCCGGGGCCATGCCCGACGGTAAAGCTCAGACCCGTTTCGGCGGTCACGCCGTCGGAAAGCGGCGCAGTCTACTGAGAACGGGCCGAGTCTGTTGACCTATTTGGTCCTGTTGTCGTCATACCAATCAATTCGCCGCCATCGCGGGCACATGTTCGTGTTCCGCGAGGTGTTTTTCGACCTCCAGCGCTGCCATGCAGCCGGTGCCGGCCGCCGTCACCGCCTGCCGAAAGATCTTGTCCTGCACATCACCCGCGGCAAAGACGCCGGGGACGGTGGTGCGGGTGCTGCCCGGGACCGTGCGGATGTAACCTTCCGCATCCATATCTATTTGCCCTGCGAAAATGCCGGTGGTCGGGCTGTGGCCGATCGCGATGAAAACGCCATCGACGGCCAGATCAGACAGGGCGCCCGAGACGGTATCGCGCAGCCGCAGGCCGGTCACGCCTTCCGGGCTGCCGCCGGCCAGGATGTCATCGACCGCGTTGTTCCAGATCACCTTGATCTTGGGATTGTTGAACAGCCGGGTCTGCAAAATCTTCTCGGCCCGCAGTGAGTCGCGCCGGTGGATCAGCGTCACGGTATCGGCGTGGTGCGTCAGGTAAAGTGCTTCCTCCACCGCCGTATTGCCGCCGCCGACCACGGCGACCGTCTTGCCGCGATAGAAAAATCCATCGCAGGTCGCGCAGGCCGACACGCCGCGGCCTTGCAGGGCCATTTCGGCGGGCAGGCCGAGCCAACGGGCCTGGGCGCCGGTGGCGATGATGATGGAGTCGCTGAGGAAGATGTCACCCGAATCGGCCTCACAGCGGAACGGGCGGGTGGAGAAATCAACCTTCGTGATGATGTCGTGGATCACCTCGGTCCCGACATGGCGGGCCTGGGCCTCCATCTGCTCCATGAGCCATGGGCCTTGGATGACCTCGGCGAAGCCGGGATAGTTCTCGACATCCGTGGTGATGGTGAGCTGCCCGCCTGGCTGCAGGCCGGCGACGAGCATGGGGGACAGGTTGGCGCGGGCGGCGTAGATCGCCGCCGTGTACCCGGCGGGTCCGGCACCGATGATCAGGACCCGCGTGCGATGTGTGTTGGGCATGCGCCAGCATATCGGGCGTTGCCGTGCCGCGGCAAGAATTCGGCGCGTCGAATGATGCGTGATGCGTGCTTTATTGCCGTGCCATGCCTGTCCAACCGGTCTCCCCCGATCGCGCGGGGATGGTCTTTATCCGGGCGTGCCGCCAGAATGGTGAACCCGGGCTGGCAAGCGCGCTTCAGGCCCCAATGACCCGGACCCAATAACAAGGTCGGTTTTCGACACGATGTCCGATGACGTCCACGTCCCGCACCGCAGGCTGATCACGGCCTCGGCCATGTTGGCCATGTTCATGCAGGTGCTGGACACGTCGATCGTTGTCGTGGCGCTGCCCTATATGCAGGGAAGCCTGTCCGCCAGCGCCGAGGAGATCAACTGGGTCCTCACCTCCAGCGTCATCGCCGCCGCGATCTGCACCGCCCCGGTGGGTTGGATGGCACAGCGGTTCGGCCGCAAGCGGCTGTTCATCACCTGCATGGTGGGGTTCGTGATTGCCTCGATGATGTGCGGCCTGGCGCAGACCCTGCCTCAGTTGGTTGGGTTTCGCCTGCTGCAAGGCATGTTCGGCGCCGGCCTGGCACCGCTGTCGCAGGCAACGATGCTGGACATCTATCCCTTTGCCCGCCGAGCGCAGGCGATGGCGCTGTTTTCGATGGGCGTGACGATGGGGCCGATGGTCGGGCCGGCGATGGGCGGCTACCTGACCGATCTGTATAACTGGCGCTGGGTTTTCTACGTCAACCTGCCGTTCGGCATCATCGCCGTCACCGGCCTCATCCTCTTTCTTCCCAGCGCGCCCGCTCGGCCTGGACTGAAATTCAGTTGGTATGGCTTCGCCCTGCTGGCGATCGCCGTCGGCGCGTTCCAGATGATGCTGGATCGCGGCCAGATCCTGGATTGGTTCACATCCCGCCAGATCATGGTCCTGGCGGTAGTGTCCGGCACCGCGTTCTACCTGTTCCTGGTTCACATGGTGCTGTCGGACAAACCGTTCCTGCCCACGGGGCTGTTCACGGACCGGAACTTCTTTTCGGCCATCATCATGATCTTCTGCATTTCGGCCATTCTGCAGGCGACCAGCGCGCTGCTGGCACCCTATCTGCAGAAGCTGGGGGGCCTGCCGCCCGAGGAAGCCGGCTGGGCGCTCGCCCCGCGCGGGATCGGGACGATCTTCTCGATGTGGCTGGCCAGCCGGCTGGCGATGCATTTCGACCACCGCAAGATCATGGCGGTCGGGCTGCTCATCCTCGGGTCGGTGCTGTATGAAATGAGCACCTGGACCCCCGACGTGACCGGCATGCGGATGGTGATCGCCCTGGTCATGCAGGGGCTGTCGATCGGGCTGGTTTTCAATCCCATGACGGTCATGGCATATACCACGCTGCCGGCGGTTTTCCGTGGAGAGGGCACGGCCGTGCAATCCCTTTCCCGTAACGTGGGTTCCGCCGTGGGTATCTCGGTCATGACATTCACCCTGACGCGCGGGTTCCAGACCAACCACGCCGATATCTCGGCCAGTATCACCCCGTTCGAGCGTGTGTTGCAGAACCACGACGCGCTGTCCCGCATGCTGGACCCCACGACCCAAAAGGGGGCGATGCTGCTGGACCAGATGATCAGCTACCAGGCGCAGATCATCTCCTACAACACCGACTTCCGGCTGATGATGCTGGTGGTCATCCCGCCCTTGCTGCTGCTGTTCCTGATGCGCAAGCACGCCCGACAGCGGACCTGACGGGGGCAGCGGGGGGAATGTCAGAGACAAACGTTGTTCCGCACCGGCGGCTGATCACCGCCTCGGTGATGCTCGCGATGTTCATCCAGACGTTGGATTCCACGATCTCGATCGTGGCGCTGCCCTATATCCAGGGCAGCATGTCGGCCTCCGCGGATGAGGTTTCGTGGGTGCTGACATCCTATGTGATCGCGGCGGCCATCTTTACCGCGCCGGTCGGCTGGATGGCGCAGCGGTTCGGGCGCAAGCGGATGTTCCTGATCTGCCTGGGCGGGTTCCTGGGCATGTCGATGCTGTCCGGCGCGTCGCAGTCGCTGGAGCAACTGATCATCTTCCGCATCATCCAGGGCATGTTCGGCGCGGCGCTGGCCCCAATGTGCCAGGCGACGATGCTGGACATCTACCCCTTTGCCCAACGCGCCCAGGCCATGGCCATTTTCGCCCTGGGCATCACCATGGGTCCCACGCTCGGCCCCACCTTGGGGGGCTGGCTGACCGATGCCTATAACTGGCGCTGGGTGTTCTATGTGAATATCGGGCCAGGCCTGCTCGCGTTCCTGGGCGTGCTGATATTCCTGCCGAAAGTGCCCGCTCGGCCGAACATGACGTTCAGTTGGTACGGGTTCTCGATGCTGGGGATCGCCGTCGGCACGTTCCAGTTGCTGCTCGACCGCGGTCAGACGCAGGACTGGTTCACCTCCTCCGAGATCATCATCGAGGCGACGATCGCGGGCCTGTGCTTCTATCTGTTCATCGTGCACATGGCGACGGCCGAGAAACCGTTCCTGCCGTTGGCGCTGTTCAAGGACCGGAATTTCTTTGCGGGCATCATCATGGTGGCCTGCGTGTCGTCGTTGATGCTGTCCACGGCGTCGATGATGGCGCCGTTCCTGCAGCAGCTCGCGCATTATCCCGTGCTGGACTCCGGCATCGCCATGGCGCCGCGCGGCTTCGGCACCATGATCGCGATGTTCGTCGCTAGCTGGCTGAGCAAGATGTTCGACCAGCGCAAGATCATGGCGGCCGGCCTGCTGTCGCTGGGCTACGCGATGCTGATCATGAGCACCTGGACGCCCGAGGTCACCCAGTTCGAGATGATGCTGGTCCTGTTCATGCAGGGGTTCTCGATCGGGCTGGTGTTCAACCCGATGACGGTCATGGCCTACACCACGCTGGCGCCGGCCCTGCGGCCCGAGGCGACGGCGGTGCAATCCCTGGCCCGTAACCTCGGGTCGGCGGTGGGGATTTCGGTCACGACCTTTACGCTGACCCGCGGCACTCAGATCGCGCATGCCGAGGTTTCCGCCGGGATCACGCCGTTTGAGCGGATTTTGCAGGCAGGGGACGAGGCGTCCCGCATTCTGGATCCGACAACACGCGCGGGGGCGGCGCTGCTGGACCAGATGGTCACGTATCAGGCGAAGATCATTTCGTACAACAACGATTTTCGGCTGATGGCGCTGACCGTCATCCCGCCGTTGATCCTGCTGCTGTTCATGCGCCGAGCGCCTCGGGCCGGTTAGGGGGCGTGATCCCTGGCCGTTCCGGTTTGGGTCTGGCAGACTGACTGCCGATATTCGGCAGGAGGAAAACGAACATGCAGCCAGGTCCCCGCCTTCTCGGCAAGGTCGCCATCGTCACGGGCGGCGCGTCAGGCATCGGCGCCGAATGCGGTCGCGTCTTCGCCGCCCATGGCGCCACCGTCATCCTGTGCGACATGCAGGACGAACTCGGTCAGACCGTTGCCGCCGAAATCGTCGCGGCCGGTGGAACGGCCGAATACCGTCCGCTGGACGTGACCGATGAGGCGCAATGGACCGCCCTGGCGGCCGCGGTCGAGGCGAAGTACGGCAAGATCAACGTCCTGGGCAACATCGCCGGCGTCTCCGGCCGCCCCTCCGGCATGACCGTTCAGGCATCGGGCGTCATGACCGGCTTCGCGCTGGAGGACACGACGCTGGAGATGTGGAACCGCATCATGGACGTGAATTCCACGGGCGTGTTCCTGGGCACGAAGGCGGTGATCCCGGCCATGCGGCGCGCTGGCGGCGGATCGATCTTCAACATTTCCTCGATTTGCGGGATCGTCGGATCGTTTGCCAATGCGGCCTATCACGCGTCCAAGGGCTCGGTCCGCATCTTCACCAAGGCGACCGCGATCCAGCATGCCAAGGACCAGATCCGCGCCAACTCCGTCCATCCCGGCTTTGTCGACACCCCCATGGCTCGGCCTGGCCTGTTGGGGAATGAGAGCGGGAAGGCGCGGATGGACGCGACGCCGCTGGGCCGTTTCGGCAAGCCGATCGATATCGCGATGGGTTGCCTGTATCTGGCGTCGGACGAGTCCGGCTGGATGACCGGCAGCGAACTGGTCATCGATGGCGGCATGACGGCCAACTGAGCATGGCGCTCGACGATCCGGACGCCGCGATCGCCCTGCTGGAACGCATGCTGGCGGCCTGTCCGATCGAGGCGACCTGCCTGCCCGGGTTCCTGTCAATGCTGCGCGCGCAGGCGGCGTTCGTCTCCGCGGGTCCGCGTTGCGTCGTCAGCCGCGTCAACTACATGGGCGACGCGGGCGGGATCGTCTGCCGGCTGGATTTCGGCCTGGGGGAGGGCAAGCCCGCCCCGGTCGTGTCCATCACGCATCTGCTGTTCGATGGCGATCATCCGCTGTCGGACGATATCGCCGCCTACCAGAAACATCGTATCACGCGTCTGCGAAAGCAGAGCGCATGAGGGTGCCGTCATGAAACCGATCAACGCCGATACACGTGCCGCCTGGACCGTGGCGGACCTGAACGCCGATACAGCCTGGATCTACGAACTGGACGACCGTGCTCGCCGCGACATGCTGGCCGCCGTCCGAAAGGCGCGCGATCCGGACAAGACGCTGTACGACTACCGGCGCGGCGATCTCGACCTCGGTTCCGCCTGGCCGGTGATCGAACGGGCGTTGAACGAGATCAAGACCGGCACCGGCTTTGCCCTGCTACGCGGCATGCCGAGGGCCGACACGACGGTCGAGGAATTCGAACTGCTGACCTGGGCCATCGGCCTGCACACCGGCGTCGCCCGTCCGCAGGGCAAGGCCAGCCAGTACCTGTCCGCGGTGCGCGATGCCGGCACGACCTACCGCGCTGCCGGCGGACGGGGCTATTCATCCAGCGCGGAGCTCGACTTCCACACCGACGGCGCGGATGTCGTGCTGCTGACGTGCTACAACGTCGCCAAGTCGGGCGGGCAGAGCATGGTCACGTCCTCCGTCACCGCCCATAACGTGGTGGTGGCGGAACATCCCGACCTCGCGGAACTACTGCATCTGCCCTATCATTTCAGCCGCCAGCAGGAACAGGCCCCCGATGAGGGGCCCTTCTACCCCAACCCGATCTATGACCTTGCGGACGGGGTGCTGTGCAGCAAGTGGAACCGCAACCGCCTGCAATCCGCCCAGAAGATCGAGGGCGTGCCGCAGCTCGGCGCCGAACGCTGGCGCGCTGTGGAGGAGCTGGATCAGGTGCTGCGCCGGCCGTCGCTGATGTACTCTATGAGTTTGCGGCCCGGCGACATGCAGATCCTGAACAACCACGTCACGTTGCATTCGCGCACTGAGTTCGAGGATCACGACGATCCGGCCTTGAAGCGGAACCTGTTCCGGCTGTGGCTGGCCCCGCCGGATTCGCCGAACCTGCCGGAAAGTTGGAAGCCGGCCTATCGCTCGGTCGGCGCGGGCACCATTCGCGGCGGCATTCTTGGTCAGGCGTACGACGTGGTTCGGCATGGGTATGAGACCCAGACCGCGGCCGATCTGGGGATGCCCGCGCCGGATTGCGCGATCCAGGTGTGAAGCGCGTCATTTCCTGTGCATGATCCATCGGGCAGGCTGCGCTCCGGCGCGGCCGGCTACGCGCGCCGAACGGGAGGATACCATGCCGCTGGATGCAGACTTTCTGCGGGCGATCACGCCCCGCTATATCTCGAATAAGATTCTGGGCGAGAACCAGCGCAGGATCATCGAGGCGATCGGCCCGATCCTGCGCGACACCCTGCACGCGCAGGGGCTGAACACGGACCTGCGGATGCTGCATTTCATCGCGCAGGCCTGCCACGAAACGATGGGGCTCGCCTTGTCGGAGGAACAGGCATCGGGTGATGCGTACGACGGGCGGAGCGACCTGGGCAACACCCAGTCCGGCGATGGCCGCCGCTACAAGGGCCGCGGGCTGTTCCAATTGACCGGACGGTCGAACTACAAATCCTATGGTGAGGCGCTGGGCCTCGACCTGGTCGGCCATCCCGAACTGGCGGCCGATCCGGTGACATCGCTGCGGATCGCTTGTGAGTTTTGGAACCGCAACAAGCTGAGCCCCTTCGCCGATGCCGACGACGTGCTGGCGATCAGCAAGATCATCAACACCGGGCACAACGGATCGGTAACGCCCAACGGGTTGCAGGATCGGAAGGACTATCTGGCAAAGGGGAAGGCGGCGTTTGGACACGTGGCCGCGCCGACCGCCGTGAGGGCGACGCAGCTGCCGGTGCTGCGACTGAACGACACCGGCGATCACGTTACCTTGTTGCAAGAGAAACTGAAATCCCGGGGCTATGCCGTCGATGTCGATGGCGAATTCGGCCCGAATACCGAGAAGGCGGTGCGTCAATTCCAGACCGATCGTCGGTTGGAGGCTGATGCGGTCGTCGGAAGTGATACCTGGAAAGCCTTGGGCTGATGCGCCTCTCCGCGTGTATTGTCGTTGCGTCCGCCCTGTTCGCGTCACAGCCGGCCTGGGCCGGCTGTGATCGCCCGGCTCCCGTGCGCTTCCCCGCCGGGGCCTTCGCGACGGATCTGTCGGGCGGCGTCGCGCGCGGAGAACGTGCCTGTTTCACCATCGGCGCCGGAGCAGGCCAGACCCTGTCGGTGACGCAGCGGAAAAGCCCCGACAGCAACATCGTCTTTCAGCTCTACCAGCCCGGCTGGAAGATCACGCCCGGCCCCGATCTGTCCGGTGACGCACTGAAAGGCGCGGCCGACGGCGACGACGCGCGCGCCTGGTCCGGAAAATTGCCTGCGAAAGGAAACTATCTCCTGGTCGTCGGCACCACGCGCGGCGGCGGCGAATACAACCTACGCGTCGAAATCCGCTGATCCCTAAGTCGCTCGGCCGAAAGATTGCGATAAAGCCGTCCAAAGGCCAGAGTGTCTCCGCCGGCGGGTCGTGCAACCCGCCTTCGACAACAATGGGAACTGTCCGCGCCATGTCCGCCTCGCGCTTCTCCGGCCTCACGCCACTCATTGCCCCCCGTTCGGTCGCCGTCCTCGGCGCGTCGTCCGATCCCACCCGCATCAGCGGCCGGCCGATTGCCTATATGAAATCGCAGGGTTTCCAGGGCGGGCTGTATCCGATCAACCCGAACCGAGCGGAAATCCAAGGCATCAAGGCCTATGCCTCGATCGCCGACCTGCCGGAAACGCCGGATGTCGCCATCGTCGCCGTCGCCTCCGACGTCGCCGCCTCGGTCGAGGAGCTCGGCAAGCGCGGCGTCAAGGGCATCGTGATGTTCACCGCGGGCTTCGCGGAAATGGACGACGCGGGCGGGCTCGTGCAGGACAAGATGGTCGCCACCGCGCGGTCGTATGGCATGCGTATCCTCGGCCCGAACTGCCTGGGCGTCTTCGATGCCTCCCGCGCCTATTACGCGACGTTTTCGTCGTCGTTCGACTCCGGCTGGCCTGTGCCAGGCCGCATCGGCATCGCCAGCCAGTCCGGTGCCTATGGGACACATCTGTATACACTGGCGCGCAACCGCGGCATCGGCGCCTCGCTGTGCATCATGACCGGCAATGAAGCCGATATCACGGTCGGTGAGTGCATCGGCTGGCTCGCGGAAAGCCCCGACATCGACGTGATCGCCGTCTACGCGGAAGGCATCCGCGAATCCGAAGGCATGATCGCCGCGCTGGAAGCCGCTCGCGCGTCCAAGAAGCCGATCATCATGCAGAAGGTCGGCCGGTCGGAACTCGGTTCCAAGGCCGCCAAGTCGCACACGGCCTCGATCGCCGGCAACGACGCCGTGACGGAAGCGGTGATGAATGAATTCGGCGTCTTCCGCGCCCGCAACTCCGAGGAGATGCTGGACATCGCCCACACCGCGACCCGCAAGATCTACCCGGTGAAGAATACCCTGGGCGTGATCACGGTCTCGGGCGGCGCCGGCGTGCTGATCAGTGACGAGGCGGAACGGGTCGGCCTGGATATGCCGGAAATGCCCGAGGAGACGCAGAAGATCCTGCGCGGCCTGGTGCCGTTCTGCGCCCCGCGCAACCCGGTCGACGCGACCGCCCAGGTCGCCAACGACGTCACCCTGGTCAAGACCTTCACCGAGGCGATGGTCAAGGAAGGCGGCTACAGCTCGGTGCTCGGCTTCTTCAGCATGAGTGCGTCGTCCCGCCGCTGGCCCGACATCGCCGCGCAGTTGAACATCGTGCGCGGGATGTATCCCGACCGGCTCTATAACCTGTCCATCATCGCGCCCAAGGAAACGCGCGACGCGATGGAGGAAGCCGGCTGGGTCGTGCATGAGGACCCGACCCGCGCGGTGATCGCGATCGATGCCATGGGCAAGTTCGGCGCTGCCTTCGCCGCCGGCCCCGGCGCGCCCGCGCCCACCGTCCCCGCGGTCACGCTGCCCAAGGCCACGCCCACCGAGTCCGAGGCCAAGCGCCTGCTGGCGACCGCCGGCATTGCCTCGGCCCCCGAGGCCGAGTGCGCGACCGCCGATGCCGCCGTCGCGGCCGCGGCGAAGTTCGGCTTCCCGGTCGTGATGAAAATTCTGTCCGCCGACATCCTGCACAAGTCCGAAATCGGCGGCGTGCTGCTGGACGTCGACAGCGAGGCTGCCGTCCGCGCCGGCTTCGTCACGCTGATGGAACGCGCGAAGGCCGCCGCGCCGAATGCCAAGGTCGACGGCGTGCTGGTGGCCAAGCAGCTCAAGGGCGGAGTCGAGTGCATCCTGGGCATCACCCGCGACCCCGTCTTCGGCCCGGTCGCGATGTTCGGCCTGGGCGGCATCTTCGTCGAGGTGATGAAGGACGTCGTCTTCCGGCGCGCGCCCTTCGGGCCCGACGTGGCCGAGGAGATGATCCGCTCGATCAAGGGCGCGCCGCTGCTGATGGGCGCCCGCGGACGGAAGCCGGCCGATATCAAGGCACTCGCCGGCATGCTGTCGCGCCTTTCCGCCTTCGCCGCCGCGGCGGGGCCGGAGCTGGCGTCGATCGACCTCAACCCGGTGTTCGCGATGCCGGACGGGGAAGGGGCGTTCGCCGTGGACGCGGTGATCGAGGTTGGCGACGGGCATTGAAGGGCGGGGCTTTGCCCCGAGACCCCACCAGGAGGGCTCTGCCCTCCTGGGCCTCCCGCTAAGGGCGGAGCCCTT
>CAMCDA010000043.1 GCA_945873195.1 Asaia bogorensis
AGCATCGCGCACCCCGTTGGTGATGGTTTCGGATTTACGAATGCAGAATATCTCTCTGATTCTGCAAGGTAAACGGGGAATTAAGCTTCTTTAGGCGCGGAATTCAGGCAGCACGGGGTGCGAACCAAAGTTGTGGGATCGATGGCAGCCGCCCTAAACATTGCTCGTACACCGTCACGGTCGGGTCAAGCCCCATAGGCGCTAACCTAGGGCCGATACGGCGGATTCCCCCCCTATGTCATGGGGAGTTTGACCCGAGTACCCACGGTCTATGGCAGAAAACGCTGCAAATTCATGGCTGCGCGGGCCGAGCCCGCGCATGATAATGGGAACGTAGCCGGCACTATGGCCGTAAGGTAGCGCCTCTGTGGTTAAGCCCGGCCATGGTGGCCGATACGTCAACGCTTCGGGCCGCTGGTACTCCTCCCCACGACATCGAATCGCACCCGCCAGCACGCCGTCAGGCCGCGTGCTTGAGCTTCTTTTCCTTCTTCTGCTTGCCCTGCCGCGTCTGGCTCGGCGCCGACCCGCCCTTCGCGCGTTCCAGCACCAGGCGCGCGTAATCGTCCATGTCGCCATCGAAGGGCACGATCGTGCCATCCGCCGCCAGCCACAGGCGATCGGCGACCAACTCCATCAACGACCTGTCATGGGTGATCAGGATCACCGCGCCCTGGTAGTCGTTCAGCGCATCCAGCAAGGCCCGCCGGCTGTCGATGTCCAGATGGTTCGTCGGCTCATCCAGGATCAGCAGATGCGGCGCCGCCATTGCGACCATGTTCAGCAATAGGCGGGCACGCTCGCCGCCTGAGAGGTTTTCGACGGTGGTGGATTGCTTGTCGAAGCCCAGGCCGAACTGCGCCAGACGCGACCGGTAGGAGGTTTCGCTGTCATCGGGGCGCGCGCGCCGGATGATGTCGAGCGGCGTGTCGGAGGGATCCAGCGCCTCGATCTGGTGCTGGTGGAACCAGCCGACCTTGATCCGGTGTTCGCGCTGCATGTGGCCGGACTGGAGCGCGAGCGCGCCGGCGGCCATCTTCGCGAAGGTGGATTTGCCGGCGCCGTTGACGCCCAGCAGCCCGATGCGGTCATCGACGTCCAGCCGCAGGTCCATGTCGCGCAGGATCGTGTCGTCGCCATAACCGACGCAGGCGTGTTCCAGCCGCATCAGCGGCGGGGCCAGCGGACGGGCGGGAGAGGGCAGGGTGAACGGCGCCACTCGTTCCTCGATGACGGCGGCGACGGGTTCCAGCTTGGCCAGGCGCTTCATGCGTGACTGTGCCTGCGCGGCCTTGCTGGCCTTGGCGCGGAACCGATCGACGAAGCTTTGCAGATGCGCCCGTTCGGCTTCCTGCTTGGCGCGGAAGGCGGATTGCAGGCGCGCCTTCTCCGCCCGCCGCCGCTCGAACTCATCATAGCCGCCGGTGTACAGCTCCAGCTTGCCTTCCCGCAGATGCAGGATCGCGTCGACCGAGTTGTTGAGCAGTTCCCGGTCATGGCTGATGATGATGGCGGCGTTTGGGTATTTCCGCAGGCGCGCTTCCAGCCACATCGCGCCTTCCAGATCCAGATAGTTGGTCGGTTCGTCCAACAGCAGCAGCCCGGGTTCGGCGAACAGGGCGGCTGCGAGCGCCACCCGCATCCGCCAGCCGCCCGAGAATTCCGCCATCGGCCGCGTGAGGTCGGCGGTCGAAAACCCGAGGCCCGCCAGGATTTCCCCGGCGCGGGCCGGCGCGCGATCGGCGTCGATCTCCATCAGGCGGTTGTAGATGTCGGCCATCCGCTCGGGGTCGGCGGTTTCCAGTTCCTCGTGCAGGGCATGACGCTCGGTATCGGCGGCGAGGATGGTGTCAAGCAGGCTGACCGGTGTGGCGGGGTGTTCCTGATCGACGCTGGCGACGCGGGCGCCTTTGGGGATCACGATTTCTCCGCTATCCGCCACCAACTCGCCCTGGATCAGCTTGAACAGGGTGGTCTTGCCGACGCCGTTGCGGCCCACCAGGCCCACCTTGGCGTTGGGCGGCAGATTGAGGCTGGCATGGTCGAAGAACCGCCGTCCCCAGGCGTTGAACACAAGATCGTCGATCTGCAACATGGGGTGCGGGCGCCGTTCGGTCAGAAGGGAGGATGGGAACGGCGTTTAGCCCTTGCGGGCGCGGAACGCGAGGGCGATATTGCGATGCAACAAAAACGCCGCGATGCGCGTCAGTCGCCGCGCCGCGGGGACGGCAGTTCCAGGAACACGGCCGCTCCGCCCAGAACGGACCGTTCGATCCAGGTCCGGCCGCCATACATCTCGGCGACATCCCGCACGATCGCCAGCCCGAGGCCGGTGCCGGGAACCTGTTCATCCAGGCGTTGGCCGGCCTGAAAGACCCGGGTCTGCGCCTCGGCCGGGATGTCGGGGCCGTCATCCTCCACCGCGATCCGCATGACCGGCTGATCGGCTGTCCCCGTCATGGTCAGCCGCACCAGCACGCGGGACCGCGCCCATTTGGCGGCGTTGTCCAACAGGTTGCCCAGCAATTCGTCCAGGTCCTCGGTTTCGCACGCGGCGATACCGGGGTCGTCCGGCGCCTGGATGTCGAAGGTCAGGCCGCGATCCCGGTACAGCCGCGACAGCGCCGCGACCATGGACCGCAGCGCCGGTCCAATCGGAGTCGCGGCCGTGGCACTGGCGCTGGAGGCCGCCGCCCGCGCCCGGGCCAGTTGATATTCGATCTGCCGGCGCATCCGCTCGCATTCCCGCAGGACCACCGCCCCCGACTCGCCGTTTTCGTCGAGACGCCGAGCCTCATCCATCAGCACGGCGAGCGGGGTCTTCAGGGCGTGGGCCAAATTGCCGGCCTGCACGCGCGCGCGTCTGACCACGGCTTCGTTGGCCTCGATCAGGTCGTTCATGCCGCGGGCGAGGGGCGCGACCTCCATCGGCAGATCATCCGGCAGGCGGCGGGCTTCCCCACGGCGGATGGCGCCAAGGGCCTGGCTGATGCGTCCCAGGGGGCGCATGCCGTAGGCGACCTGGGCCAGGGCCGCGGCGATCAGGCCGATCGCGATCACGCCCAGGGTCAGGCCGACCGTCTGGCGCAGTTCCCCCACCACGGCATCGAACTCCCGCATCTCGATGGCAACCCCGACCCGGACGCTTTCGAGCTCCTGGCCGGCGGCGACGATGCGCTCCGTCATCAGTATGGGGCCGGTCGGACCAGGCACGGTGCGCGTCTGTTCCGCGCCCGGATGCGCGAAATCCAGCGTCATGGGCAAGGTCGCCGAACTGAGCGAGCGGGAGCGGAGCGTGGCGCCATTGCCGCGCTCGACCTGCCAGTAGTGACCTGTGTCGGTGCCGAGGAAGCGGTGATCGCTCAAGGGTTGGGTGGTGACCGGTTGGCCCAGGGAGTCGATGCTCAGGATCGCCGCTAGTTCGGTGGCGTGATGATCGACCTCGCTTTCGAATTCCGCCGTCACGCGATGGCGCAGCAACTCGGTCACCGCGAACCAACTGACGCCCATGCCGGCGGTGATCCAGATCACGGCGCCAACGATCAGCCGGGTCCGGAAGCTTTTCCCGATGGGTCCCATGTGTCAGCCGATACGATAGCCGAGGCCGCGGATCGTCTTGATCTCATCCCGGCCCAGCTTCTTCCGGAGGCGGGCGATGTAGACCTCGATGGTGTTGGTGTCGCGCACATCGTCGATGCCGTAGACGTGATCCAGCAGGTCGTTCTGGGACACGACATGGCCCGCGTGGTGCATCAGATAGGACAGCACCTTCAGTTCCAGCGCGGTCAGGGATACCGCGACGCCGCTGATCTCCACCATGCCGGTGGTGGGGTCCAGGCGAATGTCGCCCCGGGTCAGGATCGGCGTGGCGGAGCCAGCGGCGCGCCGGATCAGGGCGCGGACCCGCGCGATGATCTCGGGCGCCTGGAACGGCTTGCCCACATAGTCATCGGCGCCGGCGTTCAGCCCCTCCACCCGTTCGGTCCAGGCGCCGCGGGCGGTCAGGACCAAGACCGGCATGTTCCGTCCGGCCGCGCGCCAGCGCTTGAGCACCTGCATGCCGGAGAGCTTCGGCAGACCAAGGTCGAGGACGACCGCGTCATAGGGGTTCGTCTCTCCCAGATAGCAGCCGAGGTCGCCGTCCGCCGCGCGATCAACGGCGAAGCCCGCCTGCTGCAGGCTCTCGGTCAGCCGCGCGGCCAGGTCCAGGTCGTCTTCTACCAAGAGTATCCGAATGGCGTGTCCCCCCACGCGTGGCGTTGGTTGCCACGCGCTTCAGTGAACCAGCCGCCGGGGGGGACGGCAACGGGGTGGTTTCGCGGTATGGATCAGACGATGACGTGCAGCTCCGAGCCGGTCAGGACGGGGTTGCCGGTCAGCGTCGCGATGCTGACCCGTCCGCCCAGGCCGGTGCCGTCGGCATCCCAGGACAGGAGGCCGGTGCTGGCCGCGTAGAGGAACTGCCCCTTGGCCTGGTTTGCCACACTGCCGAGCACGAAACGCCCGTCCGCGACCAGGTCCATGCCGGCGGTCAGGCCGCCGCCAAAGCCCAGGGCCGAGAACTCCAGCGTGTCCTCCAGCGCGGAGAAGTCGGTGATCTGATCCCGGCCTTCGGTGGAGGCGCCGAACCGGAAGATGTCCGCGCCGCCGCCGCCCGTCATCACGTCGACACCCAGGCCGCCGATCAGCGTGTCGGTGCCCAGCCCGCTGTTCAGGGTGTCACGCCCCTCACCGCCTTCCAGGATGTCGGCGCCGGTGCCTCCGGTCAGAATGTCGTTGCCGACCAGCCCATACAGGTGGCTGCCGCCATCCGTCGCGGTGATCTGGTTGGCCAGCGCGTTGCCGGTGCCGACGAAGGCGATACCCGTGAGCTGAAGCATCTCCAGGTTCAAGGCCAGGGTGTGATCGACGCTGGCGATGACGGTGTCGGTTCCGCCGGCATTGGCTTCCTGTGTGACATCCCCGGCGTTGTCGACATGGAACGTGTCGTTGCCGGTGCCGCCGATCATCAGGTCGGCGCCCGTGCCGCCTTCCAGCGAGTCGTTGCCAATCCCGCCGTCCAGCTTGTCATCACCCTCGGCGCCGTCGATCGTGTCGTTGCCGGCATTGCCGGTCAGCGTGTTCGACCGGTGGCTGCCGACCAGGCTGTCATTGCCCGATCCGCCGACGGCGTCCTCGATTTCCGTCACCGTCGCCGCGGTCAGGCCGGCGGTCACCGCCGCGACCACGTTGGAGCTGTTGGCGGTCAGCGTGACGACCGTGCCACGGCCCAGGCTGGTCACGAGCCCCTGGTAGGTGGACTCGAACCCACCCGCGATCGCGAAGATCGGGATGACGTTCGCCGCTTCCAGCGCCACCTTCACCTGGGCGACCAAGGGATAATCCTCACCCGTGCCGGCTGGCGTGCCGTCCATGATCGCGTCCCCGTTGTTGGGGGTGGTGATCCCGGCGGCCGCGCCGTCTCCGGCCACATGGAACGGGGCATCGGTGAACAGCACCACGAAGCGGGCGGAGTCGGCGCGGAAGCCGACCTCGACCGGGCGCAGGCAGAGCTGCATCAGCGCCTCGATCTGTGCCTCGGGGGCGTCGTTGCCGTTGCGGATGACCATGTTGTTATAGGTGGTGGTCAGCGATGCGACGTTGGACGTCAGCGACAGCAGGGTGTTGTAGGTCCATTCCCCGGCCGATCCGAACGGGCCGATCGGCTTGTCCACGAAGCTGGAGGAGCCGAACTGGCTGTTCGCCTGCACCGCTTGCAGGGCCGTGACGATGCCCGGGATCACGCCGCGGACGGTCGCGATGTCGTCGCCGAACGAACCACTCAGGTCCTGCAGGAACTGCACGTCCAACGGCAGGGCGGTGGAGCCGCCGGCGCCAATGTCGCAATCCTGGCCGTCCACGTTGCTCACGGTGTCGCCGGACAGGTCGATGTGGCAATCGCCCACGCCCTCACTGCCGTCGATCGTGTCGTGGCCGAGCAGGTCCTCGATATGGGCGTGTCCGCCGCGCAGGATGTAGCGGTCGTCGCCGCTGCCGCCGGCCAGGGTGTCCAGGCCGTCGCCGGAGTAAAGCCGGTCATTCCCGTCGCCGCCCAGCATCACGTCATCGCCGAGGCCGCCGTCCAGGGAGTCGTTGCCGGATGCGCCGATCAGGCTGTTGTTCAGCGCATTGCCGGTCACCGCATGCGCCGCGCCGGTCAGGCGGACGACTTCCACGTTGTCGGCGACGACCCAGTTGTTGACGCTGACGATGGCCGTGTCGGTGCCGCCGGTCAGGCCTTCCTGCACGACGTCGCCGACGCTGTTGACCATGAACGTGTCATCGCCCGCGCCGCCGATCATCAGGTCGGCGCCCGCGCCGCCATCCAGCGTGTCGTTGCCGTCGCCACCGTCCAGCGTGTCACTGCCTGCCTGTCCGGTCAGCTTGTTTGCCAGGCCGTTGCCGGTGCCGACGTGGGCGAGGCCGATCAGCTTCAGGTTCTCGGTGAAGGCGCCCAGCGTCCAGTTGACGCTGGCGGTCACGCTGTCGGTGCCGCCGTCATCGGCTTCGACGATCACGTCACCCAGCTGATCGACGGTGTAGCGATCGTCGCCGGTACCGCCGGTCATGGTGTCGGCCCCGCTTCCGCCATTCAGCGTGTCGTTGCTGTTGTTGCCGATCAGGGTATCGTTGCCGCCGCCGCCGTTCAGGGTATCCGCGCCCGCGGTGCCGGTGATGGTGTTCGCCGACGTATTGCCGGTGCCGCTCCGGGCCGATCCGGTCAGGATCAGGTTCTCGACGAAGTCGCTGAGCGTGATGGCCACGCCGGAGGACACAGTATCGGTGCCGCCGCCATTGGCCTCGACAATGGTGTCGCCGAGGTCGTCGACGAAATAGCTGTCATCGCCGGTGCCGCCGGCCATGGCGTCGGCGCCCGTACCGCCGATCATCGTATCGTTGCCGGCGCCGCCATCCAGCGTGTCCGCCCCGATGCCGCCGTTCAGGCTGTCGTTGTCATCGCCGCCGGAGAGGGTGTCGAGGCCGTCGCCGCCGAGAAGCGTGTCGAAGCCTGTGTTGCCTTGCAGGATGTCGTCGCCGGTGCCGCCGTCGATCGTGTCGTCGCCCCCGTCGCCGGTGATGGTGTCGGCGTCCGCGTTGCCGAACAGGGTGTCGTTGCCCAGGCCACCATGGATCGTGTCGTTGCCGCTGCCGCCTTCCACCGTGTCGGCGCCGCCCGCGGCGTCGATGGTGTCGTTGCCACCCAGGCCGAGGATCGTGTCGGTGGCGTCGCCCACGACATGATAGCCGCCATATCCGGCGCCGATCACATCATCGCCTTCCGTCCCATAGACGGTCGGATCGGGCTGCCAGCTTGCGTCGGCGTAGACGATGCTAACGGTCTCGGTCGTGCCGGGCGAGCCGATGATGATCTCCGGCGCACCGTCGCCGTTCATGTCCGATTGCACGGCGACGCTGGCGCCGGCCAGGCTGCCGGCGATGCCGACCACCTTCACGCCGCCCAGGCCGACCGCGACCATGGACAGGTTCACGGTGGCGGAGCCGCCGCCCCACACGACGTAGACCGCGCCGGCGTTCGTGCCGCCCTCGTTGTTGTGGGACGCGCCAATCACGAGATCGAGAATGCCGTCGCGGTTGTAGTCCGCGCCGCCGGCCACCGAGAGCGAGGACAGGTCGCCGGCGTGTTCCGCGACGATCTTGTACCCGCCGGTGCCAAGCCCGACATTGGTCAGGTTGATCTCGGTCGTGCCGGCCTGGCCGAACACGACATAGGCTTCGTTGGCGCCGGGGGCGCCGATCAGCAGGTCGCCGCGCCCGTCGCCGTTGATGTCGCCGATATTGGCGATGGCGCTGCCGATATGGGCGCCGGCCGTCGCGCCAGTGATGCGGAAGCCGCCGGTGCCGGCTGCGACCGTCGCCAGGCTGACCCCCGTGGTCGTGCCTTTGCCGAACACGACATAGACCGCGCCGGCATCCACGCCGCCCGCGTCGTTTCCATAGGCGCCGACCACGATCTCGGCTAGGCCGTCGCCGTTCATGTCGCCGACGCTCGTCAGCGCGCTGCCGGCGGTATCCCCGGCGGCCTCACCGGTGATGCGGAAGCCGCCCGTGCCGGCCGTGACATTGGCCAGCGCGACGGCGGTATCCGTCGCCTTGCCGAACACGACCCAGGCCGCACCGGCGTCCGCGCCGGTGGCATTGCTGCCCGGCGCGCCGATCAGGACCTCGGCCTTGCCATCCCCATTCAGGTCGGCGATGGCGGCCATGGTGGTGCCGGCGTGATCGCCGTTCGCCTCGCCGCGGATCATGTAGCCGCTGCCGCTGTTGGTGGCTGGGTCACCGAGGTCGATGCCGTTGCCGGCGGCCGGGCTCCAGATCACGAAACCCGCCCCGCGATCCGCGCCACCGCGATCCATGAAGGGCGCGCCGATCAGCAGTTCGGGCTTCAGATCGCCATTCAGGTCCGAGATGGTCCCGACGGTGGAGCCTGCCATGTCGCCGGCCAGGATGCCGTCGATGACAATGGCGTCCAACGGGTCGGTCATCGTGAAGCTGGGAACACCGGCGGCAAGGCCGATCGAGACATAGATGCGTCCGCTGTCGATGAACTTGTTGTCGCTGCCAGGGCCACCGACCATGACCTCCGCCACGCCGTCGCCGTTCAGGTCGCCCACGCCAACAACCCAGGGAACGCCAGGCGGCCCGCTCAGGATGGGGGTCAGCTCAGTGGGCTGGTCGAAGTCCATCGCGTAGCCGCCGACTCCGGTCGCGACAGTGGCGAGGTATTTCTTCAACGGTGTGATAGCCATCGTGAGTCACTCCAGGGCGGTGGCGGGTGCCGTGAGGCGGACCCGCGATGAATTTCATGGACCGGCGCGGCTCTCCGACGGGTCGGGGCGCGTGACGGTCTTTCAAGCGTCCGTATGGCAGACGAACCTGAACCGGGGCTGACAGTCGGACGGGATTCGCCTGACGGAGCGGGTCGTTACGTTTCAGCGGGTTACGCCGCGTTTCGCCGGCGTCTGGCCGTTTCGTGGTTGGGGCGCCGCCGGGGAACAGGTCTTGGGACAGCCGTGTCCTCGGCGGGTGCGAGGTCAACAACGCAAGGCGCGTGCCACGCGCTTCGGTGGCCGGAGATTCCATAAGATATTGAAAATAAAAACGTAATTTGGAGAAATATTGGCAGTGCAACCTGGGTGGGGCATAGCACCCACCCATCTGGGCGGTTTCCCCCATGTCGCGCCCGCAACGGCGCCCGGGCGAACGGATGGATCGGTCGGGCGTCCAGACGTTCCAGGGGGGCGTTCCAAGCGGAGTTTCCTCGCCCGCCGGCAATCCGCGTCGCCCCGATTGCCGGCAACCCTTCCCGAGAGTAGCTTCCTCCCCAACACCCGGAGGGAGTTCAGACCCGTGCTCAAGCTCGGCTACAAGGCATCCGCCGAACAGTTCGCCCCGAAACCGCTTCTGGACTTCTCGGTCCTGGCGGAGAAGTGCGGCTTCGATTCGGTCTTCATCAGCGATCACTTCCAACCCTGGAAGCACACCGACGGCCACGCCCCGTCCGCCCTGGCCTGGATGGGCGCGCTGGGCGCTTCCACGTCCCGCATCGTCATGGGCACGTCGGTCCTGACGCCGACCTTCCGCTATCACCCGTCCGTCGTGGCGCAGGTGTTCGGGACGTTGGGCTCGATGTTCCCCGACCGCGTGGTGTTGGGCGTCGGCACGGGCGAAGGCCTGAACGAAGTCCCCGCCATGGGCATCCACTGGCCGGAGATGAAGGAGCGGTTCGCGCGTCTGCGCGAGGCCTGCACCCTGATCCGCCGCCTCTGGACCGAGGAGCGGCTGTCGTTCGAGGGCGAGTACTACAAGACGGAAAACGCCACGATCTACGACCGCCCGGAAAACCCGGTGCCGATCTTCGTCGCCGGCGCCGGCCCGATGGTCGCCAAGTATGCCGGCCGCATGGCCGATGGCTTCATCTGCACCAGCGGCAAGAAGTGGGATTTGTATACCCAGACCCTGCTGCCGAACGTGGAGGAAGGCCTGAAGCTGGCCTCCAAGCCGAAGCCCAATTACGAACGCATGATCGAGATGAAGGTCTCCTTCGACACCGACAAGGACCAGGCGTTGCAGGACACGCGCATCTGGGCGGCCCTGGCGCTGTCGGCCGAGGAGAAGATGACGGTCGAGGACCCGGCCGAGATGGAGCGCCTCGCCAACGCCCTCCCGATCGAGCGGGCGGCGAGCCGCTGGATCGTCTCGAACGATCCCGATGAGCACATCGAGCGGATCAAGCCCTACCTCGACATGGGCTTCAACCACCTGGTGTTCCACGCCCCCGGCCCCGACCAGGCCCGCTTCCTGAAGCTGTACGGGGAGCATGTGCTGCCCAAGCTGCGCGCGAAGTTCGGCTGAAGGCGAGGAGTCCCGTGTCTCGGCATCAGGCCCTTGCAGCTCCCATGGCTCCCGCCGTCATGGCTGTGCGTGGCCCCATCGGGGGTGACGGGGGGGAGAAGGCTGCATGGCCAGATCTCCCCTCTCCGTCATGGCCGGGCTTGACCCGGCCACCCACCCCCGCATGTGGGACAGATGCCAGCCGACACGGGTTCCGCCGCCAGGGAGCGGGTGGCCGGCTCAAGGCCGGCCATGACGGAAGGGGCGGCGTCCGTTTATCGGCACCGCGTCATCCCTTGACCAGGCCTGCCCACGACCACACGGGACGCCGCATCCCATGACCGCCCGCCTGGAAATCCTTGCCGTCCCCGGCATCCCGATGATCCGGGAGGGGGACGACCTTGGCGCGATCATCGCCGATCGTCTCTCGCGCGCGGGACAGAAGCTGCATGACCGCGACGTCGTCGTGGTCGCGCAGAAGATCGTGTCGAAATCCGAAGGCCGGACCGTCGACCTCGCGACCGTGACTCCCTCGGCCGAGGCGGAGCGGCTGGCGGCCGAGGTCGGCAAGGACCCGCGGACGGTGGAGGTCATCCTCTCCGACTCCGTCCGCGTCGTCCGCAGCCGGCCCAACCTGATGATCATGCAGCACCGGCTGGGCTTCGTGATGGCCAATGCCGGGGTGGATCATTCCAACGTCGCGCCGGCCGATGGGATCGAGCGGGCGTTGCTGCTGCCGCTCGACCCCGACGGATCGGCGGAAAAGCTGCGGGCCGACCTGGCTGCCCGCTATGGCACCCGCGTCGGCGTCATCATCAGTGACAGCTTCGGCCGGCCCTGGCGGCGCGGCACCGCCGGCGTGGCGATCGGTTCCGCCGGCCTGCCCGCGGTGATCGACATGCGCGGCCAGCCCGACCTGTTCGGCCGCATCCTGGAGGTGACGATCATCGGTTTCGCCGATGAGATCGCCGCCGCGGCGTCCCTGTTGCAGGGCCAGGCCAGTGAGGGCCAGCCCGTGGTCGTCGTCCGCGGCCTGTCCTGGACCGCGCCGGACGCCAATATCAGCGAAGTCGTCCGTCCCCCCGAGGAGGATCTGTTCCAGTGATCATCGCGTTGTCCGGTGGGGTAGGGGGCGCCAAGCTGGCCCTGGGCCTGTCGCGCGTCCTGCCGCCCGAGGACCTGCTGGTCGTGGTGAACACCGGCGACGATTTCGAGCATCTCGGCCTGTCGATCTCTCCCGACATCGACACGGTGATGTACACGCTGGCCGGCCTCGCGAACCGTGAACTCGGCTGGGGCCGGCATGACGAGACCTGGTCGTTCATGGAAACGATGGAGGCTCTGGGCGGGGAAACCTGGTTCCGCCTGGGCGACCGCGACGTCGCCCTGCATGTGGAGCGCACGCGGCGCCTGCGCCGGGGAGAAAGCCTCTCGGCCGTGACCAACGCCCTGGCCGCGAAGATGGGCATTCCCCAGCGCATCCTGCCCATGAGCGACGATCCCATCCGCACGCGGCTGTTGACCGGGGAGGGATGGCTCGATTTCCAGGAGTATTTCGTGCATCGGCGGTGTGAGCCGGTCGTTTCCCAACTGGAATTCCACGGCGCCGCGACGGCTCGCCCGCATCCCGAATTCATGGCGGCGTTGGCCGATCCGCGCTTGCAGGCCGTGGTGATCTGCCCGTCCAACCCGTTCATCAGCGTGGAGCCGATCCTGGCCATCCCCGGCGTGCGTGATGCGATGGCGAACTGTGCGGCGCCGGTGATCGCGGTGTCTCCGATCATCGCGGGACGCGCGGTGAAGGGGCCGACGGCGAAGATGATGACGGAACTGGGGCTGGACCCCTCGGCCGGGACGGTGGCGCAGCGCTATAGCGACCTGCTGGACGGCTACGTGATCGATCACGCCGATATGTCCGAGGTCGTGTCGATCGACGCCCGTGTGATGCTGGCCCAAACCCTGATGACGACGATCGAAGACCGCGAGGCCCTGGCCCGCACGGTGCTGGAGGCCGCGTCGGTGCTGCGGCGTCGGAAGTGATGCTGCACATTCTTCTCCCCCTCCCCTTGAGGGCTTGGGCCGCGAAGCGGACCAAGGCCGGGGGGAGGGGTAGCAACCCCCCAGGCCTATGTGTGTGGCACCCCCTCCCCTCAACCAGGGTGGGCAGTGGTTCCACGGTCTCGGGGTGGGTGGCCGGGGCAAGCCCGGCCAGGACGGAGAGAATGGGGGGGACCCTCTCGTGACCTCCGTCTGGGCCGCGGTGCCGGTGAAGGAGTTCACCGGGGCCAAGCAACGACTCTCGGGCATGTTGTCGCCCGCCGAACGGGAAATCCTCGCCGCGACGATGCTGGAGGACGTGCTGGCCGCGCTCGCCGGGGCCTCGCGTCTGGCCGGCATCCTGGTGAACACGGTTGACCCCCGCGCCGCCGACCTAGCCCGCCGCTATGGCGCGCGCGTGGTGACCGAGGACCCGCGGGACGGCCACACCGCCGCCGT
Source organism: Asaia bogorensis (assembly GCA_945873195.1). Classification (GTDB taxonomy): domain Bacteria; phylum Pseudomonadota; class Alphaproteobacteria; order Acetobacterales; family Acetobacteraceae; genus Rhodopila; species Rhodopila bogorensis_A. Next base: position 12,889 of record CAMCDA010000043.1, read on the forward strand.
CATGGGCATGGCGCGCGTCATCCAGCGGGAGGGGCTCGGCGCCCTGCTGACCCTGCCGGGCGACATCCCTGGCGCTACCTCGGCCGAGGTGAACGCCGTCGTGTCCTCCTGCCTTGACGCGCCATCCTTCACAATCGCTCCGGCGCATGATGAGCTTGGATCGAACGCCGTCCTGTGCAATCCGCCCTGGGTGATCCCGCTGCGGTTCGGGGATGACAGTTTCTTCCCGCATCTGATGACGTCCCGCGCGCATGGGATCGAGCCGACGATCGTGCGCGTGCCGGGGATCGGCCTTGATATCGACAATCCGGTGGATTTGAGGGCCTTCGCGCGGTCTCCAGTCTCGGCCCGGACGCGGACGCGGGTGATGCTGGGGCGGTTGGGGCTTTAAGGCCGGTCTGGCGTCCCGGCCTCCTGTTGGCCAGCGGGCATCGCCTCGCGCCGGCTCCCGGCCAGCCGCCCGTACACCGCCCCCATCCCGATCAGCGCCAGCCCCAGGCCGAGGAACGACAACACGCGCCACAATCCTTCCAGCGCACTCATGTCCACGATGAAGACCTTGACCGTGGTCAGCGCGACGATCGCGATCCCCGCCAGCCGCATTGGGCGTTCGGCACGCCGCAGCCCCACCACCAGCAGGGCCGCGCCGGTCACCAGCCAGGCGCCGGACCAGGCCCAGAGTTCCGCGGGTTCCACCGCCACCTCGAAGCCGATCCGCTCGCCATGGAACAGATGGCGGATTTCCAGCGTCACCCAGGCCAGCAAGGCCAGCAGCGCGTAGACCGACAGGGCCGGACGCATCATGCGGGCGGACGGGTGGCGGGCGGCGAGCAGCGCCAGGCCCGCCGGCAGCAGATACCCCGGCAGCAACCAGTTGATCAGCGGCCAGGCGCCGACCGGATCGTTGGTGACCAGGGGGCTCGCGGGCAGCAGCAGCGTGGCGCCTAGGAACAGTGCCACCCCGCCCTGGATGCGCCAGGACCACGCCAGTGCCGTTCCGCCCACGCGCGCCGCGATCCGCATCGTGACATTGGCGACGATGGCCAGGGAGGTGACATGAAGTGCCGCCTCCGCAAAACGCATCTCCTCCCGCGCAATGTCTCCGTGGCCGAAGCCGTGGCGGATTTCCATGCCCACCAGCACGGTCGCCAGCGCGGCCGACCCGGCCTGCAGGACCGCCACCGTCGCGTCGTCCCCGCGGCGGCGGAACAGGATCGCGGCCAGGGCGAAGGCGGCGGCCGGTACGCCATAGGCGGCCAACAGCCCGTTCACCACCGGCGTGTCGCCGAAGCTGTAGTCCAGCAGATGCCAGTTCAGCAGCAGCCGGACCAGGACAACGCCGGCGACCGCTCGGGCGATCAGGCGCAGCGGCGGGAGGTCGGCCTTGGCCTCGATCCAGGCGAGGGCCGGCAGCAGCAGAACGATCGCCACCGACAGCCACTGGTCCGACAGCACCATCGCGCAGCCCAGCGCCAGCGCGGCGGAGGCGCCGGCGGCATGGGTGCCGGCGATCTGCCGGGCGGCCTCGGCCTGCCCGCGCATGGCCTGCGCCGTCGTCCCCACCAGCCCGGCGGCGAGTACGAAGGCCGCCATCGCCCAGTCGGACCGGGTCTGGAACGCCGCGATCCGTGCGTAGGTGATGGCCAGCGCGATGACCGGCACCGAGGCCGTGAGGCTTGCCCAAGGCAGGGGGAACGCCGCCCGCCGCTGGAACCACAGGCCGCAGGCGCCGAGGAACCCGGCGAAGATGCCGGCCGTGGTCATCAGGTCCCACACCACGGCGGGTTTCCAGGTGCCGGGCGGGGCAACCAGGTCGGGCCAGTCGGTGATTCGGACGGACCAGCCGGCCAGCAGCAGCAGGCCTAGCAGCGCGCCGAGGAACGGGAACAGGCGCAGCCGGGGTTCTCGGGCGGCTTTCCAGACCAGCAGGGGCGCCATCAGCAGCACGCCGGTGCGGGTGTCCCAGGTCTGGCTGGCCTGGGCGACGAGCAGGCCGGCCAGGCCCAGCGCCGCGCAGGGGATCCAGGCGAGGCGGCGGCCGATCGGATGGTCCAACGCGGCGCCTGGCAGCAGGCCCAAATTCAGGGCGGCCGCGGCGGGGACGAACAGTGCGGCGGCCCAGAGGTCGATGGTCGGGCCGCTGACCAGGGCGAGCAGGACCCAGAGGGCTCCGGCGATGGTCGTGGCCCAACCCAGCCAGATCCAGGCGGTGTAGCGCACGACGGCGAGCGCGGCGGCGGTGACGAACAGCAGATAGAGGAACAGGCCGGGGAGGGAGGGATCGTCGGTCTCGATCAGCGCCGGGGTGACGAAGGCCCCGGCGATGCCGATCGCGGCGACGAGTTGGCCGAAGCGCAGGGACAAGGCGAGGCCGGTCAGGGAGACCGCGGCGAGCAGCGCGAAGCCAACCAGTGGGGGCACCAGGCCATACAGCACGCCGGTGCCGTAGGCGGCGCCATACAGGATGGCGACTCCGCCGGATGCGAGGGCCGGGGGGGATTGGTCGGAACCGTCGGAGCGTCGCCGCAGCCATTCGGCGCCGCCGATCAGGGTGGCGCCGAGCAGGAAGCCCAGCTGGCAGCGGATTTCGGGGCCGAGGAGTTCGTTCTCGACCGCGTAGCGGATGAGGAAGACGCCGGACATGAGAAGGGCGACGGCGCCTGCCCAGACCCCCCAGCGGGCGGTGAGCAGGTCTTCGAGGCTGCGACCGGGCGGGGACGGTTCTGCGTAGGGGGCGTCTGGTTCTGGGGCGCCAGCAGCGGCCTCTCCGGACGTGCCCAAGGGTTGGTCATCGGGTGAATGCGGCGCAGGTGCCCAAGGGGACGGGATGGAAGGCCGGGTCGCCTCCGCGCCGTCGGTTGTGCGTTCGGTCTCGCGTCGTGGTGCCGGCATCGCGCCATGGTCTGGAACCGCGCCGGCCGTCGTGGCGCGAGGCGTGGCCTCCGCCCCACTCAAGCCCGCGACCTGAGCCCGCAGCGCCGCGACCTCCCGCAAGGCTCGGCGAGCGGAGATGAAACCGATGATCCCCAGCACCCAGCCACCGACAATCACGCCGAAGACCAGCAGCAGGCCGAAGACTTCCTCCATCGCGCCGCGCTCCGTCCGTCAGGCCATCGCCGCCGCCAGACCGCCGATGATGGCCACGCGAGGCTGTCGTTTCGCCATGGGAGTCCTCCTGCTTCGGATCAGCTTGCGGCGACAAAAGGGCTGGGGGCAAGCTGGGATCGGAGGATCCCGCCATGATCAGGCTGCTGTCCCACCCGCCGGAACGCCTGCATCACCATGCCTATGTCGTCCGTGACCAGGAGGCGAACCGCGCCTTCGTCGAGGATGTGCTGGGCATTCCCCTGATCGCCAACCTGGTGCGAGAGCCATTTCAGCCCCTGGGTCAACCGGGAGGTCTCAATGTGCCACACCTTCTATGGCATGGCGGATGGCGGGGCGCTGGCGTTCTTCTCCTTCGCGGATCAGGAGGTGTATCGCCGTACACAGGCCGAAAAGCCGGCCGAGATTGGCAATTTCGACCATGTCGCCCTCAAGGTGGACGACGTGGCCTATGCGGAACTGGTCGACCGGTTGAAGGCTGCCGGCACCCCGGCGCGGGAGACGGACCACGGCTATTGCAGGTCGATGTACTGCGCCTCACCCGACGGGCTGATCGTGGAATTCACCGTCGATCCGCCCGAGGCCGCCGCCATCGACCGCATCCGCCGATCCGACGCGCATGCCGAGCTGAACCGGTGGATGGCGGGGGATCACCGCCCGAACAACGACCTGCGGCCTCACGGGTAGGTCAGGACCAGGCTTTCCTTAGCGGGCCGTCGGTTCCGGAGACCGGGTCGGCGTTCGGCAACGGCACGGCGGCGACATCGCGGACCACGCGGGCGTGATCGCTGCTCCGGCCGCGATGCATGTCCGGGCGAGGCGCGTTGTCGGGATAGGCACCGACGATCAGCAGGTCCGGCGATTGTTCCAGGTTGCAGTGCCCTACACCGGCGGGGACGACGACGACATCGCCGGCCTCGACCGTCAGCGCCTGACCGGTCGGGCCGCCGAACTGGACCCTGGCGCTGCCGCTGGCGACTCCCAGCGCTTCATGCGTGTTGCTGTGGAAGTGGTGAAACGGATGCACCCTGTCGCGCCAGGCGGGCGGCCAGCGATGTTCGGCGAACGCCTTTTCCATCGCCGCCGGGTCGGCGGGTAGGGCCGCGCGGTAGACCAGCAGCGGTAGGCGGGAGTTCGGGATCGCGCCATCATCGGCGAAGGTGAACATCAAAGGCTGGGTCATCGGGGTGACGCCATCGCGGCGGCGAGTTGCTTGTCGAGCGTCACCAGCCCGGTTCCCATCGACTGCGCGAGCCGCAGATAGGCCGCGTCGTAGATCGTCAGTCCGGTGTCCTCGGCGAGTGTCAGCACTTCCATGTGGTCCACCTGGATCGTCTCCACGCCTGGGCCAGGCATCGCCAGCGCGCGCCGCAGGGCGTTCCGGAGCGCGGGCTGCCTGCGGCTTTTGATCAGGCAGACATTCGCCATTTCATAGTCCAGCAGCGCCGGGGCGATCAGCTCGCAGTCCCGGATCTGGTCGGCCACCCAGTCCCCGGCGGGTTCGCCGAACACCAGCGCCGCCAGGGCCGAGGCGTCGACGACCTTAACGCTGACCGCGCGCATCGCGATCGGCCCGGATGATGGCGGCCGATTCGTCCCCCGCGTTGAGGCCGAGCGCCTGGATGCGGGCGCGGTATTCTTCGAGGGTGACGGGGCGCTTGGGGGTCAGGGTGACCGCTTCTTCGATGATTGCCATGAGTTCACCTTGCAGGGATCGATGATTGCGCGTCGCCCGGTCCTTCAGGCGCGCCACCACATCATCAGGGGCATTCTTTATCGAAAGGTTAACAGGCATCGGATTTTTTCCGGTGGTTCCATTATGGCGCCAAAATAGCGTCATTATGCATCTGGTGCAAGAGGTTCATCATCCTCGTCCCCGTACCCCACCAGCCGCAATGCCCGGCCCCGGATGCCGCGTTGGGCGGCGGCGTGGATCAGGGCTTCCTCCCGTCCGTGTGTGACCCAGACCTCGGGCGCGCCGACTTCGTCCAGCGTGGCGTTCAGCTCGTTCCAATCGGCGTGGTCGGAGATCACCAGCGGCAGTTCGACGCCCCGCTGCTTCGCCCGTTGCCGGACGCGCATCCAGCCGGAGGCAAGGACGGTGATCGGGTCCTCCAACCGGCGGGACCAGCGATCGGCCAGCGCGCTGGGGGGCGCCAGGACGATGGCACCGGCCAGGTCCCCTTTCGCGGCCTCGGTCGCCGGTCGGGTGGGGCCGAGATCGACGCCGCAGGCCCGGTAGACGTCGCACATCGCCGCCAGGGCGCCATGCAGCCAGATCGGTCGGTCCCACCCCGCGGCGCGCAGCAGGCTGATAAGGCGTTGGCATTTCCCGAGCGCGTAGCAGCCGACGACATGGGTGCGGTCGGGGAACAGGACCAGGCTGTCGAGCAGGCGGGTGATTTCCTGGTCGGCCGGGGGATGGATGAAGACGGGCAGGGCGAAGGTGGCCTCGGTCACGAAGACATCGCAGGGGATCGGCTCGAACCCCGCGCAGGTCGCGTCCGGCGCCCGCTTGTAGTCGCCGCTGACGACGGAGCGGCTGCCCTGATACTCCATCACCACCTGGGCGCTGCCCAGGACATGGCCGGCAGGCGCGAGGGACAACCGGACATCCCCGACCGTCAGCGGCGCCCCGAACGCCATTGCCTGTTGGGAGCCGCCGGCCCCGGTTTCACCCATGCGGGCGCGCATAAGCGCCAATGTCTCCCGCGTTGCCAGAACCGCGCGATGGCCGGGGCGGGCGTGGTCGGAATGGGCGTGGGTAATGACCGCGCGATCCACGGCGCGCACCGGGTCGATGAAGAACCCGCCTGGTTCGCACCACAGGCCCTCGGGCCGCGTCTTCAGCCAGGTTTCCGGATGAGGCATCCGCGCAGTCTTGGCCGGAAGCTGGCCGAATGCCAGAGCGGATTGGCGCGCGCGCCCCGGTCTTGGTATGAGCGTGCCCGTGACTCCAAACCCGGAACAACTGATGGCCCAGGGCCGGCGGGCCTTTACCCAGGGCGACCATGCGGCCGCGGAGGCCCATTTCGGCGCCGCGCGGGCGGCTGGCGCCCCTGGGTTCGAGCTGTTGAGTTTCCTGGGCTACCTCGCGCGGGAACGCGGCGATCACGACGCCGCGGCCGACCATTACGCGGCGGCGCTGGAACAGGCCCCGTCGGACGCGCCGACGCACAGCAACCTCGCCGATGTCCGGCGCGCCCAGGGCAGGATGGCCGAGGCGATCGCGCTGTTTCGCAGGGCTGGCGCGCTGGCGCCGGATGGGGCGGCAATCCAGGCAAACCTGGGCGCGGCCTTGCTGGCGGCACGTCGGCCGGAGGCTGCACTGGTTCCGCTGGAACGCGCGGTGACGCTGGAGCAGGGGATGACATCGGCGCGGTCCGACCTCGCGATCGCGCTCTGCTCGCTCAATCGTTACCCCGAGGCGCTGGAACAGTACCGCGCCGCCTATCGGTTGGAGCCGGCGAACAACAGTGCCCGGTATCTGGAAGCGCTGGGCTTGCTGGCGATGGGCGATTTCACCAACGGCTGGCGCAAGCATGAAAGCCGCTGGTACGCCGAACTCGGTCAGACCCACCGTGCCCAGTTTGAACAACCCTCCTGGCTGGGCGAGCCCGATGTCGCGGGCCGTGTGATCCTGCTGCACGCCGAACAGGGGCTGGGCGATACGTTCCAGTTCGTCCGCTATGCCCCGATGGTGGCGGCGCTCGGCGCGCGGGTCCTGCTGCTGGTGCCCGCCGCCATCGCCCCGGCGCTGGTCGGAATGCCCGGGATCGAACGGGTCATCGCCTATGGGGAGGAACTGCCCCCGTTTGATACGCATTGCTCGCTCATGAGCTTGCCCCGCGCGTTCCGGACGGAGATCGAGACGATCCCGGCCGCCATGCCCTATGTCCCGGCGCCGGCCGACCGGTTGGAAGCGTGGCGGGCGCGCATCGGGCCGCGGGACGGCCGTCGGCGGATCGCCATCGCATGGTCGGGATCGCAGGCGCTATGGAATCGCTCGGTGAAGCTTACGACCCTGGCGCCGCTGCTGGCGCGACCAGATTGCGTCTTCCATGTGGCCCAAACGGACATTTCAGAGGCTGATCGCGCGACGATCGCGGATCTCCCATCCCTGGTTGATCTGAGCGGCGCGCTCCGGGATTTCGCCGACACGGCGGCGATGCTGGCGCAGATGGACCTTGTGATCTCGGTCGATACGGTGCTGGTGCATCTGGCTGGCGCGCTGGCCCGTCCGGTATGGACGATGCTGCCGTTCGGCGCCGATTACCGCTGGATGACCGACGGTGTCACCAGCCCGTGGTATCCGACCATGCGGCTGTTTCGTCAGAACACGTTCGACGATTGGCCTGGCGTGCTGAGCGCGGTCGGACAGGCCCTGGACGAAGCAGCACCATGAACCCGTATGCCGACACGCTGGCCGAGATCGCGCATCAGGCCTACCTGGCTGGCCAGCACCAGCAGGCGGAGGCGCTGCTGCGCCTTGTCATCGCCGCCGGTGGACGTACGGCGCACGCGGTCTATTTCCTCGGCCATCTTTGCTATCTGCAAGGGCGCCTGGATGAAGCCGCGGCCAATCTGACGGCCTCCCTCGAACTCGATCCCAACAACGGCCATGCCCAGAACGACCTGGGGGAAACGCTGCGCGCGATGGGCCGCAATCAGGACGCGATCCATCATCTGGAACGGGCTGTGGCGTTGGAGCCGAAGCTCGCGCATGCCTACGGCAACCTGGCCGCGGCGCTGGTGGCGGCGGGGCGGCCGGCGGATGCGCTGAAATGGGCGCAGGAATCACTATGGCGGGCGGCCGACAAGGCGGTGGCGCATTGCGATCTTGGCAGCGTCCTCGGCCGGCTGGGCCGGCATAAGGAGGCGATCCGCCAATACCAGCTCTCGCTTGAAATCCGGCCCGGCGATCCGCGCGCCCGGTACTTCGAAAGCCTCATGCGCCTCACCCTCGGCGACATGCCCGCCGGCTGGGAAGCCCACGAGGCGCGCCTCAGCCTGCCGCTTGGGTTCCTCGCCCGCCGTACCGACACGCAGCGGGCATGGCGGGGAGAGATCGGTATCCAGGGGCGCGTGATCCTGCTGCACGCCGAACAGGGGCTTGGCGATACGTTGCAGTTCGTGCGGTACGCCCCGCTGGTGGCCGAACACGGCGCCACGGTGCTGCTGGAGGTCCAGCCCGGCCTGCGCCCCTTGCTGGACGGCATGCCAGGGGTGACCGCCGTCTTTGAACAGGGGGAGACGTTGCCGCCCTATGAGCTGCAATGCTCGCCCATGAGCCTGCCGGCCGCGTTCCGCACCGGTCTTGATACCATCCCCGGACAGGGGCCCTATCTGGCCCCGCGGCGGGATCTGGCGGCGGCGTGGCGGCGGCGCCTCGGGGAATGGAAGAAGATGCGGATCGGACTGGCATGGTCGGGCAGCCCTGGACACGCCAATGACCTGCATCGGTCCCTGCCGCTGGCATCGTTGGCCGACCTGATCGGGCGGTCGGATGTCGAGTGCCACATCATTCAACGCGACATCCGCGACAGCGACCGGCCCGCCCTGCACGACATGGACGGCCTGACCGACCACGCCGCCAGCCTGACCGACTTTGCTGAAACGGCGGCGCTGGTCGCGCAGATGGACCTGGTGATCTCGGTTGATACCGCGCTGGCGCATCTCACGGGCGCGCTGGGAAAGCCAGGTTGGGTCATGCTGCCGCACGCGGCGGACTGGCGCTGGATGGCCACCCGTTCCGACACGCCCTGGTATCCGACATTGCGCCTGTTCCGCCAACCCAAGCCCGGTGACTGGGCGTCGGTCCTGCAGGAGATCGGCCGGCAGCTCGATCTCTGGGCGGTGCCGCACGCATGACCCCAAACCCGTACTTCGCCGCCCTGGCCCAGATCTGTGACGCGGCCTTCGCGGCCGAACGGTTCCGGGAGGCGCAGACGCTGCTGCGCCTGCTCATCGGCACCGGTGGCAATGATGGCGTGAACTTCTACGTCCTGGGCCACACCCACTATGCGCTGGGGGAATACGAACAGGCCGAATCGGCGCTGCGCCTTTCGATCGGCATCGACCCCACCCGCTCCGAGGCGTTCAACGACCTCGCGGCGGCGCTGTTTCGGCAGAACCGCGACGCGGAGGCGCTGATGTTCATCCGCCAGGCGCTGCAACTTAATCCGCACATGGCGGAGGCGGAGGAAAGCGACAGTATCTGGCTGCTGCGCTATGGCCGGTTCCGGGAGGGCTGGCGGAAATACGAGGCGCGGAACCGGACCGCGGAGGGCCTGCCGTTGCAGCGGAATTTTCCGCAGCCGCAATGGCATGGGGAACCGATCCATGACCGGACGATCCTGCTGCATGCCGAACAGGGGTTCGGGGACGCGATTCAGTTTGCCCGCTATGCGCCCTTGGTCGCCGCGCGTGGGGCGAAGGTGATCCTGGAGGTGCATGCCGGCCTCGCCACCGCGCTGCGGACGCTGCCGGGCGTGTCCCAGTTGATCGAGCGTGGCGTACCCTTGCCGCCCTTTGATGTGCATTGCCCGCTTGTGAGCCTGCCGCTCGCGTTCGGCACCGACATGGACAGCATTCCGGCCTCGGTGCCCTACATCGTCCCGGAACCCGAGCGGGTGTTCCAATGGCGGACGCGGCTCGGGCCGCGGCGGGTGATGCGGATCGGCATCGCCTGGTCGGGTAATCCCGGCCATCGGGAGGATGCGCGCCGATCGATTCCCTTGGCGCGCCTGACCGATCTGCTGGCCGATCGGCCGGACCGCGAATTCCACGTCGTGCAAAATGAGGTGCGGGAGAGCGACAGGGCCACGCTGGCGGCGCTGCCGCATGTGCGGGACTACAGCCGGGACCTGCGCAGCTTCGCCGATGCCGCGGCGCTGGTGTCGCTGATGGATGTGGTGATCACCGTCGATACGGCCATCGCTCATCTGGCCGGCGCGATGGGCTGGCCGGTGTGGGTGCTGCTGCCAACGGTGCCGGACTGGCGCTGGATGCTGGAGCGGGATGACAGCCCCTGGTACCCGTCGATGTGGCTGTTCCGGCAGAACCGGCGCGATGAATGGGCCCCGGTGCTGGAAGAAGTGGCGCGGCAGTTGGACGATATGCTTTCCTGACCGCATGGCGGGAACATTACCGGAACCATTCGCGGGCTGGTTTGCGACCAAGGGCTGGGCGCCCCGGGCGCATCAGATGGCCATGCTGGACGCGGCACAGGCCGGCGAGAGCGTGCTGCTGATCGCGCCGACCGGTGGCGGCAAGACGCTGTCCGGCTTCCTGCCCAGCCTCGTGGCCCTGGCGGAGGCGCCTCCGCCTGGCCTGCACACGCTGTATGTCAGCCCGCTGAAGGCGCTCGCCACCGACATCGCCCGTAACCTGCTGGCCCCCATCGAGGCCATGGGCCTGCCGATCCGGGTCGAGACCCGCACCGGCGACACGCCGGCCAACCGGCGCGCCCGCCAGAAGCAGGACCCGCCGCATATCCTGCTGACGACGCCCGAAAGCCTGGCCGTGCTGCTGAGCCTGCCCGACTCGCGGGCGATGTTCGCTGCCCTGCGCTGCATCGTGATGGATGAGGCCCATGCCCTCGCCGGCAACAAGCGCGGCGACCAGCTTGCCCTATGCGTGGCGAGGCTGGGCGTCCTTGCCCCCGGCCTACGCCGGGTCGGGCTGTCGGCGACGGTCGCGCATCCGGCGGCGATCCAGGCCTATGTCGGTGCGTCCCGGGTGATCAGCGTGGCCGATGGCGCGCCGCCCGCCTTGTCAATCATCATCCCCGCCGGCCGCCTGTCTTGGTCCGGCCATATGGGGCTGGAGGCGGCGCCGCAGGTGATGGACCTGATCCGCGCCGCCGGCATGACCATCGTCTTCGTCAACACCCGCGCCCAGGCCGAACTGATGTTCCAGGCCCTGTGGAAGCTGAACGACCCCACCCTGCCGATTGCCCTGCACCACGGGTCCCTGGAAGTCGAGCAGCGCCGCAAGGTCGAAGCGGCGATGGCGGAGGGGCGCCTGCGCGCCGTTGTCGCCACCTCCTCCCTCGATCTTGGCATCGACTGGGGCGGCGTTGATCAGGTGATCCAGGTCGGCGCGCCGAAGGGCGTCTCCCGCCTGCTGCAACGGGTCGGGCGGGCGAACCACCGGATGGATGAGGCCTCCCAGGCCATCCTGGTCCCCGCCAACCGGTTCGAGGTGCTGGAATGCGAGGCGGCGATTCTGGGCGTCACGGCGGGCGAACTCGATGGCGACCCACCGCGGCCCGGCGGCCTGGATGTGCTGGCGCAGCATCTGCTGGGCCTCGCCTGCGCCGAACCGTTCCGCCCGGATGATGTGAATGCCGAGGTCACGACGGCGCAGCCCTACGCGGACTTGTCGCGGAAGGATTTCGATGACGTGCTGCGCTTCGTGGAGGACGGCGGCTACGCCCTGACCGCCTATGAGCAATGGCGCAAGCTGTTCCGCGACAGTGAGGGCCTGGTGCATGTCCGGTCGCTCCGGATCGCGGCCCAACACCGGATGAACATCGGCACGATCGTGGAAGCCCCGATGCTGAAGGTGCGCCTGGTCGGGCGCAAGCGCTTCGGCCCCGTACTGGGGGAAATCGAGGAATACTTCGTCAACCTGCTCCGCCCCGGCGACACCTTCATGTTTGCCGGCCGCCTGCTGCGGTTCCTGCGCCTGCACGAGATGGCGGTCGAATGCGCCGAGGGCGGCGACGGCGAACCCATGGTCCCGGCCTATGAGGGCGGGCGGCTGCCGCTGACCACGAACCTCGCCGATCGCGTGCGCGGGCTGTTGCAGGACCCGTCCCGCTGGGACCTGTTCCCCGAGCAGGTCCAGGAGTGGTTGCGCCTGCAACGCGCCGTCTCCCGCATGCCCGGGCGGGCGGACCTGCTGGTGGAGACGTTTCCGCGCGGCGATCGCTGGTACCTGGTCGCCTATTGCTTCGAGGGCCGTAACGCCCACCAGACCCTGGGCATGCTGCTGACGCGGCGGATGGAACGGGCGGGGCTGGCGCCTCTGGGCTTCGTTGCCACCGACTACGTGCTGGGCATCTGGTCCGCCAACCGGCCCACCGGGATCGCCGACCTGTTCGACCAGGACATGCTGGGGGATGACCTGGAGGCGTGGATGGCCGAAAGCTCCATGCTGAAGCGGACGTTCCGGAATGCGGCGGTGATCGCCGGGCTGATCCAGCGCAACCTGCCCGGCGCCGAGAAGACGCGGCGGCAGGTCACGGTGAACAGCGACCTGATCTACGACGTCCTCCGCCGCCACCAGCCGGGCCATGTGCTGCTGCGGGCGGCCCGGGCGGATGCCGCGAGCGGTCTGATCGACCTCGGCCGCGTGGCGGCGATGCTGGCGCGGGTGAAGGGGCGGATCGTGCATATGGTACTGTCGCGGGTGTCGCCCCTGGCGGTGCCGGTCCTGCTGGAAATCGGGCGGGAAAGCGTCCGCAGCGACGCGAACGAGGACGCGCTGCTGGCCGAGGCGGAGGCGATCATCGCCGAGGGGATGGGGGAGCGGGTGGCCGAACCGGCTATCAGGCTCGGTGCTCGCACGCCGCGTGACCAGGCGCGCCCGGGAACGCCGCCCGCCCGGCCGCGCCGTGGCGTCCGGCAAGGAGAGTTGTTTTCATGACCGCCGCCCCCCTGCATGTCCTTGGTGAACGCCTGATGCTCGATCCGGGCGGGGTGCTGCTCTGGCCCGCCGCCGGCCTGATGGTGGTGTCCGACCTGCATCTGGAGAAAGGGTCGTCGTTCGCCCGCAAGGGGATGCTCCTGCCGCCCTGGGACACGCAGGCGACGCTGGACCGCCTCGCCCTGCTGCTGCGGCGCTACAAGCCCGCCATCGTCGTGGCTCTTGGCGATTCCTTCCATGACGACGCCGGCGCCACCCGGCTGCCCGCCGCCGAACGGACCCGGTTGCAGGCGATGACGCGGGCGCATCGCTTCATCTGGGTGCTGGGGAACCACGACCCGACCCCGCCCGAGGATATCGGCGGCGAATGGGTCACCGAGTTCACCACCCACCCTTTGACCTTCCGCCACCAGGCCATCCACGGCGCCGGTCCGGGAGAGATCGTCGGCCACCACCACCCCAAGGCCGCCATCCCGACCCGTGGCACGACCGTCAGCCGCCCCTGCTTCGTCGCCGACGCGCGCCGGGTGATGATGCCGGCCTTCGGCGCCTATACCGGCGGGCTGGATGTCGCCGACCCCGCCATCGCCGGCCTGTTCCCGCGCGGCGGCCGGGTCTTCCTGCTGGGGAAGGAGCGACTGTTCAGCTTCGCCCTTGGCCCCTCGCCGCGCAGGCGTGCCCCCGCCGTCAGTCCCGCATGAACTTGTTCAGCCCCGCCGTGGTCAGCGCCGTGTCGAGGTAGCCGAAGGTGCCGGTGTCCCGCACCTCGGTCGCCGCCGCCACGACGGCGGTCATCGCGGCGCGGAACAGCGAGCCGGCCAGGCTGACGCGCTTGACCCCCGCCTCGGCCAAAGCCGGCACGGGGAAGGACTTGCCGGGGATGCCGGCCATGAAGTTGAACGGTTTGCTCAGCGCCGCACACACCGCCCGGACCGAGTCCAGGTCAGGCAGGCCCGGCGCCATCAGCACATCCGCCCCCGCGTCCTCGAACGCCTTCAGCCGACGGATCGTGTCGTCGAGGCTGGGGTTGCCGCGCAGGAAATTTTCGGTCCGCGCGGTCAGGACGAAGCCGAACCCGCTGGCGCGCGCGGCTTCCACCGCCGCCGCGATCCGTTCCACCGTCAGGCCGTAGTCGAACAGCGGGCGGGCCGGGTCGCCCGAGGCGTCCTCGATCGAGCCGCCGACCAGGCCCACGCCCGCCGCGAGGCGGATGGTCTCGGCCGCGGCCTCGGGCGTGTCGCCGAAGCCCTTCTCCAGATCGGCGGAGACCGGCAGGTCGGTGGCCAGCACGATGGCGCGGGCGTGTTCCAAAGCCTCCTGCCGGGTCACCTGCCCGTCGCGCCGGCCCAGCACGCCGGCCGAGGCGCCGGAAGACGTGGCCAAGGCCGGGAACCCCAGCCCCGTCAGCACGCGGGCGGACCCGGCGTCCCAGGCGTTGGCGATCACGAAGGCGCCGGGGGCTTCGTGCAGGGCACGGAACGCGGCGGCTTTCTCGGATTGGCTGGGTGACATGGTGGCCTCCTGGATCAGGCCACTCGTTTAGCTGCCCGCGCCCCAACCGGCGCCGTCCAATTCAGGCGGCGGGGCTGAGACCGGGATCAGCCCTTCTTCGCGACCAGGTCCCGTACGCCCCTCAGCGCCACGTAGTAGCCGCCGACGCCGAAGCCGGTGACCATCCCCTGGCTCACCTGCGCGGTGTCCGAGATCGGGCCGCGGCGGACGGGGTTGGAGATATGAACCTCGATCGTCGGGAACTTTACCTGGCTGATAGCCGCCGTCAGGGCGGGATAGCCGCGGCTGAACCCGGCCGGGTTGAACAAAGCGGCGTCAAACCCCTCATCCAAGGCGGCGTAGAAACGATTGACGACCTCGCCCTCGACGTTCGAGTGGAAGATCTCGATCTCCACACCCAACTCAGCCGCATACTGGCGGATATGGGCGTCATACTCGGGCAGGGTCATGGTGCCGAAAATCTCAGTCTGCACCTTGCCGCGCATGTTCATGCCGGCGCCGTGGACGACGAGGATCTTGACCATCTTGGGAGTCTCCTTGGTTGGGATGGGGTGAGGAAGGGCGGGGCGCTGCCCCGAACCCCACCAGGGGCTTTGCCCCTGGACCCCACCAAAGGGCACAGCCCTT
>CAMCDA010000044.1 GCA_945873195.1 Asaia bogorensis
TGCTTGCGTTGCGGATCAATCGTCTGAACGGGGACTGGGACGCTTATTGGGCGGCGCTGGCCGACAGGCCGTCGGCACCCGCCAATTTCAACCAGCCAGAAGCGTCATCGAACGCCGCCGCTTGATCCCACAACTTTGGTTCGCACCCGCCGAACGCGGCAAGTTCGATCTTCTGTTCCTGGCCGACGGCGCCGCCGTCTCGATCTTCGGCAGTCCCGAATCCCGCGGCCGCGTCGGCAAGGTCGTGAAGTTTGAGCCGATGACGATCCTCTCGGCGCTGGCGGCGGTGACGACGCGGCTGGGTCTCGTGGCCACCTCCACCACGACATACAATGAGCCTTACACGCTCGCGCGCCAGTTCGCGTCGCTGGATCAGATCAGCGGTGGGCGGGCCGGGTGGAACCTTGTGACCTCGAACAACGAAGCCGAGGCCTTCAACTACAACCGCGACGAACATTTCTCCCACGCCGACCGCTACGACCGGGCTCTGGAATTCGCCGAGGTCGTGACCGGCCTGTGGGACAGTTGGGATGATGACGCCTTCGTTTTGGACAAGGCGGAGGGGCGTTATTACCATCCCGAAAAGATGCACGTGCTGAACCATCGCGGGCCGCACTTCAAGGTACGGGGACCGCTGAATGTCGCGTGCTCCCCCCAGGGGCGCCCGGTGCTGGTGCAGGCGGGCGCGTCGGAGACGGGGCGGAACCTCGCCGCGACGGTGGCGGATGTGGTGTTTACCGCGCAGACGACGTTCGAGCAGGCCCGGACTTTCTATACGGACGTCATGGCCCGCGTGGCCCGCGCAGGACGCCCGCCCGGCAGTGTGCGGGTGCTGCCCGGCCTGTATCCCGTCGTCGGGCGCACGGAAGCGGAGGCGCGGGAGAAGTTCGACTACCTGCAATCCCTGATTCAGCCCGCGGTCGGGATCGCGATCCTGGAGCACACGATCGGCGTCGGCGGCCTCGACAAATACCCGCTGCACGGCCCGGTGCCGGACATGGGCGACACCAACGGCCCGCTGTCGCGCCAGCGCCTGCTGCTCGAAGCCGCGCGGAGGGACAACCTGACGCTGTGGGAACTCTGCCTGCTGAACGCCGGCCCACGCGGCCATGCTTTGGCGATCGGCACGCCATCGCACATCGCCGACATGATGGAGCACTGGTTCCTGAACGAGGCCGCCGACGGGTTCAACGTGATGCCCGCCTGGCTGCCCGGCTCGCTGGACGACTTCGTGAACATGGTCGTCCCCGAGCTGCAACGGCGCGGCCTGTTCCGGACGGAATATGAGGGGCCGACCCTGCGCGACCACCTCGGCATTCCCAAGCCGGTCAGCCGCTGGAAATCGGTGGCCAAGGCGGCGGAGTAGGGGGGGCTACGCCTCCTCGAACGTCAGGCCTTCATAGAGTTCGCCGAGCGGCAGCTCGATGCCGATCTCGGGCAAGGCCAGGATGGCGTCGCCCACGATGACCTCCCCGGTCCACAGGTCGGCCGAACGGGTGAAGACGGTGCCCGCCTGCCGGTCCTGTTCCAGCATCACGTAGCGCTGGATGGAGGGCGTGTTGCGGTACTCCTGGTTCTTCACGATCCGATCGGTGCCGGATGTGCTCGGGCTCAGAACCTCGAACACCACGACCGGGTTGGTCACGACAGTGCTCTGCCGCGGGACGGGAGAGCAGACGACGAAGGCATCAGGGTAGCGGATGGACCCGGCGGCGCTGATTTTGAGATCGCTGCCGAACGGCTGACAGGGCTTGCCGCGCAGCCGAGCAGCAAGCGCAATGAGCAGGTTGCGCTGAATGGCGGCGTGGCCGGCTGTCCCGCCAGTCATCGCGACAGGTACAAACCCGTCGAACTCCCACTTGTGGTCCTGCCGCTCCTCCCAGTCGAGGAACGCCTGGACGGTCATCGGGCGGTGAAGCGCGTTGCTCATGGCGGGCAGCCTATCACGGCCCATCGGCTGCCCGCATCATGAACTACACCGCGACCGGCGCCCCCCGCTTCACCAGCATCAGGGACACCAGCACCGTCGGCACCAGCACGGCCAGGGCCAACAACTCCATCGTCAGGTTGCTGAAGGGCATGATCCCGCCCCCCGGCGTCGCCAGCAGCAGCCCGCCCAGGCCCAGCATCACACGCAACGGCCACTCCATCGCGCCGGCCCGCCGCATGTCGCCGATGAAGGCCTGATACCCCTGGATCGCGCCGCAGACGAACAGAGTCCCGATCAGGGCCGTGATCGTCAGGTAGATCGCCTCCAACCCATCCCCCTGCAGCACCAAGGCGGGGTTCAGCACGAAGAAGAACGGAATGAAGTAGATGATGGAGCCGACCCACATCGACTCCCATCCGGTCCTCATCGCCGGCGCCCCCGCGATGCCCGCCGCGGCAAACGACGCGATGGCGACCGGCGGGGTGATCGACGACAGCATCCCCCAGTAGAAGATGAACATATGGACCGCCATCCGGTTCAGCCCGGCCTTCTCCAGCGCCGGCCCCACCAGGATCGCCAGGAAGATATAGCAGGCCGTCGTGGTCAGCCCCAGGCCGAGGATCAGGCTCGTGATCGCGCACATCGCCAGCAGCATCAGGATGTTGCTGCCCGCGATCGTCAGCAGGTCATTGGCCAGGCTGGACACGACCCCGGTCAGGGAGAACGCGCCGATCAGCAGGCCGCAGCCGGCCAGGATGCCGATCAGTTCGACGAAGGTCCGGCCGTTCACTTCCAGGAACTTGAGGTACCACTGCCCCGACAGCCGCTTTTCGCCCCAGATTTCATTCAAGGCGACCAGCAGGAGCATCCCGCCGAGCATGGGCATCAGCAGGGCGTTCATCCAGGCATCGAACGCGGCTTCGTCGGGCGCGACCAGGGCCTTGGCGACATTTTCCCCGGCGAAGGTCAGCGCGGCCATGGCGGCGATCGCGACGACCAGGTTGATCGTGTTGGCCATGGTCCATCGCCCAGCCTGCTCCCACTGCGACAGGACAAGCAGCAGGGCCGTGGCATAGAACGGGGCGTGGCTTTCTCGCTTGAAATACAGCAGCAGGACGACCAGCACGACGATCACAAACGCATAGAACCACCCCTCCTTGAACGTCTCCACCATGCTCGGCAGTTCCGAGCGGGGCAGGCCCTGGAGGTTGTGGCGCGCGGCGTAGGAATCGACCTGCATGAACAGGCCCGCATAATACAAGAAGGCCGGAATGATGGCCGCCGCCGCGACTTCGGCGTAGGTCACGTTGAGGAACTGCGCCATGACGAAGGCCGTGGCCCCCATCACCGGCGGGGCCAGCACGGCGCCTGTGGATGCACAGGCCTCGATAGCGCCGGCGTACGACGCGCGGAAGCCGGTCCGCTTCATCACCGGGATGGTCATGGTGCCGGCGGTCAGCACATTCGACACGATCGACCCGGACATCATGCCCAGCAGGCCCGAGGCGAAGATGCAGACCTTGGCCGCGCCGCCGCGGAACGTGCCGCACAGGGCAAAGGACAGGTTGATGAAGAACTTGCCCGCCCCGGTCATCATCAGCGCGGTGCCGAAGATCAGGAACCCAATGACCGTGTCGGCAAAGGCCTGGACCGGGATGCCCAGCAGGCTCTCGGTCGACAGCACGTGATAGGCGGTTGAATCCGACAGCGACGACTGGTGCCCGCGCAACGGCCCCAGCCAGCTTGCGTCGGCGAACAGCGGATACAGGGTGAAGGGGCCAACCGAGAGCATCAGGCTCCACCCGCCGGTGCGGCGCAGCGCCTCCATCAGGACGAACCACATATAGTAGCCGACCCAGATGATGGTCTCCGGCGCGCCGCCGAATTCCCAGCCCAGTTCGGCGGCCTTGCGGATCACCGTCATCAGGTAACCCGCGGCGGCCGCTGTCAGGAAGAACAGGACGATGTCGTACCAGGCGATCTTCTCAACCGATGCCTTTGCACTGCCTGGGAAGATCAGGAAGGTGAAGGGCAGCATGCATAGTATCAGCAGGTAGAAATATTCGGTGTTCAACGGTGTGTAGCCGATGAAGAACCGCAGGGCGAACTGCTGGTTGATGCACAGGAATATCGTCAGGCCCGTCAGCACGATCAGCGCCCACCGCCAGACGCCCTGGAGTGTCCGCACGCGCATCGTCTCGGCTTCCGCCGGACCGGTGTGCACGTGCGGGTCGTCGAATACCACCTTGGTGCGGGCCGTATCACTCATGGTTCCGTATCCCCCTGGCGCCGGCGGGGCCGGCGCCGCTTCTTTTTTGTTATCAGCCGGCTTCGTCGTAGCCGACTTCGAGTCCCGCGGCGGTCAGCGCCGCTCTACGAGCCGCCATCCAGCCAGTGCGGAACGCCTTGTCATCGGATGGGCCGGTCTTCGCATAGGCCGCCCAGGCGTCCGCCAATGTCTTCTGCCGCTTCCACAGCGTATCGTTGTGCTTCTGCGCCGCGTCGGTCCAGACGCCCGCGCCCTTCAGCGCCCGAACGGAGCCAGCGTGATAGGGCAGGATCCAGGTCAGGTTCTGCCGTTTGCCCTCCAGGCCGTCCACGCCGACCACGGTGTTCTTGAAGTCATCGTAGTGGACCAGCATCGATTTCGTGATGTCGTGGATCAGCGGCTCGGGCTGCGTCGAGTAGGCCATGAACAGCGGATATGGATAGACGGAGGTCGGAACTGGCTCCTCCGGCTTGATTCCGGCGCCGCAAGTGGCGGTGTGCGGATAAAAGTACGGGGCGATCGCCTGCACCCGCTTCCAACCCTCGGTGTCCGCCGTCGGCATCGGCACCCAGACGATCCCGCGCGGTGAGCTTTCGATCTCCTTTGCCTGGCCCGAGATGGTGGAGGCGAAGAACAGGTCGATTTCGTTGTTCACGACCCCCTTCATCAGGGCGCCGTAGCTGGCGAACTCGACGGTCTTGACGTTCTGGAACGTGCCGCCGGCAAAGGAGATCAGGGCCTGCATGGAGTAGGTCGCGGCCGGCGATCCGACGATGACGCCGGCCCGCTTGCCGATCACGTCCTTGGCCGTCCGCACGCCCGAATCCTTGGCGGCGCCGAGCGACTGGCCGTTGCAGGTGAGGGCGGCGAGCAGAAGCTGGACCGATTGCGGGCCCCATTCGCGCTGGCCGAATTCCAGCACGCCTTCCTGCGCGAAATACATCCCAATGCCCGTCGACGTAAGCTGCGCTCGGCCCTGCCGCAGCGGCCCGAGGCGGGCAACATCGTTGCCGGCGGGCAGCACGCGCAGATCGGTGCCGAACCGGGTCTTCATCATCTGCCCCACCGCGACCGCCTGGTTGAAGGCGTTCGAGCCTGTCTCATACGCGGTCAGTGTCAGTGTGTTCGGCAGCTTGATGTCCTGGGCATGGGCGGTTGTTGCCAGACCCACGCTGAATGCCGTCGCAAGCCATGCTTGGCGTTTCATGGTTGTCTCCGTCCCGTTTGCTTTTTTTGGTTGCCGTATTGACCAACCGGTCGCGGCGCGTCCCCCATCTCGGCGGACGGCCGCGGACCTGTCAATCTTGGGAAGCCGTTGCTACTCGAAAATGACGTCCAGCCCGGCCTTGGTCAGGGCAGCGGCGCGGACCGTCATCCAGTCCTTACGGAAGGTCGACTCCGAGGGGTTGGTCTTGATGAAGTCCGCCCAGGTCGCGGCCAGCAGATCCTGCCGCTTGATCAGCGCGTCGTTGGGGGCGTCATGCTCGGGCTTCCACACGCCGGCCGCCTTCAGGGCCTTCACCGCGCCGGGATGGTAGGGGATCACCCATTGCAGGTCTTGCTTGTCGAGCGACATGCCCGCGGCGCCAGGCGCGGAGTCCTTGTACATGGGGTAGCCGTCGATCATGCCCTTGGTGATCCCATAGACCAGGTCAGCCGGTTGGGACGCGTAGGCGGTGAAGATCGGATAGGGGTAGGTGGCGCTTTCCATCGGGGTCGTGTTCAGGCCGACGGCCCCGCAGCTCGCGATGTGCGGCGTGAAGAAGTTCGCCTGCTTGAGCATCCGCGCCCAGGACGTCTTGTCGGCATGCGGCATCGGCATCCAGACCAGCCCGCGCGGCGAGGTCTCGGCTTCCTTGGCCTGCCCAGTGATGGTGGATGCCCAGGCAGTATCGACCTCGTTGTTGATCAGGCCTTTCCAGGCGGCGCCGAAGCTCGAGAATTCAACCAGCCGCACATCCGCCGGGGTCAGCCCGCCGAAGGTCAGGGCGGCGAACACGTTCTGATTGAGCGCGGGTGAACCGACGATCATCGCGATCCGCTTGCCCTTGAGGTCCTTGAGCTCCTTGACGCCCAGGTCCTTGGCGACACCAAGCGCCGCTCCATTGCAGTCGGTTGACGAATACATCAACTGGAGCTTCTGCGGCCCCCATTCCTTCACCGCGAATTCAAACACGGCTTCCTGGGCGTAGTAGATACCGATGCCCATGGATGAGAACTGTGCTCGGCCGCCGCGCAGTGGTTGCAGGCGGGCGACATCGTTGCCGGCGGGTAGCACACGCAGGTCGGTGCCGTACTTGTCCTTGAAGGTCTTGCCGACAGCGACCGCGATATTGAAGCCCGATGACCCCGTGTCATACGCCGTGACAGTCAGGCTCGGCGGCAGCTTGACGTCCTGGGCGCGGGCGTCGGTGGCCACCATGGGAAGGCTGATGGTTGCCGCGCAGGCCGCGGTCATGAATTGCTTGAACATGGATGCTCCTCCTCTGTGTCCACCTGGGTAACACAAAGTCTGGAAACACCCAAACCACGGTTCGGGTTCGAGAATTCCGGCGACCGGCGGGCGGCTGGTACTTGGTTCGTTCCGGGTTCGGCGTGATAATTGTAAATGGAATGAGACGCGTTCTGTTCTTGCGCCGGACGGTAATCCAGGAATGGGCCACCCGGTTCGACCGGCCGTTCATCGATGACCAGCGGCCTGGTGTTCGTCCCGAACCGCGTCACGATCGCATGCTGCGCGGTGTTTGACCCCGGCGGCGGAATGGGTGGAATGTCCGATCCGTCATCCGTCCCAGGGAACCCGCGATATGCAACTCCGCAACCTCGGCCAATCCGGCCTGCGTGTTTCGACCATCGGCCTCGGCTGCAACAATTTCGGAGGCCGGATCGATCTGGAGGCCACGCGCAAGGTGATCCACAAGGCGCTGGACCTGGGCATCACGCTGTTCGACACCGCCGATACCTATGGCGAGCGCGGCGGATCGGAGACGCTGATGGGCCAGATCCTCGGCGATGACCGGAAGCGCATCGTGCTGGCGACCAAGTTCGGCATGCCGATGGATGATGTGGACGTGAAGGTCGGTGGCGCCCGCCGCTATATCATGCAGGCGGTCGAGGACAGCCTGCGCCGGCTGCGGACCGACTGGATCGACCTGTATCAGATGCACCAGACCGACGCGCGCACCCCGATCGAGGAAACATTGCGCGCACTGGATGACCTGGTACGGCAAGGCAAGGTTCGCTACATTGGCTGCTCGAACTACGCCGCCTGGCAAGTGGTGGAGGCGGCCTGGACCGCGCGCACGCATGGGCTCAACCCGTTCGTGTCGCATCAGGACGAGTATTCGCTGGTGTTCCGCAAGCCCGAGGCCGAACTGATGCCGGCCAGCCGGAAATACGGGATAGGGATGCTGCCCTATTTCCCGCTCGCCAGCGGGTTGCTGACCGGGAAATACCGCCGCAATGCCGCCATGCCGGACGGCGCGCGCCTGACCAAGACCGCGCGCCTGGCCGACCGCTATCTGACCGAGCGGAACTGGGTGATCGCCGAACAATTGGCCGACTTCGCGGAGGCCCGCGGGCGGACGATGCTGGAACTCGCGTTTTCCTGGCTGCTGGCGCAGGCGCCGGTCACCAGCGTGATCGCCGGCGCGACTCAGCCCGAACAGCTGGATCAGAACGTCAAGGCCGGGACCTGGGCGATCAGCGCCGAGGACCTGGCCGAGATCGACCGCATCACCAAGGGCTGACCACGGGTCAGCCCAAGGGCGGCAGCCAGCCCCGGTCGCGATAGACCTGGAACCACTTCCGGAACATCGCCTCGGTGTCCATGACCTCGGTGAACCCGGCCTGCATGATCTTGATCGTGGACACGATCGCGGCGGGGCCGGGGGCTTTCTGCCCGTACCGCATCTGGTAGTCGGCGTATTCCAGCGACAGGCCGACGAAATCGGCCATGCCGGGCGATGTCAGGCCGTGGCGGGCGCGGATCGCGTCCCACATCGGCGAACCGAGATGAGCCCGCAAGGAAAACGGCGCGGGCGGGGCGGCACGCATGCCGCAGGCGTCGGCGATCGCGGGCCAGACATTCTCCCACACGAAGACATCGCCATTGGTGACGTTGAAGGTTTCATTGCGCGCGGCTGGGGAGTCGCCGGACCAGCCGATGGCGCGGGCCAGCAGGTCGGCGTCGACCGCCTGCCCGACACGGGGCGGACCGCCGGGGTAAGGCAGGGCGGTGCCGGCCTCCCGCATCAGCGCCGCATGCACGCCGAGGGCCGGGATCAGGTTCATGGCGCCGCCAATCGCCTCCCCCACGATCAGCACGGGGCGCAGGATGGTGAAGTGCCAGGATGACCCGGGCTGCTGCGCTCGCAGATAGTCTTCCTGGTTCCAGTAGAAATTCGGCTGCTCGCGCATTTCCGACCGGCCTTCGCGGGCGGGCACGGTCAGGGGGCGGACATGCACGCCATAGGCCTTGGTGCCTTGCAGCAGCGTGACGTGCCGCAGGTTCGGCGCGGCGTGCATCAGCGGTTCCAGCAGGTTCCGCAGCATGCGGTCGTTGGTCTCGATCTGCGCGTCGTTGCGCCAGCCATCCACCAGGCCCGGCAATTCAAACAGCGCCGCGTAGACCAGATGGGTGACATCAGTCAGGGACGCGGCCGAGGCCTCACACGCCGCGCGATCCGTCAGATCGAGCGGGATATGCGTGGCCCCGTGCAGGGCATGCGGCACGCGGCGCGACAGGGCGATCACCCGCGTGTCGGGTTCGGCGCCAAAATGCTTCAGCGCCGCGTAGCCAACCAGGCCGGTGGCGCCGGCGATCAGGACGGTCTTGCGCGACATCGCGGCGACTCAGGCCAGCCCCCATTCCTTCTTCGTCATGCGTGATAGCCCCAGGTTCTCCCGCAGCGTGGCGCCGGCGTATTCCTTGCGGTACAGGCCGCGCTTCTGCAGTTCCGGGATCGCATACTTCACGAAATCCTCGAACGTGCCCGGCGTGTGCGTGCCGCCGACGACATAGCCGTCGCAGGCCCGCTCGACGAACCACTTCTCCAGATGATCCGCGACATCCTTGCCGCTGCCGACGATCGCTTCCCGAGGACGCCCGCGACGGGTCACTTCCAGGAAGTCGCGCGGCGTCGGGTTGCGCCCGATCACCTGCATCACCCGGTTCCGCATCGCCTGCATCCCGGACATGCCGTCGAGTTCGTCGCTGCTGAACGGCTCATCCAGCGCCTTGCGCTTGAAGTCGTAGTTCAACGCCTCGGACAGCAACGACAGGCCATCGACTTCCTTGTACAGGGTGTCGATCAGCGCCATCTTGTCCTCCGCTTCCATCCGCGTTTCGGCGACGACCGGATAGGCGATCGTATTGATGGTGCACAGATCTGGGTCCCGCCCGTGGGAGGCAACGGCGGCCTTGAACTCCGCATACTGCTTCTTGCCGTCCTCCAGGTCTGGATAGGCAACGAACACGGTTTCCGCCCAGCGCGCCGAGAAGATCTTGCCGCGCGGGCTCGACCCCGCCTGGATCACCACAGGATGGCCCTGCGGCGAACGCGGCACCGTGAAGGTGCCCGAGGAATTCAAATACTTCCCCTTGTATTCCAGCCGGTGAACCTTTTCCGGATGCGCGAACAGGCCCGAGCTTTTGTCGACCACCAGCGCATCATCGTCCCACGCGTCCCAGCAGCGCAGCACGATCTCCATGAACTCATCCGCCCGGTCATACCGCGCGTCATGTTCCATATGAACCGCTCGGCCCATGTTATGCGCCTCGCCGTCGTTCACGGATGTAACGACATTCCATGCGGCGCGCCCGCCGATCATGTGATCCACGGTCTGGAAGCGGCGGGCCACGTCGAACGGTTCGTAATAGGTGGTCGAAGCGGTGGAGCCGACCCCGAGGTATTTCGTGCCGAAGCCCATCGCCATCATGGCCGCGACCGGGTCCAGCTTGACCACGCGCACGCCATTCGCCACGACCTCGGCCGGGTTGCCGCCATAGATGTCGGGCATCGCCAGCCGATCATCGAAGAAGGCAAGCTGGAACTTCCCTTCCTCCAGAACCTGACCGATCTTCTGGTAATAGGCCGCGGTGGTGAAATCGGTCCGCGCCTCCGGATGGCGCCAGGCGCTTGCCAGTGTCGTGCAGTTCTGGGCCTGCAGGAAACCCACCATCACCATCTGACGCATATCTTGGCTCCGTTTCGTCTTCTGATCGCACGCTACCATGGTGGGCCGGCAGGGCAAACCGAGCCGCTAAAGCCGCCCCAGGTCGCGCTGCACCTGCCCCAGGACGGCTGCCCAGTCGGACGGGGCGGGCTGTCGATACAACCGCATCGACGGATACCACGGGCTGTCGGTTCGATCGAGCATCCAGCGGTGGTCGGGCGCATGCGCCAGCAGCAGCCAGACCGGCACATTCAGCGCGCCGGCCAGATGCGCCGCGGCGGTATCGACGCTGATCAGCAGATCAAGATTGGCGAGCAGCGCCGCGGCATCGGCGAAATCCGTAAGCGCCGCACCGGGAAAGCGCAGCCCCACCATCGAGTCACGCGTGTCGCGATCGGCGGGCCGCAATTCGGTCTGCACCAGGATGAACCGATGCGGTAGAGACACGATCGTGCGCAGCATCTCCAGCGGGATGGAGCGGTGCGCGTCGTGCGGATGACGCGCCTCTCCAGACACCACCAAGCCGATGCGCTTTGTCCCGTCGGGTTCGCCCATCCAGGCGCTCCATTGCGCGCGCAGATCATCGCGCAATGTCACGACCGGCGGTGGAATATGGTCGAGCGTCAGGCCCAGAACCCGCGGCAGGCTGAGCAGCGGGCAGGAGATGTCGCAATCGGCCGCCGGCGCGTCGCGGTCGATGATGCGGGCGATACCGGGCATGCCTTCGAACAGGCGATGCAGCGGTTGGGGCAGTTCCAGCACGACCCGGGCGGCGCGTTCGGCCAGCAACGGCGCGAGGCGGGCGTGCTGGATCATATCCCCGCGGCCCTGTTCCGCGGTGAGCAGAACGCGCCTGCCGGTCAGGTCCACGCCGTCGCGCCATTGCGGCAGGTCGGGATGGCGGTCGTAGTTCCAGCGCATTTCGGCGACCCGGCGGCGGCATTCGTACCAGCGCCAGCCCTCCGCGAAGTCGCCGGCCAGCAGGAGGCTCAGGCTGAAGGCGAAGCCGATATCGGCGTTGTCCGGCGCCAGAGCCAGGGCGGCGCGGTAGGTTTCATGCGCCTCCGCCAGCCGGCCTTGCGCGGTCAGCACGTTGCCCAGATTGCCCATCGCGCCGGTAAAGCCCGGATCGGCGACCAATGCGTCACGATAGGCTTGTTCGGCGGCGTCGAGGCGATGCGCGAACAGATGGTCGTTACCGGTCAGCAGCAGTGCCTGCGCGGCGGCGTCGGCGGCCGGGGACGCGAGGCTGGGGCGAAGCACGCGGGCTTCGGCGCCCAGGCCGACATCGCGCAGGGCCGAAGACAGCGCGGTTGATATCCTGGCATCGGGATCATCGACGCCGGCCAGCATGGCAATGCCCTCCGCGCGCCGGCCAAGGGCGACCAGGCACAGGCCGTACAGGCCGAGCGCGGGCTGGTCGTCGATGTCCTGGGCAAGACGGTCGCGGCACAGTTCGGCGGCGGCGGCGTGGCGGCCGGCTTCGTAAAGCGCTTCGGCGGTCAGGAGCGTGGTCATGGCCGCAAGGTCGCCGACGCGGGCGGGCGCGTCCAGTATCTCGTAAGGTCTGAAAACCTACCAGTCAGTTGACTTTTCTGCCCATCTGTTTATCGACCCGGGCATAGCAAGAATACCGAAGGAGCCCCCATGGCTGACGCATCGCCGAAGAACGCCGCTTATGATGTCGTGATTGTCGGGGCCGGCTTCGCCGGCATGTACCTGCTGCACAAATTGCGCGGTATGGGCCTGACGGCTCGGGTTTATGACTCGGCGTCCGGCGTCGGCGGCACCTGGTACTGGAACCGCTATCCGGGCGCGCGCTGCGACGTGGAAAGCATGCAGTATTCCTACTCGTTCTCGAAGGAACTGGAGCAGGAATGGAAATGGAGCGAGCTGTTCGCCTCCCAGCCCGAAATCCTGCGCTATGCGAACCATGTCGCCGACCGTTTCGAACTGCGCCGCGACATGCAATTCGACACCAAGGTGACCGACGCCAGCTTCGATGCCGGATCGAACCGGTGGACGGTGCGGACCAGCGCGGGCGATGCCGTCTCGGCGCAGTATTTCGTGATGGCGTCGGGCTGCTTGTCGGCCGCGCGCAAGCCGAACTTCAAGGGCGGCGACAGCTTCAAGGGCGACGTCTACCACACCGGCCACTGGCCGCATGAGCCGGTGGACTTCACCGGCAAGACCGTGGGCGTGATCGGCACCGGGTCCTCGGCCATCCAGGCGATCCCGGTCATCGCCAAGCAGGCAAAAGACGTCTGGGTGTTCCAGCGGACGCCCAACTTCTCGATCCCGTCGCGCAACGGTCCGATGTCGGACGCCTATGCCCAGTCCTGGAAGGACGTCTATCCGACCCGGCGTGATGAGGCCCGCCAGACCCGCAATGGCGTGCTTGCGAACCCGAACGACATCGGCGCGATGGAGGTCGATGACGTCACGCGCCGGAAGATGTTCGAGGAACGCTGGCAGAGCGGCGGCACCACCTTCATGGCGGTGTTCAACGACCTGGTGCTGAACCAGGCCTCCAACGACCAGGCGGCCGAGTTCGTGCGCGGGCAGATCCGCTCGATCGTCAAGGACCCGAAGACGGCCGAACTGCTGGCCCCGAAGAACCATCCGATCGGCACGAAGCGGATCTGTGTCGATACGGAATACTACCAGACCTACAACCAGCCGCATGTGCATCTGGTCGATATCCGCGATGCCCCGATCGAGGAGATTACCCCCGACGGGCTGATCACCGGCGGACAGGAATACAAGTTCGACGTGCTGGTCTACGCGACCGGCTTCGATGCCATGACCGGCGCGCTGACTGCCGTGGACATTACCGGGCGCGACGGGTTGAAGCTGGAGGCCGAATGGGAAGCGGGCCCGCGGACCTATTTGGGTCTCATGAGCGTGGGTTTCCCCAACCTGTTCATGATCACCGGCCCGGGCAGCCCGTCCGTGCTGTCAAACATGATGGTTTCGATCGAGCAGCATGTCGATTGGATCACCGACTGCATGGCACACATGAAGTCGCGCCAGCTCGCGACCATCGAGGCGACGCGCGAGGCCCAGGACGCCTGGGTCGAGCACGTCAACAAGACCGCCTACAAGACGCTGTACCCGAACGCGGCGTCCTGGTACATGGGCGCCAACATCGAGGGTAAGCCGCGCGTGTTCATGCCCTATATCGGCGGCGTCGGCCGCTACCGGGAAGAATGCGCAACGATCGCGGCCAATGGCTATGACGGCTTCCGCCTGGGCGTGCCGGCGTCGCGTTCGGCGGCGGCGGAGTAGGAGCGGGGCTTT
Source organism: Asaia bogorensis (assembly GCA_945873195.1). Lineage (GTDB taxonomy): Bacteria > Pseudomonadota > Alphaproteobacteria > Acetobacterales > Acetobacteraceae > Rhodopila > Rhodopila bogorensis_A. Next base: position 13,677 of record CAMCDA010000044.1, read on the forward strand.
GCTCCGGACCCCATCAGGGGGCTTTGCCCCCTGAACCCCCACCAAGGGCACAGCCCTTGGAACCGGTACTTTGGGGGGAATACAGGAGGGGCCAACCCGGACCGCGATAGGTCCGGATTTGCCCCTCCTGTATTCCCCCCAACCAATGGGTTCTAAGGGCTCCGCCCTTAGCGGGGTGCAGGGGCAGCGCCCCTGCCGGGGTCTGGGGCGGAGCCCCGGCGCCTGTTGCACCCGCTGGCCAAGTGCCTACACTCCGGTCCGAACAGAACGGAGGACGTCATGAGCCAAATGCTCACTGTTTCGGGCGTCAGACTCGAAATCGAGGAACACGGGCAGGGGCGTCCGCTGTTGTTCCTGCATCCGGGCGAGGGGCTGCAGCCCGCCCGCGGCTGGATCGAGCGTCTGGCCCGATCGTTTCGCGTGATCGCACCGCATCATCCCGGTTTTGGCGGCTCGGAGCTGCCTGACTGGATCGGCACGGTTGATGATCTGGCCTATCTTTATCTCGATCTCGCCAACGATCTGAATTTGGGGGGTGCTATCCTGGCGGGCAACTGCTTTGGCGGTTGGATCGCGACCGAAATGGCGGTGCGCAACACGGCGCGCTTTGCCGGTTTGGTGCTGGCCGATCCCCTGGGGATCAAGGTCGGCGGCGTGCTGGATCGTGACATTGTCGATATGCACGGCATCACGCGGGAGGAATTCATGACCCTCGCCTGGGCCGATCCCGCCAAGGGGCGCATCGACTATGCCAGCCTGCCGGACACCGACCTCGCGGCGATCGCCCGCGGGCGAGAGACCTTGGCTCTGTTCGGCTGGAAGCCCTACATGCACAATCCGCGTCTGCGCCGCTGGCTGCACCGGATCGACATTCCGACGCGTCTGTTGTGGGGGGAACAGGACGGCATCGTTTCGTTGTCCTATGCCAAGGGGTGGAAGGACGGCATTGTCGGTTGCACCCTGGAAACGATCCCGAACGCCGGCCACTACCCGCATTGGGAACAGCCCGACGCCTTCGCCGAACACGTCGAAGCCTTCGCCGCCACACTCTGAACAACAGGAGCCTTGCGATGCGCACCTGGTATTTCTCCGAGATGGCCTATCACCCGGCCTGGAAAAAGGGCCTCGATCGGGGGTCCCTGCGGGTGAACTTTCCGAATGAGAACCTCGATCCGGTTGAGGCCGGCAAGCTGCTGAACCGTTACCTTGATGAGTTCATGGCCTGCGACGAAGCCGGCATCGACATCATGGTGAACGAGCATCACAGCACCGCCACCTGCATGACCGTCTCGGTGCCGATGGCCCTGGCCGTGATCGCGCGCCAGACAACCCGGTCCCGCCTGCTGACCTTGGGCAACCCGATCGCCAACCGCCCCGATCCTGTCCGCGTCGCCGAGGAGATGGCCTGGCTCGACTGCCTGTCCGGCGGGCGGCTGGAAATGGGCCTGGTCAAGGGCGCGCCGTATGAGATCGCGCCCGCCAACTCCAACCCCGCGCGCCTGATGCGGCGGTACTGGGAAGCGCATGACCTGATCCTGAAGGCGATGTCCACGACCTCCGGCCCGTTCAGTTGGGAGGGAGAGTATTTCCACTACCGCAACGTCAACATCTGGCCACGGCCGATCCAGCAGCCGACTCCGCCGGTGTGGATGACGGGCATGAGCGTTGAAACCGGCACCATGGCCGCCGAACGCGGGCATGTCGTGGGGACGCTACTGTCGGGCGGCCTCGCCAAGCCGATGTACGACGCCTATCGCAAGCGCGCGCGGGAGCTGGGGTGGGAGGCCGGACCGGACCGTTTCGCCTATGCCGCCATCATCGGCGTGGGCAACACGCGGGAGGAAGGGCTGCGGCGCGCCGACCAGATCGCCGACTACGTGCGGACCGCCCCGGTGGTGCATGAGCCGTTCACGAATCCGCCTGGCTACAACTCGATCGGCGCAAACGTGGCGATCCTGAAGAACGGCGCGCGCGCAAACCGCATCGTGACCGACCGGCACGGGGAGCCGATCAACCACCGCACCGCGACCGTGCAGCAGTTCATGGACACTGAAACCGTGTTCGCCGGGACGCCGGATGATGTGTTCAATCAGCTCAAGGCGTTCAACGCGCGGATGGGCGGGGTGGGGCACCTGCTGTTCTTCGGGCAGGGCGGGGATTTGTCGCACCATGACTCGATGGACAACATCAGGCTGTTCGGGCGGGAGGTTGCTCCTCGGCTGATGGAGCTTGGGGTGCCCGAGGCGGCGGCCGCTGAATAGAAAAAAGGCCCCTCCCGTGTGGGAGGGGCCGCTTCGTCTCAGGCGTTGCCAGCCAGGTAATCCATCGCCGCCTGCACGCCGCCCGACTTGTGCGGGATGCCGGCGATCCGCATGCCCATCTCGACCCCCGTCAGGGTGCCGGTCAGTTGCAGCGGGCTCAGGTAGCCCATGTGGCCGATGCGGAAGACGATGTCGTTCACGCGGCCCAGGCCGTTGCCCAGGCTCATGTTGAACTTCGTCAGGATCACGTCGCGCAGCTTGTCCGCGCTGTGGCCTTCCGGCACGCGGATCGCGGTCACGCCCGGGGCATAGGCCTTCGGGTCGGCGCATTGCAGCTCCAGCCCCCACGCGCGGACGGTACGCCGCGTTGCCTCGGCATAGCGTTCGTGGCGGGCGCAGACATTCGCCATCCCTTCCTCGATCAGCATGTCGAGCGCCGCGTCCAGCGCGAACAGCAGGTTGATCGCCGGCGTATAGGGGAAGAACCCGGTCTGGTTCGCGGCGACCAGAGGCTCCCAGTCCCAATAGCTGCGATGGGTCGTCGTGTTGGCGCGCGCGACGGCCAGCGCCTTGTCGCTGATCGCGGTGAACGACAAGCCGGGCGGCACCATGAGGCCCTTTTGCGAGCCGGCGATGGTCACGTCCACGCCCCATTCGTCATGCCGGAAGTCGGCGCAGGCCAGCGAGGAGATCGCGTCGACCATCAGCATCGCCGGGTGGCCCACGCGGTTCATCGCGGCGCGGACGGCGGCAACATCGGACAGGCAGCTCGTCGAGGTCTCACTGTGCACGACGCAGACGGCCTTGATCCGGCGGTCACGGTCGGCGCCCAGCGCGTCACCGATCGCGGCGGCGTCCACGCCATGCCGCCAGTCGGTGTCGATCGCGATGACTTCCAGGCCCATCTTCGCGGCCATCTGTTCCCACAGATGGGCGAACTGGCCGGTGCGGCAGGTCAGGATGGTGTCGCCGGGCTTCAGCGTGTTGACGAACGCCGCTTCCCAGGCACCGGTGCCGGACGACGGGAAGATCCCGATCAGCGCGGACGAGGTCTGGAAAATCTGGCGCAGCTTGCCGATGACGCTCTTGCCAAGGGCAGCGAACTCGGGACCTCGGTGGTTGATGGCATTCCGATCCATGGCGCGCAGAACCCGTTCGGGCACATTCGTGGGCCCGGGGGTTTGCAGAAAGTGGCGGCCGGAAACGTAATCACTCATCGGGTGGGATCCTCCAATCGGCGGGAAGAAGCATGAGCCGGCCTGGATGGCAATGGTTGAGGCCCCGTGTCGGGTTCACCCCCACCCCATGCCAGCCGTCATGCTGTATGAGGACCCGGGTTGGCCATGGTATGCAGCCTCCCGGGTTCGCGAGATGTTTCAGTATCTTGCCGCGTGGGCCGAACGCAGCGGAGGCCACCTGACGGCGCCTCCGGCCCCTTGCCACGCGGATAGGTGGAATGCGTGGGACGCGTTCTACTTCCGCACGCCCATGCCGCGCATGAACTGGTCCTTCAGCTTCGGCGGGTCGCGCTCGGTCGTGTCCACCGGCTTGGCGTTGTCGATCCGGCAGCCGATCAGCCAGGGGCCGTCTTCCTTCAGCGACAGGCTGATCAGCTCCTCGAACGCGCTTTCATCGGCGGCCCAGGCCGATTGCGCCAAGCCCGAGGCCTTGGCGACCGCCACGAGGTCCACGCATTGGTCGGTGACCGTCTTCTGCCCGCCGGTGATCTGGTAGGCGCCATTGTCCATGATCACGATCGCCAGGTTCTTCTGTGCCCGCGCCGCCACGGTGCCGAGGCAGCCCAACTGCATCAGGAGCGAGCCATCGCCTTCCAGGGCGATTACCTTCCGCTGCGGCTGCGCCAGTGCGACGCCGAGCGCGATGGGAACGGCGAGGCCCATGCTGCCAAGCATGTAGAAGTTCTGCGGCCGGCGTTCGGCGGCCCAGAGGTCGAAATTCGTGTAGCCGATGCCGCCGATGACGGCTTCTTCCTGCCGCAGCAGGGCGACCATCCGCTTCGTGATGTCGAAGCGGTTCATCACTTTCGCCTGGTCGCGGGTGACAGGCTGATTGGGGGAAAATGCCATGGCCTGTCCTCCTATTTCTCGAACTTCTTGCCGCCGGTCAGTAGCGGAGAAAGGATGAAGCAGACCGGGGATTGGGTGGCCATCGCCTGCACGATGGAGCGGTCGAGGATGAACTCGGCCTCATCGAGGCGGCTCATCGTGTAGTGCTCCACTGCCAGCGAATCGAGCACGGGGCGCATCGTGCGGCCCACCAGGGTCTGGCCGATGTTGAACTCGCCCAGCGTGCCGCGTTCGCTGACGATCATCAGTGTCGGGATGTGGAAGGCCATCGGCAGCGAGGCCAGCACGTTCGGCAGGGTGGCGAAGCCCGAGGTCTGCATCAGCAGGATACCCCGCCGCCCGGCCATCCAGGCGCCGGAGAGGATGCCCATGCCCTCTTCTTCCCGCGTCACGGCGAAGGCGGTGAAGAACGGGTCGGCGTGGATGCCCTCGATCAGGGGGCGGAGGACGTTGTCGGGGACATAGGTCACCAGGTCGACCTTGTGGCGCTTGAGCACCTTCACGGTGATCTCGTCCCAGGTCTCGGTGTCCCCAGGTGTCTCGGTAACCATGACGCTGCCTCCCTCGGTCCCGCGCGGGTGGGTGGTTCCCGTCCCGTGAGGCGGGCGTTTGTCATGGTTGGGGGGATTGAGCAACCGGGGAACCAGGAGCCGCCCGCGCCGTATCGGCGGATATGGCTTGCCGCCGGCCCGGGCCGCTGGCACGAACCCGCCCAATGATCATCGCCCTCCGATCGCCGCTCGCCCTGCAACGGCTGGACCGCGTCATGCTGGTCAGCCTGCTGCTGACGCCGCTTCTGCTGATGCACACCCGTGCCTTGGCCGAGGTGACGATCGCGCTGATTGGCCTCGGCTTCCTCGGGCGCTGCGCCGTGACCCGCGACTGGTCCTGGCTGCGCACCGGCTGGCTGCCCTTCGCCTTGGCCTGGTGGGTCTGGCAGGTCATCTGCTCCACCCCCATCCCGGCGCTGCATCTGGGGGAGGGGGGTACGAAGTCCCTGACCCAGGCGCTGCTGACCATCCGCTTCATCATCCTGATCGCGGCCATGGAGCATTGCGTACTCCGCGCCGAGGCCGCCCGCCGGTGGTTGTATGGCGTGATGGCTGCCTCGGCCGCCTATATCGCCTTCCAGTGCCTGTTCCAGTTCACGTTTGGGCGGAACACCTATGGCTGGCCACGTTATCCGGATGGCGAACTCACCGGCCCCTTTGGCCGCCCCCGCGCCGGCCCCCCTTTCGCCCGCCTGCTGATGCCGACCCTGCTGCCAGCCGTCGCGGCCCTGCTCGCTCGGCCCGGAGTGAAGGGCACGCTGATTGGGGGAGGGCTGCTGATCGGCGGCATGGGCGTGGTGGTGCTGATCGGGCAGAGGATGCCGTTGCTGGTGGCCCTCGGCAGTCTGTTGGTGGCCGGTGTCCTGATGCGGCAATTGCGGGTGCCGGTGCTGGTGGCCGCGGTGATGACGGGGCTGCTGCTGGCGGCCTCCCCCGTCGTGGCGCCCAATGCGTATCAGCGGCTGGTGGTGAAGTTCAGCGACCAGATGGCGAACTTCGCCTCGGCCCATTACGGGCAGCTTTATACGCGGGCCTGGTCGGTGGGCGTGAACAACCCGGTCACAGGCATGGGGCATGACGGGTTCGGCACCGGCTGCCCGCTGCCCGAGAACTTCCGGCCGAGCTTCGATGGCAAGCAAGCGGATGGCGGCGGGGCGATCATTTGTTGGGTGCATCCGCACAATGTCTATTTGCAGGCGCTGACCGATGGCGGATTCGTGGGGCTGGGGCTGTTCAGCCTGATGATGGGCGCCTGGCTGGTGCCGCTGTGGCGGGGCGTATGGTCCCGGCCGGATCCGCTGCGGGTCGGCCTGTTCGCGTCCCTGGCGGTGCAGATGTGGCCGGTGCAGGCCGCGAACGGGTTTACCTCGATCCCGATGGGGGGATGGTTCTTCCTGATCCTGGGCTGGGGCCTCGCCGAGGCCCGCGCGGTGCAACCGCAAAAGCCAGGTTAGCCGCGTCCGAACAGGCGCGCCATCAATCCCGGCCGGCGCTGTTGCACATGGGTCACGTGCGGCGCATGGGCCGGCGGGGGCAGGGCGCTGCTGATCTGATGGCGCCCGCCGTCCCGCGCCGCGATCAACCGGCGCTGAAACGTCACCACGGCCCGCGCGGTTTCATCCAATGGCTGAGCCGCAAGACTGGCGGCACAGGCCTCGGCCCCGTCCCAGTCCCCAGCCCGCCGCAGCACATCCAGGCGCCGCAACCGCGTCTCGGGCGCCGTCGCATCCGCCCAAAGTTCCGCCACGCGGCGCCGCAACGCGATGGCGTCCTCGTTGGCATCGTCCCCGCTGGTATCGTCAACGGACCAGGCGGCTTGCAGCAGCGCCTCGGCCTGCCCCGCGTGGTCGCCGAGCGCCTCACATAGTTGGGCATGGCGGAGGAAGGGGGTGTCCGCGGATCGAGGGATATCTCGCGCCGCCGAGGGCAACGCCGCCAGATCGGGCGCCGACGTGCCGCAGCGCCGGCAGGTCTGCATCCACCGCTCCAGCGTGGAGCGCGCGGGTTCCCCGGGGCGCATATCCAGGTCGGGCGGGCTTTCCGGCTGCGGCGCGCGAAATAGGGCCGGCGCGGGCGCCCCGCAGACAGCGCAAACCCGCTTCGGCGGCGGTTTCACGCCGCCATTTCCGCCCGCAGCCCGTCGCGCAGGCGCTCCATCGCGCGCGCCATCGTCTCGGCCGATTGGGCGAAGCAGATACGCAGGCTGCCCTCCCCGGCCGGCCCGAACGCGATGCCGGGCGCGACCGCGACGCCATGCTTCGTCACCAGCTTCATCGCCAGATCGAGCGAATCGCGCAGCCCGTCGATGCCCACGAAGGCATAGAACGCCCCATCCGGATCGGCGTAGCGCACGCCATTCAGCCCGCTCAGCGCCGCACCGGCCAGCGCGCGCCCGGTGGCGCAATGGGCGCGGAACCGGGCCACCACATCGGTATCCGCCACCGCCGCGATGCCGGCGTGCTGCACAAAGGGCGCCACGCCGGAATGGCTGACCTCCACGATCTCGGTGAAGCTGTCGCGCGTGCCGGCCGGCACGACCATCCAGCCCAGGCGCCAACCGGTCATGATCCAGGTTTTGGAGAAGCTGTTGCAGACGATCACCCGGTCATCGGGTTCGGCCACATCCAGCAGGGATGGGGCGGCTGGCGCGCCGTCGTAGACCAGCCGCGTATAGACCTCATCCGAGATGACCCAGACGCCGCGCCGACGCGCCATTGCCAGGATAGCCCGCAGTTCCTCGGTCGTGGCGGTCCAGCCGGTTGGGTTGTTGGGGGAGTTCAAGACAAAGGCCCGCGCGCCCTCCATCATCCGGTCCAGCCGATCGAGGTCGAGCCGGAAGCGTCCGTCCGGCGTCGCGATCAGATCCAGCGCATCGACGCTGGCCCCGCGCAGCAGGATGGCATTGGCGATATTGGGCCAGAGCGGATTATGGATCACAACCCGCTGGCCGGCCTGGACCGTGGCCGCCAGGGCGATCGACACGGCGGCCATGCCCGAGGCCGTGACCTGCACCCGGCTCTCATCCACGGGTTTGGCATGCAGCCCGGTCAGATAGGCGGCGAGCGATTCCCGCAACGGCGGCAATCCGCGCACGTCGGGATAGCGCGTCACCCCGTCCGCCAGCGCCGCCACCGCCGCCGTATGGGCAGCCTCAGGGCTCGGCTGATCCGATTCGCCGAAGCAGAGGAAGTCGACGCCAGGGGTCGCGAACGCGGCGCGGGCGACGGTGACGATGCGGGAGCCAGGGATGCGCGTGATGTCCATGCCGCTGATCTGGGATATCTGGACGGCCCTGTCGAGATGGGAATCGTCCCATGCGCCCGAACGCAGGCGCCGGTCAGATTCGGCGGTTGCGGCGCCTGTTGGCGGCGGCGAGCACGCCCGCCATGATCCCAGCGCCCAGAACCAAAGCCCCGCCGACGGTGAAGATCATCATCCGCTCCCCCTCCAATTCGGATTCGAGAAATCCGACATGGCGCAGGGTTGAGACGTCAAACACCGTTTCCAAGCCCTGACGGGCAACCGGGTCCGCGCCGAACACGAAGTCCCGGTACTCCTTGCCCTCGACAAAGCGCAGATTGTTCGTAAACAGCGCGATGTCGCCGCGATTTTCCCGGATTGTCGCGCCGCCGGAGACGATGTCGATCTGGAAATACCCGTCCCGGCCGAAGATCGCGAGATGCACCGTCGCGTCCGTCTCATTCATCGCCGAAACGCCGGAGACGTAGGACTGCACCGACCACAGCAGGGAATTGGTTTCCGCATCATAGCGCGGCGGGATGCGCCAACCGTCGACCGCGCGCGGCGGCAGGCCCTTGGCGGCGCGGTCCTTGTTCTCCTTCGCGACGTCGTCCTTGATGCTGGCGAGCAGATCGTCCGCGCTCCAGCGGGTCACGGCCTTGGCATCCACGAAACCGTCCCGGACCAGGCGGATCGTCGCCATCCATGGCTCCGTGCGGCCGCCATAGAGGAAGATGCCGACCAACCCATCCGGCTCGGGCAATGAAAAGGCGCGCAGGTAGCGGCTGGCGGGATCGCGCGCGACGAATTGCAGGCCGCCATCCAGGCGCAAGGTCGCCTGGTCGGCCAACATCACCCGGACGGGCGCGCCAACCGCGGCTTCCATCAGCGCGCGGGATGCCTCGGACTGCGCCCGACCGACATCGGCCGGAACGCCCGCCATCTGCGCGGGCGCCGGACCAGACACGAACAGGGCGCCGCACATCAGCGACGAAAGCAACAGGCGACGGAGGGTCACAAGCGGCAAGGTCCCCGGGCCGTGACCGTCAAGGCGCGCCGTACACGGCGATCGCATTGTCCCGGAAGATCATCTGCCGCTGCTTTTCGTCCAGCCGGATCGGCAAAGCGTGCGCGGGATCATCGAAATCCCAATGCGGGTAGTCGGTGGCGAACAGGACGCGGTCATGGCCGATCCACTCGATCGCCTCGGCCAGATGAATGCGGGGCTCGGGCTCCTCGACCGGCTGGGTCGTGAACCAGACGTTCCGCTTCATGTATTCCGAGGGCTTCATCTTCAGATGCGGGGTTTCGCGGCGCAGCTTCTCGAACTGCCGGTCCATCCGCCACATCAGGGACGCGCCCCAGGCGAGGCCGGCTTCGACCAGCACGACGCGGAGGTTGGGGAAACGCTCAAACACGCCCTCGAAGATCATGGAGATCAGCAAAGCCTGCTGGGCCTGGGCGTGGCCGACCATTTCCTCGATGTAGTAGGACGCCCAGCCGCCGCCGGTGACGGGCCAGCCGCCATAGCCGAAGGCGTGGACACCGACGGCGAGGTTCGCGGCCTGAGCGGCTTCGTAGATCGGCCAATAGCGGCGCTGGCCCAGCGGCTCCCCGGTGCGCGAAAGCAGCAGCACCTGACGGAAATCCCGGTCGGACGCGCGCAGTTCAATTTCCTTGGCCGAGGCCAAGCCATCTTCGTACGGAACGACGACCGAGGCCTTGAGGCGGCTGTCGAGCGAGGTCCACTCGGCCTTCTGCCATTCATTCGTGGCATGGGTCAGCGCGTTCGACAGATCGGCGTTCTGCGCGCCCTGGCCGGCGCCCAACGGGTTCAGGATGCCGAGGGCGACGTTGTTCGGGTCGAGGTGCTGTTCGACCATGAACTTGAGGTCGCTGCCAGGACCGCCGCCGCTTTCCGGCCAGGAATCCCGTCGGCTGGCGGCGGGCTGGTTCTTCGGAAAGGCCGGTCCCTTTTCCCACTGCTGGCGGTAGGCCACGCCGAACTCGGTGATGTGGTCGCGCCACTGCTTGCTGAGATAGGGGAACAGCGAGGTGCTGACCCCACCGATTGATTTCCCCGGCGCGCGGGGATGGATGTCGCAGTCGGAGATGGCAAGCCGCGAGGCGTTGGTCACCTGCGCGGCGGAGCGGTTGAGGACGTCCACGGTCATGCTACGGGCTCCTGTCGGGCCGTTTGGTTCAGCCGAGAATACGTACGAAGCGGGTTGTCCGCCATGATCTTTTGCGCGAGGCCCGGGTCCATCCCCGCGGGGATCGCCTCCAGCCCCTCGAACTGCCAGTGCGGGTAGTCGGTCGAGAACAGGATCATGTCGTCGGATCGGAAGTGGTCCATCACCCGCATGACGGTTGCGGAATCGGGCGGGCCGTCGAAGGGTTGCAACGTCAGGCGCACATGGTCGCGCACGATCGAGCCGGGCGTATCGGCCACCCAGGGGATTTCGCTGCGCACGCCCTTCCAGAACTTGGTCAGGCGCCACTCCCACGCCGGCAGCCAGGTCACGCCCGATTCCATCAGCACGACGGTCAGGTTGGGGAACTTGGCGAACACGCCTTCCGTCACCATCGACGTGAGCTGGGATTGCATCGCCGGCGTCTGGTTGACGTAGTCTTCCGTGAAATAGGATGGCCAGCCGACCGGGGTGATCGGGTGGCGGTAGGTGCTGCCTGCATGGATGCCAACGGGCAGGCCATGGCGTTCAGCGGCGGCGTAGATCGGCCACATCCCGCGCCGGCCCAGGGGGATTTCCCCGTTCGCCAGCAGCAGCACCTGCACGAAGCGGGTGTCATGCGCCCAGTGGTTGATTTCCTCGACCGCCAGTTCACTGTTCAGCATGGGCACGACGATCGAGGCCCGCAGCCGTGGGTCCCGCGCCAGCCATTCCGCCGCGATCCAGCCGTTCAACGCTCGGCAGAAGGCGGCGGCCATATCCTCACTGAACACCGCCTGCGTGCCATACAAGCAGTTCAGGATGGCGTGCGAGGACCCGAACGGGTCCAGCGCTTGCTCCCCGAGCGTCGCCGCCGAGGTGGCGGCCCGCCCGTTGGCATCCCGCCAGTCCGCCCGCGCCGAGAGCGGATTCGTGGCGGGGTAGCTGATCGTCGTCAGGTCATCGATGCCGCGACGGATCACCATTTCCCGCCACATGTCGTCCATGTAGGGCAGCAGGGACTTGATCCCAGGGCAGGTCGGATGGACGTCGCAGTCGATTGGACCGATGGCCGCCATCGTGATCAGCCCGGAATCTTGACCAGGACGTCGCCGCCCTCGACCTTCACCTCGAACACCGCCAGGTCCTCATCGGCCGGGGCGGACAGGGCCTTGCCGGTGCGGATGTCGAACTGGGCCGCGTGCAGCGGGCATTCGATGCAGCCGTTTTCCATCCAGCCTTCCGTCAGCAGCGCGTATTCATGCGAGCAGACGTTGTCGGTCGCGCAGAAATCGCCGCCGGGGAGATGATAAACTGCGATTTCCTTGTCGCCCACGCGCACGCCCAGCGCCTGACCTTCCGCCACATCGGCCGCCGCCGCGACACGCACCCATCCGTCCGCCATGTTTGTCTCCATCGTTTCGTGCGGGCAGCATGCCAGGGGCGTGGCGTTCGGGCAAACCCATTGGCAAACCCCTGGGCGTTGGGGCCAGCGTTGCAATGGGGCGGAAAGCTGCTTCATAGAGAGCGTCGGCACCCTGTCGGATAGGAGACACCATGGGTATCATCAGACACCTGGGCTTTGGCGTGGTGATCGCCGGGCTTCTGGCGCCGGCCGGCGCGATGGCGCAGGTCATCATCGATGCGCCCGGCTTCACGCCCAAGAAGCCCGAATCCCGTCTGCCGGACGTGAAATCGGCGCCGCTGGCCTGGCCGCGGCTGGATCCTGGCGCGGTCCTGTGCCGCACCGAGGGCGATCTGGAACGTCTGGCCGCTCGGCGGCAGGGGGAGGAAGGCGTGGGACCGGCGGATTGTCGGCTGGTGAACGGGCCGACGGCGGTGACGATCATGCAGCGGCGCGGCCCGGGACGGACGCAGGTGCGGCTGACGGATGCGGCGAAGGTGGTCGGCTGGACCGATGTCTGGCTGCCGGAGAAGGCCCCCACGACCGCCACGCGACAGGCCGGACGATAAAGCATCCGATAAAGCGCATCGAACCCCTTGATCCCTCCGAAGGGCGCGGCTATAGAGCCGCCTCCGCGAGCGGGGCCGTAGCTCAGTTGGGAGAGCGCCTGAATGGCATTCAGGAGGTCAGGGGTTCGATTCCCCTCGGCTCCACCACCGCTTTCGCGATTTAAATTATTGAAAAATAGCGCGATTTCTGGGCTGGCTTCGCAGCCACAAATCAGTCCAACACGTGATTCGAACGGCAGGCGTCCGAGAAATTCGTGCATGCGTTTTGTAGCGGAACTTCGAGGGCACCAGCCGCCGCGGCAACAAAAGTGGCTCTCACTTGATTCGCTGGCCTGTCCATGAGGCGGCCGTTACGGCGAGCGCCCCGGGGCGTTCAGGCCCCGTCGATCAAGTCCCGGTGAGCAAGCCCGACGCCATCATCCGCGTCCGCGCCTCCGTCATGCCCCGGGCCACATCCAGCGCCGCTGACAGCGCGCGCCGTCCAGCCGCCGCATCCACCAGGACCGGCGCGCCGTCCAGAACCGAGGCGACGAAGGCGGCATGTTCCGCCGCCAGGGAATCATGATCTTCCCAGGCCACTTCCTGCATGCCGAAATCATCCACGCCAGGCAGTTTCTGCCCCTCGCCACGACGGACCACCGTTAGCTTCCGCGCGGAGAAATCCGCGGCCAGATAGCAATCCTGGGCAAAAATTCGCATCCGCCGCTCGGTGCGCACGGAAATCCGGCTTGCGGTGATCGTCGCCACCGCCCCGTTCTCAAACCGCAGGCGGGCATTCGCAATATCCTCGTGCGGGCTGGCAACGGCCGCGCCCACGGCCTCAACCGACGCGATCGGGCTGTCAATCAGAGCCAGCACCAGGTCCAGATCATGAATCATCAGGTCCAGGATGACCGAGACATCGGTGCCGCGCGGCTTGAACGGCGCGATTCGCACCGCCTCGATATAGGCTGGCGCGCCCAGCCGGCCGGCCATTGCCTGATACGCCGCCGAGAAACGTTCCAGATGGCCGACCTGCAACACCAGGCCGCCGACGCGGGCTAGTGTGGCCAACTCATCGGCCTGCTCCAGGGTCGAGGCGATCGGCTTTTCGACCAGGACATGCTTGCCGGCCCGCAGTGCGGCGGCCGCCAGCGGATGGTGCGCCTCGGCGGGCGCGGCCACGATCACGGCGTCGGACGCGGCCAGCAGCGCATCCCAGCTCATCTCCGGCGCGCCGGCTTCCCAACCCACGGTCTTCGCCCGCTCGGTGTCCCGGTCATGGATTCCGACCAGGGTGGCGCGCGCGGACGCGGCGGCCTTCAGGGCGTGGTAGCGGCCGAAATGGCCGGCGCCGACGACGCCGATGCGCAGCCGGGGCGTGGTCGTGGCTGTCGCTGTCATTGTCTGCCTCATGCTTCGATCTGAGCGAATATACCCAGTTTCCCGGCGTGAAGCGACCAACTCCCGGCAATGGAGGCTGGAAAGGGGTGGAGGTCCGGGCCGGAATCGAACCGGCATACGCGGATTTGCAGTCCGATGCATCACCACTCTGCCACCGGACCCCGACGGCTCGGCGCGTTATATCGGCGCCGAACTCGGCTGGGTCAAGTCCGACGT
>CAMCDA010000045.1 GCA_945873195.1 Asaia bogorensis
CAAGATCGAGATCACTCTGTCGCGTAAATTCGGATGGGAGTGGAAGAACGCCAAAAGTGCTTCGTCGCTGAGGCTCGCCGTCGCCATGGGTCCGATTCCCTTATCGAGGAGGCGTCAAAGTACTCCCCACAACGTTGAATCGCACCCGCGTTCGGCGGTCTGCGCGACATGCTTCGCCTGTTCGAACACCATGCCAGATTCGGGGAAGGCGTCGGGATGGCGCCAGGCCGCGACATGCTGGCCGGTTTCGTGGACGAAGGCGCCCAAACTCATGCGGCGGGACGGACGGATGCTCATTGCGGTCCTCCGAGTATGATTCCGCAGTATGCGCACGTTCCGCGCCCCTGGAAAATCGCGGAAAACCGGGTATAGCGTTTGGCATGATCGAATTTTCCCCGGCCCCCGCCGCCCTGCCCCCCGGGCGACGCGTCTACGCGATCGGCGATATCCATGGCTGCGCCGAACAATTGTCGAACCTGCATGCCCTGATCCGCAAGGACATGGCGCGCCGTCCGACGGCATCGGCGCTGTTGCTGCACATCGGCGACTATGTCGATCGCGGTCCGGATACCGCCGGGGTGCTGGAGCATCTGTCCGGGGACTCGCCGGTGCCAGGCGCCGAGATGGTGAACCTGCTGGGCAACCACGAAAACACGATGATCGAGGCGCTGTCGGGCGATCGCGCCGCCGCGACCGACTGGCTGTTCGCCGGCGGGCGGCCGTCGCTGGAAAGCTATGGCGTCAACCCGGACTCGCCCCGTGACACCTGGTCCGCCGCGGTGCCGGACGCGCATCATGCATTCCTGCGCGGCCTGTCCCTGATGCACCGGGAAGGCGGCTATGCCTTCGTGCATGGCGGGGTACGGCCGGGGGTGCCTCTGGACAAGCAGGTCCGTGATGATCTGCTGCGGCTGCGCCAGCCGTTCCTTTACTCCGAGCAGGATTTCGGCGCGGTCGTCGTGCATGGGCATACGCCGGTGAAGACTCCCGTGATCAAACACAACCGGATCGCGATCGACACCGGGGCGGTGTTCGGCGGTCTGCTGACCTGCCTGGTGCTGGAGGATGACCGCCTGGGCTTCCTGACCGCGGAACCCTTGCACGAACCGGTTTCCATCGTGCATCGCTGATTGCCCATGATAGGGTTCCCCGCATGAGCGCGGCCCTTCAGCAGACCATGACGGTCGAGGATTTCCTGGCCTGGGAAAGCCGGCAGGAGACCAAGTACGAGTTCGACGGCTTCGCCCCCGTGGCGATGACGGGCAGTACGGCGGCGCACTCCTCGATTCTGCGCAACCTTGCGATCTCGGTCGGCGGCCGGCTGCGGGGTAAGCCCTGTGACTTCCATGGCAGCGACCTCAAGATCCTGGTCGATGGTTCGGCGCGCTACCCTGATGGTTTCGTGGTTTGCTCGCCGGTTGCCAATACGGCCCTTTATGTCACGGATCCCGTCGTGATCTTCGAGGTCCTCAGCGACAGCACCGCCCGCGTCGACTTCCATGACAAGAACCGAGAATACGCCGCAACCCCCAGCGTCCGGCGCTATGTCATCCTCTCCCAGGACCAGATCCTGGCCACGATGTTCGAGCGGATCGGCGATGACTGGGTGGGCCACATCCTGACCCGGGACGCCATCATCGCCATGCCGGAGATTGATATCGCGGTCCCTCTGGCCGAACTCTATGACGGCATTGATCTGACCCAGGCCGCCTGACCAGGGCCGCCATTCCCCTGGCGCCTGTCCAGCGGTCAAAACCGGAGGCCCCGCCATGCCCCTTCTGTCCCTTCCCGCCGTCTTCATGCGCGGCGGCACCAGCCGGGCCATCATGTTCCACCAGCGCGACCTGCCCGAGCGGGCCGCGTGGGACCCGATCTTCCTGGCCGCCATGGGCAGCCCGGACCCCAGCGGGCGACAGTTGAACGGGATGGGCGGCGGGGTTTCGTCGCTGTCGAAGGTCTGCGTGCTGGCCCCCTCCGACCGGCCCGACGCCGATGTCGACTACACTTTCGCCCAGGTGCAGATCCGGGAGGCCGCGGTCGACTACCGCTCCAACTGCGGCAACATGAGCTCCGCCGTCGGCCCCTTCGCGGTGGATGAGGGGATCGTGCGCCCGAACGGCGAAACCGCGACCGTCCGCATCTTCAACACGAACACGGGCAAGATCATCCGCTCCACCTTCCCATTGGTCGATGGGCGCGCGGCAACGGATGGAACACTCGCGATCCCGGGCGTGGCTGGCACCGGGGCGCCGGTCAGGCTCGATTTCCTGACACCAGGCGGGGCGACGACCGGGCGGTTGCTGCCGACCGGACGCGTGACGGATTGGCTGGATGTCCCGGGGCTGGGCCGGATCGAGGTCTCCCTGGTCGATGCCGCCAATGCCTGCGTCTTTGTCCGCGCCCGCGACCTCGGCCTGACCGGGCGGGAACTGCCGGACGCGCTGGACGCCAACCTCCCAGTGCTGGAACGGTTGCAGGCGATCCGCCGAGCGGCCTCCGTCGCCATGGGGATCGCACCGCATGAGGATGCGGCCCGCGCCATCCATGGCGTACCGATCATCGGGATGGTTGCCCCGCCGATGGATGCCCCAACCCTGTCGGGCGAACCCATCGCCGCGCAAGACGTCGACCTGACCGCAAGGTTCCTGTCCAACGGTCAGCCACACCGGGCACTGCCGCTGACCGCCTCCCTCTGCACCGCCGTCGCGGCGCGGATCGAGGGCACGCTGGCGCATCAGGCCATGGGGCCAGAATCGGGTGGGGCCGTGCGGATCGGGATGCCATCGGGCATCCTGACGGTGGATGCCGATGTCACCCAGGACCCCTCCGGCCTCTGGACCGCCCATAGCGGTGCCTTCTACCGCACCGCTCGGCGGTTGTTCGACGGACGGGTGTACGTGCCCGTTTGAGGCGCGTTCTACGTCCGGCGCCTGAACCCACCCTTCACCGGGTCCACCCAATAGACGCTGCCGACCAGATCAGGATGCTGCGTCTTCACGGTTTTCATGAAGATCGCGCGCGCGGTTGCGGCCTTGGCTTCCTCCGTCCGTCCCTGCGCGGATAGCAGCGTCGCCAGGTAGGTCGGCGCGGTGTCGCCGATCAGGGCTTTCTCCAGGACCGCGAACTGGTCCTCCGCCGCCTGCGTGTTTCCCTCGCCCCAACTGATCAAGGCGTCCAGGAACTTCAGATGATCATCGTAATAATCCAGGTACGGCCGCACCTTGTTGGCCAGCGCGAGCCCATGCATGTCCCGCGCGTGCCGGAAATCGCGCTGGCTGATGGCGATGAACGCCCGATTGGCCGCGACGATCGAATAGGACGCGCCTTTCGCGAATGGCACCTGCATCGCTTCTGCCCAGATCCGTTCGGCCGCGGCGGGATCATTCTCCCGCACCTTCAGCAAGCCGAGGACATTGTACAGCATCACCCGCTGCGTGGCCTTCGACCGGTCGAAGCCGGTGGCAAGCGCGTGCTCCGCCAATTGTCTCGCCATTTCGAAACCCTTGGGGTCGCCGTGCAGGCCGGTGACGTAGTCGGACATCGCCACGCGATAGGGCAACGTGTCAGAGGCGATACGGCGCGCCATGCCCTCCACGAGCTTCGCGGGCGCATCGCTGGCACCTGTCATGACATGGCGGGAGACCGATCCCCCCGCATCGGTCACGACCGAGTAGATGTCGAATTTCGTCGCGCCGCCCGCGTTCACCATCGTGTTCTGGATGCTCACGACATCCGAGCCGATCTTGCGCTGCACCAATTCCGCGATCGGATCGATCCGCAGCGGCTTGGCGACAATGGACAGAAGACTGTCCTGGCTGGCCTGGGAAATCGTCGGGAACGGAAGGATGAAGGAGATATCAGCCAGGCGTCCGAACTCCGAGATGAACAGCCGTTCGGCGACATCCTGGGTGAAGCCCTGCTCCGCCACCACTTTCGGCACCGCGAACTCGACCCGCATCGTCTTGCCGAACAGAATCGCATCACTGACAACCGCGCCAAACAGCATGGTTGCCAGCATGGCCAGCGTCCCGAGGTCCATTTCAAGCTCCTGTATTCAAGGTTTCGATATGCGCGGGCGTCGGGTCTTCGGCCCGGTCACTTCATCCGGCCGGCGACGACCATGTCCCGGAGGCCGGCCGTCGTGGTCTCGATACGGACACCGACCGCCTGGCCGATCGCCAGGTCCGACGCCGGCCCCGCGAAGCGCAGCAGCGCCATCCGAGGCTGGGGAAAGGGCGGATCCGTCACCTCAATGAGGCTGAGCATCCGCGGCGGCGCCCCATCGCTGACCGCGCGCAGGACCGCCGACCTGGTCAAGGCCTGGCGCACCCGGGGATCATCGGCCGGCAACGCGATTTCGATGGCGGCGGGGTCGGCGATATCGAGGATGTCCTGCCCCACCCCGAGGAATGCCCCGCGGATCGCCGCCGTCCGCGCCACCACGCCATCAATCGGGACCAGGACCGGCTCGCGCGCCTTCAGTGTCTCCAGCAGGATGTCCCGCTCCTCCCGCAGGCCCGCCAGCTTGACCTCGGCCTGGTAGATCTTGCTTTCGCGCAACGGGACCCAACTGAAGGACCGCAGGATTTCCAACGCCTCGGTCCGCGCGCGGATGTCGGACGTCATCCTGATGATCTCGAGCCGGACCTGCGCCAGCACGGCCGGGTCCAGCGCCGGCACGATCCAGCCGATGATCTGGTCCTTGCGGACGGCTTCACCCAGGATGGGAAAGCCGCTATCGGGCGGTTCCAGCCAGCCGCGGACCGGTGCCTGCACGACGCCATGGGCTGCCGACCCCGGGACGACGCGCCCGAGCGTTTCCAGCACCGCCGGGATCGCCAGAACCTCCCGCGGCTGAGCCGCGGCGCGCCGGACGGGGTCCTCCCGCGTCACCTGGAACAGGGTCAACGACGGCGCCCCGCCATGCGACGGCGCATGCCAGGCGACGACCACCAACAGACCCACGCTGGCGAGGAGCCATGGAGCAACGCGGTTCGGCCACCGAACCGCCGCGATCAGCTTCTTCACGGAAAACCCTCGGCCTTGCCAAACGACGGCGCGCGAGGACAGCACCGGTCTTTCCGGCCTTCACCGCACACACGCGCATGGTTGTTCATGCCCGTGGCGTTTTGTCCGGGCCTGTGCCGCATGGTGACGCAAAGGGGTTAAGCAGGGATTAACGGAACGCCCCGTCGCTCGGTGTTTTTGCCATGCCCGACCGGGAGACCCGGCCGATTACGGAACCGCGCTTCGCGTCCTCGCGCGATCATGGGACAGGCGGACCCGGGCCTGCGCCACGGCGCCATCCGCATCCAGCACGGTCAGCCGATAGAACCCCGGGCCGGCCGGATGCCACGTTGCCTCCCGCCGCACCTGTTCCGCCGCCAGGGGCACTCCATCGACCAGGAACGTCAGCGGGCGGCGACCTCCCATCACCCGGATCGTCACCTGCCCATCCGCCGACAGCACCGCGCCCGGCGGCGGGAACAGCAGACGGAGCGCATCGGCGTTGACCGCCTCCACCCCCGGCATGGCAAGCGGGCGGGCGAGGCGCTCGGGGTGGCGCGGATTGGGCGGCAGAAGATCCAGCACCGCGCCCCAGCATCGGCAGCGCGAGCGTCAGGCCCGTCGCGCCCGGCATCGGCGTGCCGTCGGGCCGGCCAAACCACACCCCGACCACGTGGCGCTGGTCGAACCCCACCGCCCAGGCATCGCGCCCGCCCCAGCTTGTGCCGGTTTTCCAGGCCACGCCCGCCGGCCCGCCGCCGGGCAAGGGATGGGTCAGCACATCAGCCACCATCCTGGCCGCCACGCCGCCCAGCAGCGGTTGCGATGCGACCGGCCCTGGCTCCAACCGCAAGGGCGCAAACCGGCCATCCGTTGCCAGGGCGGCATACAGCGCCGTCAGATGCCTCAGGGTGATCCCGACCCCACCTAGCGCGAGCGGCAAGGATGGATCGGCGCCATCGGGCAGCACCAGGCGAACACCGGCGGCCTTGAGGCTCGCCATGAAGCGTACGGGTCCCACGCGATCCAGCAGCGCCACGGCCGGCAGGTTGAGGGACCGGCGCAGCGCTTCCCCGGCGGTGATCGTGCCGGCGAAGCCGCGATCGAAATTCTCGGGTGCATAGCCGCCAAACTGCCTCGGCAGATCGCCCAGCACGCTGTCGGGCGCCGCCAGACCGTCGTGGAACGCCAACCCGTAGATGAAGGGTTTCAACGCCGACCCAGGCGAGCGGATGGCCCGCGTCAGGTCCAGGCTACCGGCCCGCAGCGGATCGCCCCAGGCACCGCCGAACAGCGCGCGTACCTCCCGGCTGGACGCATCCGCCACGACGATGGCCATCGAGACGCGATCACCCAGGCCCGCCAAACGTTCGGCTGCCAGCCGTTCGAGCGCCGCCTGCAAGGGCCGATCCAGGGTCGTCGTCACCACCGATCCGGCGGGCTTACCGGCCACCAGCTCCGCCATCGCCTGCGGGGCATAACGCGGCAGCTTTATCCGCACGGAGGGGACCGGCGGCGCCTCGGCCAGGTCGAACAGGTTCGCGTTTCGCCCGATCGCGAGGACGCGCGCGCGCAGGGCCTCGGCCCGGGCGGCGTGGCGATCGGGGCGCAGCGCTTCCGGCCGGCGGGGAATCGCGACCAAAAGGGCGGCTTGGGCCGGTTCCAACGCCTCGGGCGGCACGCCGAACCAGGCGAGCGACCCCGCCCGCGCGCCTTCCAGATTGCCGCCATAGGGGGCAAGGGTCAGCCAGATATCCAGCACACCTTGCTTGCCGAAGCGGTATTCCAACTGCACCGCGCGCGCCATCTCGATCAACTTGGACCGCAGGGTCCGTGGCCGGGGTTCCAACAGCCGAGCGGCTTGCATGGAGAGGGTTGAGGCGCCGGATATGACCCGGCCGGATTTGGCCCATTGCACCGCGGCGCGGGACAGCGCGAGCGGGTCCACGCCGGGATGCCACCAGAAGCGTTGATCCTCCACCGCGATCAGAAGGTCCCGGAACACGGGCGCGACCTGGTCGGCGGTGGTGCGGAACCGCCACACGCCGCCGGGCGCGGGCAGCAGCGCCAGCACGCGGCCGCGATGATCGCGCAATTCCGTCCCGACCGCCGCCATGCGCGCCATGTCGGGGGGAAACACGCGGTCCAGCACCAGCGCCGCCGTCACCAGAAGCGCGACCCCCGCCAGCAGCGAGAGGGAAAACCTTAATGATTTCGCGCGCAGCCGCATGTTGCCTCCCCCGGGCAACCCTGCACGCAAACCAGTCGCCGATGGGGCGACTGGTTTCATTCGCTGGCGAGGACGTTGATCCGGCCAGTGGCCTGACGCGCGAACAGGCCGGGCCGATACATGTCCGACAGCTCCGCGCCCGGCAGTTCGAAGGCGCCGGGCGTGACGGCGCGCAGCTTCACGGCGATACGGAAATCGCCCTTGTTGGCCGGCAGGGTCATGACGGCGGCAAAGCGATCATCCGCGCCGGGCTGGGCGTCGGTGGGGGTCAGTTGCTCCAACCAGGGCAGGCCGGGGACATCGCCATCCGAGAACCGGCCCGCGATTTCCCACCCGGCCGGCAGCCCGTGCAGCAATTGCACCGTGTGCTCCTGCCCGTCCTCGGCCTTGCCTTCCAGCAGCAGCACGAAGACGGTGTTCTGGCGCAGCGCGTCCAGGTTCAGCGGCTTGCCGTCCATGGCCAGGAACTTCCGGCGGATCGACATCTGGTTGCGCGCGGCCGGCAATGGCGAGGCCGGCACGCCGGTCACCGATACCGCCTGCCAGACCGGGCGATCATCCAGGTTCCGCAGGACAGCCGGACCAGTCAGCGGCAAGACCAATGCCGGGGCGGGCGCAACGGCGGTCCCGTTCAGGCTGATCCGCACCGGCCGCCCGTCGCGGCCCAGCACAGCGGCGGCCGCGATCGCCCAGGCCTGTTCCTGCGTCGACAGCATCGCCGGCACCAGGTCGCCGGCCGGCAGACGCTCGGTCAGGCGCGCCAGTTGATCAGGCAGTAAGCCGCTTTCCTTCAACAGCAGCGTGATAGCGAACTGGTCCCGCAGCGCACTGCCGAAATCGCCCAACCAGAACTTGCGGGCGGGCGCGTCCAGCGCGGCGCGGAACGCCTGTTCGGCGCGCGGCCGGTCGCGGGCCAACGCCAAAGCCCCGCCGATCTGCGCGCGGGCGAGCGGTGTCGGCAGCGCGTTCAGGTTTTCCGCCAGCACGCGGGCGCCGCCGGGCCGTCCCTTGCCGGCGCGCGCCAGGACATACAGGCGATAGGCCTGATCGGCCTTCCCCTGCGCGTCCGATCGCGGGGAGTCGGCTTCCTCGCCCAGGAATTTCAGCGCGTCCTGCATCGCCTGGTCCGGCACCGCGGCACCCGCCGCCTTGGCGCGCAGCAGGAAATCGGTGGCATAGGCCGACAGCCACCCCTGCCCTTCGCCCGATGCCGACCACATCCCGAATGCGCCATCAAAGCGCTGGCGATCCAGCACCTGCGCCACCGCGTCCTGCAAGCGGCCCGCCCGATCCGGTCCGGCGAGCGGACCGTCCGGGAGCAAAGCCAGCGGGAAGCCCCGGCTGGCGGCCTGTTCCAGGCAGCGGAGCGCGTAATCGTCGAGCAGCCGAACCAGCGCCGGCACGTCAAAGCGCACCGGGCCGCCGATGCTCGCCTGCGCCCGCCAAGTGTTCGGCAGGAACCGCTCGGGGGCGGGATTGAGCGCCACCTCGGCGTTGGGGGCCAGTTCGCCACCGGCCAGGAACGCCGCCGGCCCGCGGGCGGGACGGACGGTGATCGCGACCTCCCGCTGGACCTGGAAGCCATCCGGGCCTCGGACATCGAGGCGCACGATCCCCCTGCCCGCGCCGGTTGCCTTGATCCGTGTTGTCAGCACCACCTGCTGGCCCTGGGACAGCCGAGCGGTGAGTTGCCCGGAGTCGGAGAGGGCGAGGGGGCCGTCGAGGGAGACGGTCGCCGAGACATCGCCCGCCGCCAGTTCCAGGTTCTGCATCAGCACGGCGAAGCGTACCTCATCACCCGGCGCGAGGAAGCGGGGCAACAACGGCTCCGCCACCAGCGGGTCGCGCACCAACACCTTGGCGGAGGCCGAACCGATCCGCGATCCGTTCCAGGCGACCGCCATCAAGCGCACCTGGCCGGCGAAATCCGGCATGTCGAGCGGGATGTCCAGCTTGCCGTCCGGCCCGATCTGGACCGGCGGCGTGAACAACGTGACGGTGCGGATCGGCGTATCCGGCAGCACGAAACTGCCATCATCGCCGCCCTGTTGCAGCACGGTCACGTCCCCCTCCGACGGGGCGATCAGCCGGCCCCAATCGTCGCGGATGTCCACCCCAAGCCGCCGCCGGCCGAGGAAATGCGGGGCGGGATCGGGGGAGGCGAAGTTGGTCAGGCGCAGAATGCCCTCATCCACCGCCGCCAGGGTGACCCAGCTTCCAGGGGTGCCGCGCACGGGCACGATGGAGCGGGCGCGCGGCGGCAGTTTCTCCGGCACATGCAGGGCGAGTTCCACCTTCCGCGTCGCCGGGTCGATACCGACCCAGGTCAGGCCGATGGCCCTTGCCGGCCGCGTCGTGGCGGCGCCAGACCGGAAAGCGTGGACGGCGATATAGGCGCCGGGTCCCCAATCGGCGCCGACCGGGACCTCGACATCGGTGCCGCCGGCGGCGACCTCGATGTCCCGCAGCATCAGCACGCGGTCGGTCAGCACCATCAGCGTGGCCTTGCCGCTGAAGGGCGGCGCGATATGCACCTTGGCCACGTCGCCCGGCGCGTGCACCGCGCGATCGGCCGACACATCCACCTGGTCCGGCACATCCGGCGCGCCGGACGACACCCAGCCGGAGCGGAACCGGACGGAGGTCGCCGCCATGCCACCGGCCTCGGTCACTTCCAGGCGGTAGCGGCCGAAATCGAGCTTCTTGGCAAACCGCGCCGGCGCGCCCGCGGGGATGGGCAGGTCATGCGTCTCCAGCGGTTCGTCCTTCCAGACGATCTGGTAGCGGGCGACGCTGCCGCTCATGACCAGGCGCCAGTCGGGACGCTCCCGCACCAGGCGCAGCTTGGTGCCGAGGGCGACCCGCTTGCCGTCGGCATCGACGGCGGCGATTTCAAACACCGCCTCGGCGCCGGCATCGACCGCGCCGTCCGGGAACAATGGCTTGATGCCGATCAGACGACCGGCGGGACGCACCGGCGTGCTGGCGACAGCGCGGGAGCCGCGCCCGCCCGGATCGTCGATCACCACCTCGATCTCGGCCTTGACCGGGCGCGTGGTGTCGGGCGCGCGGTCCAGGCGCAGCGGCAGGGTTGTGCGCCCCTCGGCGTCGGTATCGGCCAGCTCCACGACTTGCGAGGCGGGAGCGTAGATTTCGCCCACCATGCCGATCCGATAGCCCGCGAGCGCGGGGAACGGCGCGTCATCCGGCACCAGGCGCCAGGTGGCCGATCCGGTCAGGCTGGCGCCCGGTGCGCCGTACAAGAACCGCGCCAGCACGGGCAGCGTGAAGGGCTGGCCGGCGACCAGCGGTCCCGGCATCGGGCCAAGCTCCACCGCCATGCGGTCGGGGACGAAGGCATCCACGCGGAACTCGGCTCGCCCGATCGGCGGCTGGTCAGGGTCGGACCGCACCTCCACCACCCACATCCCGGTCGGGGCGGCGTTGGACAGGGTCACCGGCAAATGGATGGAGGCATCCGCCAGCCGAACCGGCGTGGTTTCCAGGAACACCTGGCCGTTCGGGCGGCGCACGGTCAGGCGCGCGGGGAAATCGGCCGGCGCTCCGGCGGCGTCGCGCAGCAGCGCCATCACCTGGACCGTCTCACCGGGGCGATAGATGCCGCGATCCAGCCAGACGAAGGAATCGAGCGGCCCCGGATGCGGCTGGCCGGTCACGCCACGATCGGACAGGTCAAAGGCCGGCGAGTCCAGGTCGAGGGAAACGAAATCATCCCCCGGCCCGAACGCATGCAGCGCGCGGGGCGCCATCGGCCCCTCCCCGCGCAGCAACGGACGGGCGAAGCGGGCGACGCCGTTCGCGTCGGTGGTCGCCTCGGCCAGGATGTCGTTGTTCACCGCCAGCAATTCGAGCCGCACACCCGCGCGCGGCGCCGCGTCGGAATAGCCGCGCACCTGCACGGTCAGCCCATCGGAGCCGCGCCAGACGGTGGGCGCCAGGTCGGTGCGGATGATCATCTGCACGCCGGTGGGATAGCCCTGGGAGGAACCGTCGCCGGGACGGGCGATCAGCGCGTAGACACCGGGACCGGCGGTGGTCAGGGCGTCGGGCATCGGCAGGGCGGTGCGGGCGACGCGATTCGGCTGCCAGCGGGGGATTTCGGCGGTGCCCTGCCAGACGACCCGTCCGGTCTCCTCGGCGATGTTGTCGGCGGCGTAGGATTCCACTTCCTCGCCCAGGCGGTTGCCGCGGATGAAGGCAACGATGTTCCGCTCACTCAGGCGCGCCAGGGTCAGCTTGACGGCCGAGAGATTGACCGTGCCCAGATTGATGGCGGGCGGCTGACCGCGCGGCAGGACAAACAGGCGCTGGTCGAAGATGATGCGTGGGCGACGGTTGCCCATGGCCACGGGGACTGCGGTCTCACGCAGCAGGGTCAGGCCATCGGCGCCGGGCATGCCGGCGCGCAGGATCAGCCTGGTCGTTTCTCCGTTCGGCAGGCCGGAGGCGCAGATCAGTTCCCCCTCCCGCGTCACGGCGGCGCCGGCGACCGGCGGCTCCAGCCGCACCCAATCCTGGGCGACGAAATCATCCCGACCCACCAGCGGAACGGAAAAGCCAAGGCAGGCGCGGGCGGGATCGGCTTCCGGCTCGGTTGTGATCCGGCTGACCAGAACCCCGGTCGCCCGCCTGGTATCGGCGAGCAACTGGCGGATGCGCCCGTCGTTGGGCGCGCGTTCGGCGGCGGCGGCCAGCGCCTGGATCGCCTGCGCGGGGCGGTTCAGCAGCTTGAGCGCATCGGCCATCTGCAGCAGCGCCGGCACCTCGGGCGCGCCGCTCTCGACCGAGGTGAAAGCCTGCCAGGCGGCCTGCAAGGCGCGCGCGGCCTCGGGCGGGGTGCGGCGCATCTGCGCCAGGGACAGGGCCATCCATTGTTCGGCGGTAGGCTCACCCAGCGCGATCCGCGCTTCCCACGCCAGGGCGGCGGCGGCCCAGTCGCGCTTCCGTTCGGCGTCCCCGGCCTTCTGTTCGGCGGCCTTGCGCGCGGCGGGAGTCCCGCCGGCCGGGCTGCGCGCTGTCAGGGCGCCGGCATAGGCCTCGGCGTCACGCTCCAGCCCGGGAAGCTGGAATTGCGCCGCCTGGGCGGAAAACCCCAGCGCCAGCACGCAGAAAGCGACGAAAAAACGCAGACCGCGCATCATACCCTCCGACCCTAGAGCGCGTTCAGCCTGACCGGAAAGGGGGAGCGCGCTCTAGCTCTTTGTTTGATCGCATGATTCGCGGCCTGTGACGTTTACGCTCAGGTCGACCATGCTCTGACGGCGCGGAGTATAACGCATTCCCGGACGAATGGGTTGCGCTTCCGGCGGCTCAGCGTTGCCGCAATGAAGCCGACACCGCCTGGCCCAGCCGACCGCCGAGATCGCGCGCCAGGGCTTCCGTATCGGAGGTCTGGATCACGCACTCCATCGAGCCGATCCATATCTGCTGGTAGGCCTTGCTGTCGCTGACGATCACCGTGAGGTTCAGCGAGGACCCGACCAATGAGGGCTCGGTCATGGACGGGGTCACGCCGGGGCGCCAGTTCATGTCGCTGTTGACCTCCGCGGCCTGTGCTGCCGCGGGCGCGGAACGACTGGGTCGGAGCGAGAACACCACGTGCATCACGGCCCTGCCATTGGGATCGACCGCTATGCCCGCGCCCTGCAACCCCGCCCGGAACGCCTCGGCGCGGGCGGTCGTGGCCGGGCTGGTTTCCCGGAACGGCACGTTGAACGCGACGCCGGCCGGCCACGGATGCACGAGCGATGTGAGGAACTCCCCGGTGCAAAGATTGGCGGCCTGGGTCTTGGTCGGAACGATGGAGGCGAGCATCACCAGGGTGACCGCGCAGGCCGGCACGAGGTGGCTGAACCGGGATGGTGTCTTCAACGGATACACTCCTGCGCGCGCGGGGCCGGACGAATGGCACCCTGGGGTCGTTGCCGCCGCCGGCCGGGGGGTCAGCCGACGGGTCGCCTGTTGGTGATTGTCCCTACATCCGGGTTGGTGGCGCGACAAGCGGACGAACGTCCCCTGGGGTCAGACCGGCTCGGAGGAGTGGTCCATCCGCTGCTTCTCCAGCAGGTCGCGATAGGGCCCGGGACGGTGCGCCAGTTCCCGCGGGCTGCCATCGTCGACGATGCGGCCGCGATCCATCACGATGATCCGGTCGAACCGTTGCAGCGTGGACAGCCGATGCGCGATGGCAATCGTCGTGCGGCCGGCCATCAGCCGGTCCAGCGCCGCCTGGATCGCCTGCTCGGATTCGGTATCCAGGGCGCTCGTCGCCTCATCCAAAAGCAGGATCGGCACGTCCTTCAGCAGCGCGCGGGCGATCGCGAGGCGCTGGCGCTGGCCGCCGGACAGCTTCACGCCGCGATCACCGACCATGGTGTTGAAGCCTTCCGGCAGCGCCTCGATGAACTCCCGGCAGCGGGCCATGTCGGCGGCAACCATCACCTCGGCCTCGGTCGCGTTGGGCTTGGCATAGCGCAGGTTTTCCAGAACCGTCCGATGGAACAGGGAAATATCCTGCGGCACGATCGCCATCGTCTGGCGCAGGCTGTCCTGCGTGACATCGCGGATATCCTGGCCGTCGATCATCACGCGCCCGCCGGCCACGTCGTAGAACCGCTGCAGCAGCGCCAGCACGGTGGATTTTCCCGCGCCGGAGTAGCCGACCAGCCCCACCCGCTGACCCGGCTTGATCACCAGGTCGAACTCCGACAGCACCGGCGACCGGCCGGGATAGGCGAAGCTCACGTGCTCGAACGTTACCTGGCCCGGGCCGGGCTTCATGACCGGCGCGTCCACCCGATCCGGCAGTTCATGCGGGATCAGCAGGGAGCCGATGGCTTCTTCAAGCCGAGCGACGTGTTGCGTGAGGTCGACGAGGGCGACGGCGAGGTCGCGGGTTCCGTGCAGGATGGTGAAGGCCAGTGCCGTCAGCAGCACGAGGTCACCGACGCTCGCCTGGTTGTTCTGCCAAAGGATGATGCCCCAGGCCATGGTGCCGGCGGTCAGCAGCGCGGTCAGTACGGCGTGCACCAGGCGCAGATGCTCCAGGTAATAAAGGCTGCGCCGGCGCGCGGCCATTTCGGTTTCCATCCGGGCGCCGATACGGCCCTGTTCGCGGAAGGTCGCACCGAACGCCCGGACGACCGAGAAATTGCTGATCACATCGACCAGTTCCCCATCCACGGCGGCGGCCTGCGCGGCATAGACGCGGTGCCGGTCGGTGCCGCGACGCGCCAGCCAGAAGATCAGGCAGCCGAGGACCGCGGCGCACAGGGTCAGGGCCATCGCCATCGGCGGATTGACCGAGCCGATGAACAGGATCGCGAAGGTCACGGCCACGCAGGGCGGCAGAACGTTCCACGACCCGGTGTTTTCCACCGTGAAAGCGGCGTTCGATGTCGCCGTGATCCGGCTCGCCAACGACCCCGGCAGCCTTTCCGCGAAATAGCTCGGCGAGTGCCCCGAGAGATGCTGGAACAGGTCACGGCGGATATCACCGGTCACCGCGACATAGGTCCGATGCGCGGCATAGCCGCCGACGCGCCACATCAGGTTGTCGGCCGCGACCAAGCCACAGAGCAACGCGAAGGCGCCCCAGACCATCGGATCACCGGCCTCATGCCCGCGGGAGACGATGTCGATCAGGTTCTTCAGGCCGTACTGCGTGGAAACGCTGCACGCAACGGCGACCAGGACGGAAAACAGGACCGTAAGATGCCCGATCGGATGGCGGCGCACGTAATGGAAAAGGAACTTGAGCGGCCGGCCCCGCAGTCCGGGCAGGCTCGCCAGTTGCTCGGGCGTTGAAAAAGCGGCGGGTGTCGTGGACGCGGCCTGGTCAGAAAACGCGGTTATCGCCATCGCGGCGGGCTCCTGTCCCGGGGATAAGGCGTGGCCCCGGCCCACGGACGAATTCCAGCGCGGAAGACGCCGACATTTCGCCACATTCAAATTTCATATTCCGAGCGTGGATATCGCGCCTTGGAGCAGTGAAGTCAAGCACAAGAAACGAGGCGTTGGCTACTTGGGAAACCTCAATAAAGGTCGAGGCAGGTCTTAATGCGTATTGCCCAAATATCGCCTCTGTTTGAGGCGGTGCCGCCCAAGCTGTACGGTGGCACGGAACGCGTGGTCCACTGGCTGTCAAAGGCGCTGGTGGAGATGGGCCACGATGTCACGCTGTTCGCCAGCGGCGACTCGGACCCCACGTTGAAGATCGCGGCGATGCGCAAGGAGGCCATCCGGCTGGACCCGCGCAAGCCCGACTGGGTCGCGATCTATTACAAGTTCGTGGAGGACGTGTACGCCCGCAAGGATGAGTTCGACGTCATCCATTTCCACATCGACTATTTCCCGCTGTCGCTGTTCACACGGCAGAAGGTGCCGTTCCTGACCACGGTGCACGGGCGTTTGGATATCCCCGAGTTCGTCGACACCTACTCGATGTTCCCGACGGCGCCGTTTGTCTCGATCTCGAACAACCAGCGCCTGCCCATTCCGGACCTGAACTGGGTCCGCACCGTGCTGCACGGCATGCCCGCCAATCTGCTGACGCCGCAGCCAGGCAAGCAGGAGTATTGCGCGTTCCTGGGCCGAATCTCGCCGGAAAAGGGGCCTGACCGGGCGATCGAGATCACCCGGCGCGCCGGGATGAAGCTGAAGATCGCGGCCAAGGTGGACGACGCGGACAAAAAATACTGGGACACGGTGGTCAAGCCGCTGATCGATGCCAATCCGCATGTGGAATATATCGGCGAAATCAACGACGACCAAAAGCCCGCCTTCCTGTCCGCCGCGCACGCCCTGATCTTCGCGATCAACTGGCCGGAGCCTTTCGGCCTGGTGATGATCGAATCGATGGCCTGCGGCACGCCGGTGATCGCGTTCAACTGCGGCTCGGTCCCCGAGGTGATCGATGACGGAGTCAGCGGGTTCATCGTGAACGACATCGACGGCGCTGTGGACGCGCTCGGCAAGCTGGACAAGCTGGACCGCGGCACCGTCCGCGCGACGTTCGAGAAGCGCTGGACGTCGCGGCGGATGGCCGAGGACTATGTGAACGTCTACCAAAGCCTGATCGACAAGGCGGCGGGCCGCTGATGACCAAAGGCCGGACCCTCGGGTCCGGCCTTTCGCGTTTCAGCGCCGCGGACATAGTCTCGGCCAGCGGACGGATCCGCCCAACCGAGGAACGCCCGTGGCCGCAGCCGAACAGACACGCCGCCAGATCGCCCTGAATGGCCTGAACTTCAGCCTCGCCGCGGTGCAGACCGGCTTCGGGCCGTTCGTCGCGGTGTGGCTGACGCGGCAAGGCTGGGACGATACCGATATCGGCCTGGCGCTCAGCGTCGGGACGGCGGCGGGATTGCTGGGGCAATTGCCGGCCGGGCTGCTGGTCGATTCGATCGGACGCAAGTGGCTGGCCGTGTCTGGCGCCCTGATCGCGCTGGCCGGTGCCGCGCTGCTGTTCGCCGCCCCCGCGACCCTGCCAACGATCTGGGGCGCGCAAATCCTGCACGCCCTGGCCAGCGCGGTGATCGTCCCGGCCATCGCCGCCCTGACGCTGGCGATCTGCGGCCTGGACAGTTTCGGCGCGCGCCTTGGGGTCAATGCGCGCTGGTCCTCGATCGGCAACGCCTCCACCGGCGGCGCGATGGGGCTGGTGGCCTATTATGGCAGTGAGCAGACGGTGTTCTTCGCATCCGCCGGCCTGGTCCTGCTGGCCCTCGGGTTCCTGCTGGCGATGCGGGATGTCGACCAGATGGCGCCGCCGGCGACCGCCGCCGAACCGGACGCGCCGGTGGCGCCGTGGGCCGGTTTCCTGTGCATCTTCGAGGTCCCGGCCCTGCATATTTTCGCGATCTGCGCGGTGCTGTTCCACTTGGCCAACGCCGCCATGCTGCCGCTGGCGTTGAACGGGCTGGCTCAGCGCTCGAATGAGATCGACTTTGCCGTCTCGGCGACGATCGTCCTGCCGCAGGCGATCGTGGTGCTGTTCACGCCCTGGGCCGGACGCATGGCACAACCCTGGGGGCGCAAGCCAATCCTGGTGATCGGGTTCCTGGCCCTGCCGGCACGTGCGATTGCCTTCGCCAGCACGCCGGACGCGCCGTTGCTGGTGCTGTACCAGATGCTGGACGGGATCAGCGCCACCGTGTTCGGGCTGATGATGCCGCTGATCGCCGCCGACCTGACCCGGAAGACCGGGCATCTGACCATGGCGATCAGCTCGATCGGCCTGGCGGCCGGGATCGGCGCGACATTCAGCACGACCCTCGCGGGCCTTGTCGCCGACCTGGTCGGTACATCCCAGGCCTTCTACGGCCTGGCCGCGATCGGTGCGGCGGCGGTGGCGATCATGGTCGTCTTTATGCCCGAGACCCGGCCCGCGGAAGAACCCGAAGCCGCCCCGGCCACCGCCTGACGCGCGGGGCTTGCGCTTCCCCCTCCGAAGTTGCGAGATGCGGGCGAACCGAGAGGGGGATACGAACCATGGACGACCAGACCGCGGCCAAGCACCTGTTTGAGCCGACCGGCGATTTCCAATGCCTGCATGAATTCATCCCGGCCGCTCGGGCGAAGCTGTCGGATCACATCTGGGGCTATCTGGTCGGCGCGACCGAAAGCGAGACGACGCTGCGGCGCAACCGCCTGGCGCTCGATTCGCTCGCGCTGCGGCCGCGGGTTTGCGTCGATGTGTCGAAGATCGATACCTCCACCACGCTGTTCGGCCAGAAGCTGCGGATTCCGGTGATCCTGGCCCCGGTCGGCTCGCTGGAGTCGTTCGATGCCGGTGGGGCCGCGACGGCGGGGCGCGCGTCGTCCGCGTTCGGCAATGCGATCATGGTCAGCTCGGTCACGCATCCGGGGCTGGAGGAAGTGGCCGCGGCGACCGAGGGCGCGAAGATCTTCCAGCTTTATGTCCGCGGCGATGATGCCTGGATCGACGACGTGGTGAAGCGGGCGGTCGATAACGGCTACAACGCCTTCGCGATCACGGTCGATACGGCGGCGTATTCCCGCCGGGAACGCGACATCACCGGGCGCTTCGTGAAGCCCTGGCGCGCGACCGCCACCGGGCAGTCATGGCAGGCGGGCTTCACCTGGGACAACGTGAAGCACTTCAAGGACAACCACTCGATCCCGCTGATCCTGAAGGGCATCGCGACGGCCGAGGACGCCGCGCTTTGCTGTGAGCATGGGGTGGACGGCGTCTATGTCTCCAACCACGGCGGGCGGCAGCTGGATCAGGGCCGCGGGTCGATGGATGTGCTGCCGGAAGTGATGGCGGCGGTGCGCGGACGGGCAAAGGTGATCGTCGACGGCAGCATCTGCCGTGGCACCGACATCGTCAAAGCCATCGCGCTCGGCGCCGACGCGGTGGCGATGGGGCGGATGTATTGCTACGCGCTGGCCGCCGATGGGGCCGCGGGCGTGATCAAGATGCTGGAACTGCTGGAGCATGAATTGGGCGTGGCGATGGCCCTGGCAGGCGCGCGTTCGCTGAACGAGCTGAACCCGTCCTACATCTTCCGCGACGCGCCGGTGGTGACGCAGCCGCATGCGCATAGTGCGTTTCCGCTGCTGTTCCCGACGCCGGAATATCGGGGCTGATCCTGACGACGGGCCGCATCCAGGATGCGGCCCGACACCGGTCAGGTCAGCGTGCCGGCCGCAGGACGAACCACGAGGTCACGGTCGCCAGTTCCTCCGGTGTCATTGAATCGTAGGGCGGCACCAGGGCCAGCGTCCCGACCTGCTGGCGGGTAGGTTCATGAACGAACCGGTCTTCGGCAACGACCTGGTAGCCTGCCTCTTGAAAGAGTGCGACATACTGTTGGTGGCGCAGCCGGTTCTCGCCCGCCATCATCAGGCGCCCGATCAAAGCGTGCTTCCGCTCGCCCCAGGTCAGGAAGTTCAACCGGCTGATCCCGCGATCGACCTGTGCCAGATGGTCGCTGTTGTCGATCGCATGCAGCACGAAGCCGTCGTCACGCAGCTTGTCGCACAGGCCGGCCATCAGCCGGCGCAGGTCTGGCACCGGAATATGTTCCAGGCAGGCCCGGGAGATGATCACGCTGAGAGATCGATCCGGGATGGCATCCAGAAGGAAGGGAGCATGATAGTCGAGGCACAACGCCTCGGGCGTCCGTGCATCGGCCAGGGTGGCACGGGCGGCGGCCGCGTCGAAGCCGAACAGCGGGGCAATCTGGTCCAGCCGTTCCGTCACGATCTCCCGCGCGGTGGCAAAGGTCAGGTCGTCCATGTGCGGCGTGATATCGGTCAGGATTACCCGTTCAGCCCCGGCCAGGCGCGCGAGGATGCCCGAGATCGGAAACCAGCCTGTCCCGATTTCAAGTGCCGTGCCGGATATCCGGCCGCCCTGGGCGTGCAGCAGGGCGTAAAGCCGAGCAAGATCTTCGAGGGTGGAACCGATGTTGGAGGGATGGGGCCGATAGCCGATTTTCCGCCGCTTGAGCCGGCGCAACACGTCACTGAATGGAATCCGCGACTTCACGGCTGCCAACGCGACAAACAATTGCCAGTTCATATTCATGGCGCGAAAAGACATCAACATCTCAGGGAATGCAATAAATACACGATGCGCATCGGGCCTCTCCCCCCGCGCGCCGATCCGGTCTAACCTCTGTCCCGCAGCGGAACGGAGGAAACCATGCGCGGCGTCGTCTTCACGGGTGAGCGGGATCTTGAGATCATGAATTTCCCCGACCCCACCCCGGGTCCGGGTGAGGTTGTGGTTGAAATGAAGGCTTCCGGCATGTGCGGGTCCGATCTGCACCAGTATCGCCGGCCCAAAAACCAGGAGCGGAACGCGACCGGCCTGCCGCCCAATCCGAACCCGACCATCGCCGGCCACGAGCCCTGCGGCATCGTCGCCGCCGTCGGCCCGGGCGTGCAGCCCACCGAGGCCAAGGTCGGCCAGCGCGTCATGGTCCATCACTACCAGGGCTGCGCGCAGTGCGGGCATTGCCGGTCGGGCTGGCAGCAGCTTTGCCAGGAAGTGCCGGTGAAGGTGTATGGCTCCAATTCCCATGGCGGCCACGCGAAGTATCTGTGCGTCCCGGCCAACACGATGGTGACGCTGCCGGACGAACTGAGCTTCTCGGCCGGCGCCGCCATCGCCTGCGGATCGGGCACGGCCTGGGGCGCGCTGCGGCGAATGAACATCTCGGGCCGCGACACCATCGCGATCTACGGCCAGGGCCCGGTCGGTCTGGCGGCGACGCAGTTCGCCAAGGCGCAGGGTGCCAAGGTCATCGCGCTCGACATCAACCCCGACCGCCTGGAGCGTGCGAAGCAGTTCGGCGCGGATGAGGTCGTGAACCCCGGTTCCAACGATCCCGTCGCGGCGATCAAGGAACTGACCCATGGCCGCTTCGCCGACCTGACGCTTGATACGTCGTCGAACTCGGAAGCGCGCCTGAACGCCATCAAGTCCACCAAGGTGTGGGGCACGATGTGCTTCGTCGGCGAAGGCGGCAACGTCACGATTGATGTCAGCCCGCATATCCTGCGCCGGCAGTTGACGCTGATCGGGTCCTGGACCTTCTCCAACATCATCCAGGCCGAATGCGCCCAGTTCTGCGTGGAGCGGAACATCGACGTGGACGCGCTGTTCACCCACAAGTGGACGCTGGATCAGGCCGACGAGGCCTACAAGCTGTTCGACAAGCAATCCGACGGGAAGGGCGTCTTCTTGATGTGAAGCAGCGCTCTGAACGCAAGGCGGTTGCGGATCTGTACCAGGAACTCGGGCATTGCGGCCTGATCCTGGGCAGTTCGGGCAATGTCAGCCTCCGCGCTGGGGACAGCATGGTGATCACACCCTCCGGCGGCGCGCCGGAGCGGGTGCGCGCCCGCGACATGGTGGTGATGACACTGGACGGCGACGCGCCAGGCGACGCAACACCGTCGAGTGAATGGCCGATGCACGCGGCGATCTACCGGACCACGCCGGAGGCCGGCTGCATCATCCACACCCACGCGGATGCCTGCACGGCCCTGGCCTGCCTGCAGGAGCCCCTGCCCGCTTTTCATTACATGGTCCTGCAATTTGGCGGCGCGACCGTGCCCTGCGCGCCCTATGTCACCTTCGGGACTCCCGCCCTGGCCGACTACGCGGCCGAGGCAATCCAGGGCCACAGCGCCTGCCTGCTCGCCAATCACGGCATGATCGTGCATGGGCGCGACCCCGCACAGGCGTTGGACCGCGCCAGGCTGCTGGAAAGCCTGTGCCGGCAATACCTGATGGCACGAGCCGCCGGGACGCCACGCCTGCTGACCCAGGATGAGTTGGTGGCCGCGCGGGAGCGGTTCCGCAGCTACGGCCGGCGCGCCGTTGAAGCGTCGGGCGACCCGGAGAGGTGATCCGGCGGCCCTCGCATCATCGAGGACCAAAATTGATCCACGGCCAGGTTACAATTCTTATTCTCTCGCCCCCTGGTGGGAGACAGCATCGCCGCTAGAATGCACCCGCGCGCCGACGGCACACGGCGTGCTGCGCTCCGCCTCCCAGGATTCAGACAAAGGCGGACCGCCAACGACGGTCCAAAAAAACCGCGACATTGAGGATGACAGGATGACACGGGGCAATCGGCTTGGAATGCTGATCGGGCGGTCGTTGCTCGGGTTGGTCGGGACCGTGGCGATCCTGTCCGGTACGGCGCGTGCCCAATCCGCGATCTCCGCGCCCTACACCTGTAATGGAACCACCTGCCAGGTGCCCCTGGGCACCTACACGACCACCGTCCAGCAGAATATGACGGATTCCGCCAGCTATACAGTCACCAACAACGGCACGATCACCGTGCCGCTGCCCGCCACCTCGGTGAACCCGGGCAACAACGGGACCGAGGCCCTGTCGTGGGCGCTGTCGGGCGTGTTCGGAACCAACAGCTCCGACAAGCACGACGCCCCCACCGCGGGCGGCAATTCCGGCAACCTGACCTTCATCAACGCCGCCCCCGTCACCCAAACCGGGAATGGCGGTTCACTCGGCTATGGGATCGATACGATCTTCCTGACAACCGTGGGCGGCGATGGCGGAAATTACACCGGGACCGACAACGACCAGGGCGGCGCCGGGGCCGGGACCGCCGGATCGATCACCTTCACCAACAACGCGGCCGTCATCCTGAACGGGACGTTCTCGGTGCCCACGACGTCGGTCGTCTACGCCCGTAGCACCGGCGGCACCGGCGGCGGCACCACAAGCCGCGGCCCGGACAGCAACGGCAATCCGCAATACGGCAGCCAGAACGGCACGAATGGCGCCGCGGGTGGCGCCGTTTCCTTGACCAACAACGCCGCCATCACGATCAGCGGCCTGTCGATCCAAAGCGCGCTCTGGGCGGTTGGGGCACAATCCCGGGGCGGCAACGCCGGCGTCGGCAATGACGGCCAGTTCGGTGGGTCCGCCGGAGCCGTGACCTTCATCAACAACGCGCCGATCGGGGTGTCCACCACCATGACCGGGGCCTCCGCGACCGAGCTTTATGCGCTCTACGCACAGGGCGTCGGCGGCAACGGAACGCCTTCGGTCAACGGCGACCTGGGCGATGGCGGCGTGGGCGGCGCGGTTGGGGCAATCGGTGTCACCCTGAATGCGGGCGGCACGGTGAACCTCGGCCTCGGCATCCAGGGCGGCGGTTCGCCGGGCAATGGCGTCGCGGCCGCGATTGGCGCCTTCGCCCTCGGCGGCAATGGCGGCACGGGCTACAACCAGGGGCATGGCGGGTTCGGCGGCGCGACCAACGGGGTCACGGTCAGCGCCACCAGCGCCAATGTCACGGCAACCGGCACCCAGGTGGTCGGCATCATCGCCCGCGCGACGGGCGGGGTCGGCGGCAATGGCGGCGCGGGCCAGGACAGCAGCAACGGCGGCGATGGCGGCAGCACGGGCTATCCGACCAACACCACGAACGCGGTCGCCGTCACCCTGGCCGGCACCACGGTCGTTTCCACCAGCGGCGCCGGCGGCACCGGCATTCTGGCCGTCAGCCAGGGCGGCCAGGGCGGCATCGGCACCGACTACGACAAGTTCGGCATCACCAGCTATGGCGGCACCGGTGGCGGCGGTGGCAATTCCGGGCCGGTGTCGGTGCAGTTGCAGGGCACCAGCGCGGTCCGGACAACGGGCGCCCAGGCCCCTGGCATCGTCGCCACCGCCGCTGGCGGCGCGGGCGGCCGAGGCGGCAATATCGGCTCCACCTCCAACGCCCCCTCGGCCGCGGGCTTCGCCGGCGATGGCGGCACCGGCGGACCGGCGGGACCCGTCACCGTGACCCTGGCCTCCGGGACCGTCGTTTCCACGACGGGTTCGGCCACCGGCGCGCCATCCTCCAGCACCTCTCCGCCGCACGGCATCATCGCATCATCCGTCGGCGGCGCCGGCGCGGGGGGCGGCGAGTTGTGGGCCGGCCTCGGCGGCGCCGGCAGCAATGGCGGCACAGGCGGCGGCGGCTACAACGTCACGGTCAACGTCAACAGCAACGCCAGTGTTTCAACCGCCGGCGACGACGCGGCCGGCGTCTTTGCCCGCAGCCTCGGCGGCGAGGGCGGCGCGGCCGGCACGATCGGCTTCTCCGGCTTCGTCGGCATCGCCGGAACGGGCGGCACCAGCGGCAACAGCGGCACCGTCACCGTCACCAACAACGGCGCGATCACCACCGTCGGCGACTACGCCCCCGGCATCTTCGCCCAGACGATGACCGGGCAGAGCGGCGCCGGCGGATCGAGCCAGAAGGGCATCTACGGCTCGGGTGGCAACAGCGGGTCCAGCGGCACCGTAGGCACAGCGAACGTCACCAACACCAGCACCATCACGACCAGCGGTGCGGGCTCGATCGGCATCCTCGCGCAGGCGGTGGGCGGCGGCAGCGGCAACGGCGGCAGCGGCGGCGATTTCTCGGGTGTCGGCGGTGATGCCGCCTTCGCGTCGAACGGAGGCCCCGTCAACGTCACCCAGTCCGGCACGATCACCACCGCCGGCAACTACGCCCTCGGCGTGCTGGCGCAGTCGATCGGCGGCGGCGGCGGCAACGGCGGGACCAGCGGCGGCGTCTTCACCGCGATCGGCGGCGCGGGCGGCGGCGGCGGCGCGGGTGGCGCGACCGGCGTCACGACATCGGGCAACATCACCACGAGCGGCAGCGTCGCGCATGGGCTGGTGGCCCAGTCGATCGGCGGCGGCGGCGGCAACGCGGGTGACGCGACCTCGACCGGCGTCGTCGTCTCGGTGGCGATCGGTGGTTCGGGTGGCGCCGGCGGCACCGCCGGGTCTGTCACGCTGAACGCGACAGGCGGAACCGTCACCACGCAGAACACCAAATCGGCCGGACTCGTCGCCCAAAGCGTCGGTGGCGGCGGTGGCACGGGCGGCGCGGGCTACGGCTACTCGGCCAGCGCCGGCTTCGGCGCGGCGGTGGGTGTCGGGGGCAGCGGCGGCGTCGCCGGTGGTGGCGGCACGGTCACCGCGACCCTATCAGGCGTGACGGTCAGCACCGGCGGCGCGATCTCCCAGATCACCGCGCCCTCCAACACCCTGCCAGTCGATACCTTCGGCGTCGTCGCGCAGAGCGTCGGCGGCGGCGGCGGCATGGGTGGTTCGGCGGCGGCCAATGCGCTGACCCTGGCGATTCCCAGCCCCGAAACCGGCAACCAGTACAGCATGAGCGTCACCACGGCGGTCGGTGGCAGTGGCGGTTCGGGCGGCGGCGGCGGCCCGGTGTCGGTTGCGCTGACCAATGGAACCAAGGTCACCACCCAGGGCCAGGGCGGGCACGGGCTCAAGGTCCAGTCCATCAGTGGCGGCGGCGGAAGTGGCGGCGATTCCAGCGCCATGGCGGCCACCCTGTCCTATGGACGCATCGCCTCCGCCACCAGCACCCAGACCATTTCCGCCGACATCGCCGTCGCGGTCGGCGGCAGCGGCGGCGGCGCCGAACCCGGCGGTACCGCCAAGGCCGAGATCGGCGGTCAGAACGGCGTCGCGTCCGGTACCGCCTCGGTCACCACCTACGGCGACTACGCCAACGCGGTCCTGGTCCAGTCGATCGCCGGCGGCGGCGGCAATGGCGGCTTCGGCACCACCACCACGGAAGCCTTCGGCGCCACCTGGACCGGCACCCTCGGCGTGGCCGTCGGCGGCGTCGGCGCGTCTGGCGCGGTCGGCGGCACCGCGAGCACGATCCTGTATTCCGGCAGTTCCCTCCGCACCTACGGCTCCGGCGCGCCCGCCATCGTGGTGCAGAGCATCGGCGGCGGCGGCGGCACGAGCCAGGGCAGCGTGCTCACGTCGGGCGGCGATTCGACCGGCGTCTTCGTGCAGAGCGTCGGCGGCGGCGGCGGCCTGACCGGTTCGGCCGGCGCCGAAGCCTCCGCCGACAACCCGGTCAGCGCCGTGATCGGCACGCGGGAATTCCTCTCCGACATCATCGAGAAGAACATCCCCCTGAAGTTCGGCTTCACCGTTTCCCTCGGCGGCCGGGGCGGCGCGGCCGGTGAGGGTGGCGTCGTCAACATCACGAACGCGGGCAGCGTCACGACCCGCGGCGACTGGGCGCAGGGCGTGTTCGCGCAGAGCGTCGGCGGCGGCGGCGGCAAGGGCGGGACCTCGGTGTCCAACACCGCGGGCGCGATCGCGGCGTTGAACTTCGCGATCGGCGGCTCGGGCGGCGCGGGCGGCAGCGGCGGGAACGTCACGGTCACGCTGAACGCGGGCAGCACGATTTCCACCGGCCAGACCGTCACCGATCCCTCGACCGGGGCCAGCAACACCTATGGCTATGGCGCCTTCGGCCTACTGGCGCAGAGCATCGGCGGCGGCGGCGGCCATGGTGCCGATGGCTCGCCCGGATCGACCACGCTGGACAGCACGACCTTCCCCGGCATGTCGATCGGCGGCGGCTATGCGGGCGGCGGCGGATCGGCCGGTAATGGCGGCGCGGTCAACCTGACCGGCACGGGATCGGTCACCACCCTGGGTGACGCGGCGGCGGCCATCATCGTGCAGTCGATCGGCGGCGGCGGCGGCACCGGCGGCACCGGCAGCAGCCTGAGCGACGAGCTCGGCCCCATCACCGAGCAGATCAACCTGACCGTCGGCGGCGCCAGCGGCTCCTCCGGCATCGGCGGGCCGGTGACGATCGGTCTGCTGGGCAGCCAGACGGTACCGGCGGTGCTGACGATCGCGACCTCGGGTCAGAACGCCTACGGCATCCTGGCGCAGAGCATCGGCGGCGGCGGCGGCTTCGGCTTCACCGCGCCGAACAATACCAACGTCGCGAACACACTCGGCGCCCAGGGCTCGCCGACCGGCAACAGCTATGGGCAGGACGTGAACGTCACCCTGTCGGCCGGGAGTTCCATCACCACCACGGGCGGAGGATCGCACGCGATCGTCGCGCAATCGGTCGGCGGCGGCGGCGGCATAGCCGGGTTCCCGACCCAAACCATGACCGTGCAGCGGGCATCCGGTGGCGGCACCGGCAATGGCCAGGGCGGGCAGGTGACGATCGACGTCAATGGCGCGATCAACACCTCGGGCACCGGCGCCTTTGGTATCCTGGCGCAGTCGATCGGCGGCGGCGGCGGCCTGCTGGCCTCCGGCAGCACGCTGTTCGCCGGCACCACGGGCGGCGGCAGCGCGACCGGTTCGGCCGGCGTGCTGCGGATCACCCAATCCGGCGGCACGATCACCACATCCGGTGCCAACGCCGTCGGCATCTTCGCGCAATCCGCCGGCCTGACGTCGGGCGGGGGATCGAGCAACAACTTCATAGATATCACCGTGAACGGCGCGATCAGCGGCGGCGCGGGGTCGAACGGCTTCGGCATCTGGGTCGACAGCGGCACCACCGCGAACAACGTGACCATCGGTTCCACCGGTTCGGTGAGCGCGCTCTCGGGCCTGGCGATCAACTACAGCGGCGTCGCCACCCTGAACGTGACCAACAACGGCACGCTGACCGGCGACGTCCACCTGAACGGCGGGGCCGGCACTGGCACGGTCACCAACAACGGCAACTACAACGGCGTGATCAACTCCACCGCCAATGTCGTCAACGCCGGAGTCTTCCCAGGATTCCCGAACAAAATCCCGGCAGCGTCGCCGGGCCGGTAGTCTGAGGCATAAATCGGAGATCCGGGCTGGCTATCGCATGGTGTTCACCGGTTTTTTCGCTGGCGTCGCACGGATCGCGAGTCGCCCCGGGGTGTTGTGC